>JBDTVC010000066.1:0-20193 GCA_040007475.1 Burkholderiales bacterium
GTAGACCTCGGCATCGCGGAAGAACACCTTGCCGACGTTCCACGACACGCCCTTGGCGACCATCTCGTCGCCGCAGCCGAGCCGGTCGAAGATCTCCAGCGTGCGCTTGGCGAAGCAGATCGCGCGCGAGCCGGTCGAGAGCGTGTTGTCGTTGTCCAGCAGCACGACCGGCACGTCGCGCTGCGCGAGGTCGATCGCGAGCGCGAGGCCGACCGGGCCGGCACCGACGACGACAACCGGGTGGCGCGCCGGGGTCGCGGCGCCCTGGTCGGCGCTGCGTTCGTACGCGAAGGTCAGCGTCTGGAAATCGACGTCGGCCATGGTCGCCTCAGCTCTCCAGCGCTTGCCACATCTCGATGTCGCGCTGGGCCGTCCAGATGCGCGGGTCGGGGTACTGCGTGACCTCGTCGAAGCAGCGCGTCACGTCGAACGGCATGCAGTGGTCGAAGATGACCCAGTGGCCGTACTTGGGCTTGAGCTTGGCGAAGGTCTCCTTGTAGACCGCGTTCAGGTCCTTGCCGGCCTTCACGCCGGTCTGCACGCTGGCGCGCACGTCGGCGATGAAGCCGGCGGTGCTCGACAGGCCCTCCTGCACCCTGGCCTCGCCGACGAGCGCGGGGCCACGCCCCGGCACGAGCGCCTTGGGCTTCAGCGCCGCGACGTTGTCCAGCGTCTTCGGCCAGTCGTTGAAGTAGGCATCGCCCGCATACGGCGTGGCGTCGAACTCGACCAGATCGCCGCTCAGCAGCGTGCGCTCCTGCGGCAGCCACACGACGGTGTCGCCCTTCGTGTGGCCGCGGCCGAGCTGCAGCAACTGCACCTCGAGCTTGCCGAGCCACAGCGTCATCTTGCCGGTGAAGGTCATGGTCGGCCAGGTCATGCCGGGCGGCACGGTCTCGACGTTGCTGAACAGGCGCGGGAAGCGGCCGATCTCGCTGGCCTTGTCCTGCTCACCGCGCTCTTTGATCAGGTCGTAGGTGTCCTGGCTGGCGAGGATCTGCTGCGGCTGGTAGGCGCTGGCACCGAGCACGCGCACCGCGTGGTAATGCGTGAGCACGACGTACTTGATCGGCTTGTCGGTGACCTCACGGATGCGCCGGATCACGTCCTGCGCCATCGCCGGTGTGGCCTGCGTGTCGGCGACCAGCACGGCGTCGTCGCCGATGATGATGCCGGTGTTCGGGTCGCCTTCGGCGGTGTAGGCCCAGGCGTGCTCGGAGAGCTGTGCGAACGTGACCTTCTTCTCTTCGAGATCGGCCTGGCTGGCGAAGACTTTGGGCTGGCTCATGACACATCCTTGAATATTTGCTTAAACAGAAGTAGTTTGCTTTAGGCGAATTTCGAGTTTAGTGCATTGGTTAGTTGATGTCTAATTCGATTTGCAAATCAAGGGCGCGAGGGCAAAGCAATGGCCAACGACAGCGCGCGCGTCCAGCGCGGCATCCAGAGTATCGAAGTGGGCGGGCAGGTGCTGCTGGCGCTCGTCCACCACGCTCGTCCGATGGCCCTGAAGGACCTCGCGCGCGAGGCCGGCATGGTGCCGGCGAAGGCGCACCCGTATCTGGTGAGCTTCGCCCGCATCGGCCTGATCGAGCAGGACGGCGCGACCGGCTTCTACTTCCTCGGCCCGCTCGCGCTGCAGCTCGGCCTGATCAGCCTGGAGCAGGCCAACCCGGTGCAGATCGCCACGCCGCTGATGGCGGAACTCGCGCAGCACATCGGCCACACGGTCGCGATCGCCGTCTGGGGCACGCGCGGTGCCACGATCGTGCGGCTCGAGGAGTCGCCCTCGGCAGTGCACGTGAACATGCGCCACGGCACCGTGTTCTCGCTGGCGAACACCGCGTCAGGCCGGGTGTTCGCGGCTCACCTGGATGCGTCGCTGGTCAAGGCGTTGCTCGACGAGGAGCGCGCGCAGAACAAGATGCGTCGCGTGGATGCCCCGTCCGCCCTGCCGGCGCCATCGGTACCGAGCTGGAAGCTCTTCGAGCAGCAGCTGGCCGAGGTGCGCGCCCACGGCCTGAGCCGCTCGGTGGGCGAGGTGTTGCCCGGCATCAATGCGATGGCCGCACCGGTGTTCGACCATACCGGCGCGATCGTGCTGTCGATCACCGCGATCGGTCCTGCCGCAGTGTTCGACACGCGGTGGGACGGCGCACTGGCGCGCGCGCTGAAGAGCTGTGCGGCAACGGCCTCGCAACGGCTCGGCGCGCCGTCCACTGCGGATCACGGGCACTAGGAGGCTCGCACTTCGCCGGGCGCAACGAGAGCTGACTCCGTTGCACTGTGACCAGTGTCAGAAGCGGTACCAGACGCCCAACGAGTAGGTGATCGGCGCGAGGTTGATCGATGTCTTGACCTCCACCGGGACCGGCACGCCGGGGATGTTGGCGACGGCATCGACATCGCTCCTGACATCCAGCCGGGTGACGGTGCCGAACAGCCCCCAATCGCTGCGAACCGCGTAGCTCAGCCCCGCCTGCAACGCCCATCCCCATGAATCGCTCATGCTCAGCTTGCTCGTGGGCAGGCTGGAACGCACACTCGTGAACTTCGTGTAGTTGATGCCCGCGCCCAGATAGGGGCGCCATGCATTGCCCGCGTCGCCGAAGTAATAGTTGACCAGGAGCGTGGGCGAGATGTTCTTCGCCGAAAGAAGCTCGTCGCCGAGCACCGCGGCTGCGCCGGTCCCCCTGGCATCGATACGGGGTGGCACGCCCAGCACCAGCTCGGCGCCGATGTTCGGCGTCAAGGTGCGCTCGTAGACCGCAATCACCGTCGTTGCATCGCCGGTCTCCGCATCAGCCGGCGTGGCAAATACGGGCGGGTTGGTCGACAGGCCGCTGGTGCTGGAGTGCGTGGTGTATCGGGTGACGCCGAACTTCACGACGTTGTCCTGCGCCACGGCGCCACTGCACAACATCACAGCCAACGTCACGGTCGCGATTCGATGCTCTTGCCGCATAAGACCTCCGGTGCCCAAGGGATCCACAAACGCCGGATGCGGCCGCGAAAAGCCGCGGCGCTTCACATCCGTGATGTCGAAGTGTGGCGCGGTCGTGACCTCGGCCGATTGAGTTGACGCAACCGGCGCGGGTGCAGGTCGAAGGTCTGCTCAAGGGCAGCGGCCGTTCGCTACCAGGCGGCCAAGTCGCTGCGCAGGCGTGCCTTGATGTCGTCGTTGGCGAAGCAGGCCGCGATCGACGTGCTCGCCACGTCCCGCACCACGGCGTCGCTCCAGCGGTAGTGGGACTGGCAGATCTCGTACTCCCGCGGCAAGGATGTGCCCAGCAGGCTCGGATCATCGGTATTGAGCGAGACCCGAACGCCTGCGCGGCGCAGCGCCTCGACCGGATGCTCGTCCAGCGAGGGAACCACCTTCAAGACCAGGTTCGAGCTGGGGCAGACGCCCAGCGGAATGGCCAACTCGGCGAGCCGGGCCACCAGCGATGGGTCTTCGATGGCTCGCACGCCGTGATCGATGCGGTCTGCGCTCAGCAACTCGATGGCGTCACGAACGCCCTGCGGTCCGCTCGATTCGCCGGCATGCACGGTTCGCCGCAGACCCGCCGACGCTGCCTTGCGAAAGGCCTCCGCGAAGCGCGGGCCGGTTCGACCGGCGGCGGCCTCGTTGCCGTCGATCGACAGAGCGACGACCCGCGGGTGTCGCCATTCGGTCAGCGCTTCCACCAGATCCACCGCCTGGGCCGCCGTCTGGGTGCGCAGCAGGCTCACGCACAGGCCGACGGTCGGCAGCCCGTCCTGCTCGGCCTCGCGAAAGCCGGCGTCCATCGCGTCGAGCATCTGTCTCAACCTGCCGTGCCAGGCGCTCCAGTGGGTGGGGTTCACGATCAGGTCGGCGTAGCCCGTGCCCAGCGTTCGAGAGTCGCTGGATCAAACGTCCCTTCGAAGTGAACGTGCACCTCGGCCTTGGGCAGGGCTTTGAGCCGATCGAGGCTGGCCGAAGGCAAGTGTCATGGCGGACCCTTCTGTTCAGAGGCGCCATGCTGACCGGATCGTTCGTTCCGGTCATACCAACGAGCACATGATGGTCATCAGGCGACGCAGATGAGCGCGCAGGCGTTCAGTCGATCCGCACGGCCGACGCGGGCTGCTGAACGAACGCCGGCGCCACATGCCATGCGTGCAGCATGTTGACGTCGACGATGCCGTGCCAGGGCCGCAGACCGTCGGCGCCGGGCGCGAGGCCCTGCGCAGGTCGCGGGTGGCTGCCGAGCCCGTCGAGGTCGGCGAGTGCGCTGGGGATGCGCTCGCCCGCGCTGTAGGCGCTGCGGGTCAGCAGCGTGCGCAGCCCCGCGGCGCGCGCGGCGGCGACGCCGGGCGCCGAGTCTTCGACGGCGAGGGCGTCCGTTGCCGGCAACCGCAGCCGCTCCAGCACCCAGCGGTAGATGTCGGGCGCGGGCTTCTTGTGCGGCACCGCATCGCCCGCGCCGATCACCTCGAACCAGTCGGTTGCGTGGTCTCCGAGCGTCGCGCAGAGCAGCTCGCGCACGTTGGCTTCGGTCGTCGTCGTCGCGATCGCGAGCCGCAGGCCGCGCGCACGCGCCTCGATCAGCAGCCGGCGCACGCCGGGTCGCAGTACGACCGCGCCGCTGCGCACCAGCGCGAGGTAGTGCGCGGTCTTGGCCTCGTGCAGCGCGCGTATGCGGTGGGCGGCTTCGGGCGCGGCCGCGGTCTTCGGGTCGACCGCGTTCCAGTGGTGCGCGATGCGCTCCTTGCCGCCGGTGACCGCGAGCAGCGCGCCGTAGTGCGCGGCGCTCCAGTGCCAGCCGATGCCGGCGTCCTCGAACGCGCGGTTGAACGCGATGCGGTGGCCGTCGCGCTCGGTCTCCGCGAGCGTGCCGTCGACGTCGAAGATCAGCGCTCGCAACCGCGTCATTCGACGTTCGTCGCGTGGCGCAGCGTCGCGATCGTGGCGCGCCAGTCGGCGCTGCCGAACACGGCCGAACCGGCGACGAAGGTGTCGGCGCCGGCGCGCGCGATGCTCGCGATGTTGTCGGGCTTGACGCCACCATCGACCTCGAGCCGCACGCGCCGGCCGGTGACGCGCGCATGCTCGTCGAGCCGCTCGCGCGTGGCGCGCAGCTTGTCCAGCGTGGCCGGGATGAAGGCCTGGCCGCCGAAGCCCGGGTTCACCGACATCAGCATCACGCAGTCGACCTTGTCGAGCAGGTGGTCGAGCCAGTGCAGTGGCGTGGCCGGGTCGAAGACCAGGCCGCTCTGGCAGCCCTGGTCGCGGATCAGCTGCAGTGTGCGGTCGGCGTGCCGGCTCGCTTCGGGGTGGAACGAGATCAGCCCGGCGCCGGCCTTCGCGAACGGCTGTACCAGCGCGTCGACCGGCTCGACCATCAGGTGCACGTCGATCAACGCGCGGCCGGCGAATGGGCGGATCGCCTCGCACACCATCGGGCCGAAGGTGAGGTTGGGCACGTAGTGCTGGTCCATCACGTCCAGGTGCACCCAGTCGGCACCGGCCTCGACGACCGCAGCCACGTCGGCGCCGAGCCGCGCGAAATTGGCCGACAGCAGGCTGGGCGCGATCACGGTGGGCTGCCGCAGGCCGCGCCGCTCGAGCACCGCGCTCATGCGGCCAGCCGCGGTGCAATCTTCGCGTAGATCGCTGCCATCGCGTCCAGCGAGCGCACCTTCAGCCGGCTCGCCTGGCCCGCGCTGCCGAAGGCCTCGAAGCGCTCGCGGCAGATGCCCTTGGCCGCGGCGGTCGCGGCCTTCAGGAAAGCGCGCGGGTCGAACTCGTCGGGCCGCTGCGCCATCGCCAGCCGCATCGCGCCGGTCATCGCGAGGCGGATGTCGGTGTCGATGTTGACCTTGCGCACACCGAAGCGGATGCCCTCGCGGATCTCGGCCACCGGCACGCCGTAGGTCTCGCGGATGTCGCCGCCGTGGTCGCGGATCACCTTCAGCCACTCCTGCGGCACGCTGCTGGAGCCGTGCATCACGAGGTGGGTGTCGGGGATGCGTTCGTGGATCGCCCGGATGCGCGCGATGTCGAGGATGTCGCCGGTCGGCTGGCGCGAGAACTTGTACGCGCCATGGCTGGTGCCGATCGCGATCGCGAGCGCATCGACGTTCGTTCGCGCGACGAAGTCGGCGGCCTGCGCGGGGTCGGTGAGCAGCTGCGAATGGTCGAGGGTGCCCTCGGCGCCGACGCCGTCTTCCTCGCCGGCGGTGCCGGTCTCGAGCGAGCCGAGGCAGCCGAGCTCGCCCTCGACCGACACGCCCACCGCATGCGCCATCTCGACCACGCGCGCGGTCACCGCGACGTTGTAGTCGTAGGTGGCCGGGGTCTTCTGGTCCTCGCGCAGCGAGCCGTCCATCATCACGCTCGAGAAGCCGCTGCGGATCGCCTGCTGGCACACCGCGGGCGAGGCCCCGTGGTCCTGGTGCAGGCACACGGGAATGTGCGGGTACTGCTCGATCGCGGCCTCGACCAGCTTGCGCAGAAAGGGTTCGCCCGCGTACTTGCGGGCACCGGCGCTGGCTTGCAGGATGACCGGGCTGTCGCAGGCGTCGGCCGCCTGCATGATGGCCTGGATCTGCTCCATGTTGTTGACGTTGAAGGCCGGCAGGCCGTAGCCGTGTTCGGCCGCGTGGTCGAGCAGCTGGCGCAGTGAGATCAGGGCCATGAGGTGTCCTCGGAGTGAATGAATCGGGGCGTCACGCGATCGCGATCCGCTGCGGCTGGTCGAGCAGTGCGCTCAGGCTGTCGACGAGCCGGTCGGGCGCGTGCGGGCCGGTCAGGCCGGCGCAGTCGTAGCCGTAGCTCACGGCCCAGACCGCCACGCCCGCGTTGCGCGCGGCCTGCACGTCGATCGCCGAGTCGCCGATGAACAGGGCGTCGGCAGCGTCGACGCCGAGGCTGTCGAGCACGTGCTGCAGCACGGCCGGGTCGGGTTTGCGAACCGGCAGCGTGTCGCCGGCGACGATCACGTCGAAGTAATGCGTGAGCCGGTGGCGCACCAGCAGGCGCCGCGTCAACGAGCCCTCCTTGTTGGTGACGAGTGCGAGGCGGTGGCCTCGGGCGTGCAGCGTGTCCAGCGTGTCCACGACGCCGGCGTAGGGCGCGCTGCGCGTGCCGCAGGCGTCGGCGCAATCCTGCTCGAAGGCGGGCCACGCGGCGTCGACCGTCGGTGCTTCGACGCCGCCCGGCTCATGGTGCTGCAAGGCCTGGCGCAGCAGCTCGCGTGCGCCGCGGCCGATCCACGCGCGCACCTGCGCGAGCGGCACCGGCGGGCGGCCGATGCGCTGCAGCAGCGAGTTCACCGCATCGGTGAGCTCGGGTGCAGTGTCGATCAGCGTGCCGTCGAGGTCGAACAGGATCAGGCGGGGCATCGTGGAGCTCCGTGAACGTCAGGTCGTGGTGCTCTGTCGGGCATCGAGGCCCTGCAGTACCGCTTCGGCAACGCGCTCGGCCGTCAGGCCGAAGTGGCGGTACAGGTCGGGCGCGGGCGCCGATTCGCCGAAGCTCGCGATGCCGATCACCGCGCCCGAGCGGCCGACGTACTTGCGCCAGAAGTCGGGGTGCGCGGCCTCGACCGCGACCGTGGGCAGCGGCATCGGCAACACCTGGGCCTGGTACGCCGCGCTCTGCCGGTCGAACACCGTCGTGCTCGGCATCGACACCACGCGCACCGGCACGCCCTGCGCCGCGAGCTGCTGCTGTGCCTGCAACGCGATCGCGACTTCGGAGCCGGTCGCGATCACGACCGCGCGCGCGCCGGGGGCGTCGCGCAGCACATAGCCGCCGCGCGCGATGCCGGCGACAAGGCTCGCGTCGGCCGCGACCGGCAGCGACTGGCGCGACAGCGCGAGCACGCTGGGGCCGTCGCGACGACGCAGTGCTGCGGCCCAGGCCACGGCCGTCTCGAGCGTGTCGGCCGGGCGCCAGACGTCGAGGTTCGGGATCAGGCGCAGCGACGGCACGTGTTCGACCGACTGGTGCGTCGGCCCGTCTTCGCCGAGGCCGATGCTGTCGTGCGTGAACACATGGATCACGCGCCGCTTCATCAGCGCGGCCATGCGGATAGCGTTGCGGCTGTAGTCGCTGAAGGTCAGGAAGGTGCCCGCATACGGCAGCAGCCCGCCGTGCAGCGCGATGCCGTTCATCATCGCCGCCATGCCGAACTCGCGCACGCCGTAGCTGAGGTGGTTGCCGGGCCGGTCGCGGCCGGCATTGACGTGGCCGGTGAAGTCGGTGAGGTTCGAGCCGGTCAGGTCGGCCGAGCCGCCGAACAGTTCGGGCAGCGCGGGCGCGAACGCGTTCAACGCGAGCTGCGAGGCTCGGCGTGTGGCGACCGGCTGCGCATCGGCCGCGAGGCGGGCGAGTGCCTCGTCGACGCGCGCGTCGAAGCCCGGGGGCAGGTCGCCCTGCATGCGGCGCAGGAACTCGGCGCCGAGCTCGGGGTGGGCGCGCGCGTAGTCGGCGAATCGCGTGGACCACGTGGCCTGCACCGCGGCGCCGCGGGCGCGCGCATCCCACGCGTCGCGCAGGTCTTGCGGGATCTCGAACGGTGCATGCGTCCAGCCGAGCTGCTCGCGCATCGCACGCAACTCGTCGGCACCGAGGGCCGAGCCGTGCACGTCGGCGCTGCCGGCCTTGTGCGGCGCGCCGCGGCCGATGGTGGTGCGGCAGCAGATCAACGTGGGTTTGCCGTCGGGCGCGTCGGCTTGCGTGCGCGCTGCGCTGATCGCGGCGTCGAGCGCGTCGGCGTCGTGGCCGTCGACGTTGGCGATCACGTTCCAGCCGTAGGCGCGGAAGCGCGCCGGCGTGTCGTCGGTGAACCAGCCTTCGACCTTGCCGTCGATCGAGATGCCGTTGTCGTCGTACAGCGCGATCAGCTTCGACAGGCGCAGCGTTCCGGCGAGCGAGCAGGCCTCGTGGCTCACGCCTTCCATCAGGCAGCCGTCGCCGAGGAAGACCCAGGTCAGGTGGTCGACGATCGCGTGGCCGGGGCGGTTGAATTCCGCGGCGAGCTGCTTCTCGGCCAGTGCCATGCCGACCGCGTTCGCCAGGCCCTGGCCGAGCGGGCCGGTGGTGGTCTCGACACCCGGCGTCACGTCGACCTCGGGGTGCCCCGGTGTCAGGCTGTGCAGGCGGCGAAAGCGCTTGATCTCGTCGATGCTCAAGGCGTAGCCGGTGAGGTGCAGCAGCGAATACAGCAGCATCGACGCGTGCCCGTTCGACAGCACGAAACGGTCGCGGTCGGCCCAGTGCGGGTCGGCGGGGTTGTGGCGCAGGTGGCGGCTCCACACCACCTCGGCCATTTCGGCCATGCCCATCGGCGCGCCGGGGTGGCCGCTCTTCGCGTGCTCGACGGCATCGGCGCTGAGCACACGGAGCGCGTCGGCCATGCGGCGGCGCAACTGGGGGTCCATCGTGGTCATGAGTGGTCTTCCTTCGGTCAGGCGGCGCGGCGCTTCTGGTCCATCAGGCGCAGGATCATCGGCGTGAAGATCAGCTGCATCGCCAGGCCCATCTTCCCGCCCGGCACGACGAGGTTGTTGGGCCGCGACATGAACGAGTCGTGCAGCATCGCGAGCAGGTAAGAGAAGTCGATGCCCTTCGGGTTCGCGAACCGGATCACGACCAGGCTCTCGTCGGCGCTCGGGATGTCCTTGGCGATGAACGGGTTCGAGGTGTCGACCGTCGGCACGCGCTGGAAGTTGACGTGCGTGCGGCTGAACTGGGGGCACAGGTGGTTCACGTAGTCGGGCATGCGGCGCAGGATGGTGTCGGTCACCGCCTCGGGGGTGTAGCCGCGCAGGTGCTGGTCGCGGTGCAGCTTCTGGATCCACTCCAGGTTGATGACCGGCACCACGCCGACGAGCAGGTCCACGTGCTTCGCCACGTCGATGCCGCCACCTTCGTAGCCGCCGTGCAGGCCTTCGTAGAACAGCAGGTCGCTGGCCTCGGCCATCGGCTGCCAGTCGGTGAAGGTGCCGGGTTCGCCGCCGAGTTCCTTTGCTTCGCCGGCGTCATGGATGTAGCGCCTCACCGAGCCGGTACCGGTGCGGCCGTAGCCCTGGAACACCTCGGCGAGCGAATCCAGCAGGTTCGACTCGGGGCCGAAGTGGCTGATCTGCGGCCCTTCGCCGACATCGGCCTGGCGCACGCGCTCGCGCATCTCGGCGCGGTTGTAGCGGTGGAACGAGTCGCCCTCGATGACCTGCGCGCGCAGCTGCTCGCGGCGGAAGATGTGCGTGAAGCTCTTCATCACGGTCGTCGTGCCGGCCCCCGACGAACCAGTCACGGCAATGATGGGATGGCGTGTGCTCATTGGCGCACCCCGCTTGCCGGGTACGGCAAGCGACCCTCCGCGAGGGTCGGGCCTTGCTTGGGGCGGCCCGGCGCGGCGGCCCACGCTGAATGGTTCGACTGTCGTCTCATGATCAATGCCTTCTCAAGCGAGCGCGCCGAACAGCGAGCGGTTGTGGAACAAGGGCGATTCGAACGGGCGGTCGGTGCCGGCATCGAATTCGGCGTGGTAGCGCTCGATGCGATCGACTTCTTCACGCGAGCCGAGCACGACCGGGACACGCTGGTGCAGGGCCTCGGGCGCGAGATCGAGCAACCGCTCGCGCCCGGTCGAGGCGCGCCCGCCGGCCTGCTCGATCAGCATCGCGATCGGATTCGCCTCGTAGAGCAGGCGCAGCCGGCCGGGCTTGCTCGCGTCCTTGGTGTCGCGCGGGTACATGAAGACGCCGCCTCGCATCAGGATGCGATGCACCTCTGCGACCATCGACGCGATCCAGCGCATGTTGAAGTCGCGCTCGCGTTCGCCGGTGCGGCCGGCCTGGCACTCGCTCACGTAGCGCTTCACCGGCGACTCCCAGAAGCGCGCGTTGCTGGTGTTGATCGCGAACTCGCTGGTCTGCTCGGGGATGCGCAGGTTCGGGTGCGTGAGGATGAAGTTGCCGATCTCGCGGTCGAGCGTGAAGCCGTGCGTGCCCTTGCCGACGCTCAGCACCAGCATCGTCGCCGGGCCGTAGATCGCGTAGCCGGCGGCCACCTGCGTGCGGCCGGCTTGCAGGAAGTCGGCGGTGGCGGGCGCGCTCGCGTCGTCGTGTCGCAGCACCGAGAAGATCGTGCCGACCGAGACGTTCACGTCGGTGTTCGACGAGCCGTCCAGCGGGTCGAACACCAGCAGGTAACGGCCACGGCCGAACTCGGCCGGGATCGCGTGCGGCTCGTCGAGCTCTTCGGATGCCATGCCCGCGACCAGCCCGCCCCATTCGCAGCTGCGGATCATCGCGTCGTTGGCGAGCACGTCGAGCCGCTTCTGCGTCTCGCCCTGCACGTTGCGGTGGTCGAGTTCACCGAGGAAGCCGCCGAGCGCACCCTTGGCCGTCATCGCGGCGATGGCCTTGACCGCGGCGGCGACGTCGACGAGCAGCGCACCGAGGTCGCTGGCGCCCTCGATGTCCTTGAGTTGCTGGATCAGAAATTTCGACAGCGTGGTGCGCCCGAGATGCATGGTCAGACTCCTTGATTCGAATTCGGTGGCGCGGTGTTGAACACGCGCGAGGCGCGCAGGTCGGCAGCCGTCAGCGTCGAGAGCGCTTTCGCATCGACCGTGGCGCCGGCGTTGAACAGCCGCGTGGCCTGCCGCAGCCGCGCGCGGTCGAGCGCGTTGCGCATCGAGCGGGCGTTGGCGAAGTGAGGTTGCTGCGTGCGCAGTGCGATGTACTCGCGCAGCACGCCGGTGGCGGCGTCGTCCAGCGTGTAGTTCGTCGTGGTCGCCATCTGGCGCGTGATCGCGAGCAGTTCGTCATGGCTGTAGTCGGGGAACGCGAGGTGGTGCGCGATGCGCGAGCTCAGGCCGGGGTTGGACTGGAAGAAGGTCTCCATGCGGTCGGCGTAGCCGGCGAGGATCACGACCAGGTCGTCGCGCTGGTTCTCCATCACCTGCAGCAGGATCTCGATCGCCTCCTGGCCGTAGTCGCGCTCGTTCTCGGGGCGGTAAAGGTAGTAGGCCTCGTCGATGAACAGCACGCCGCCCATCGCGCGCTTGAGCACCTCCTTGGTCTTGGGCGCGGTGTGGCCGATGTACTGGCCCACCAGGTCGTCGCGCGTCACGCTGACCACGTGGCCTTTGCGCACGTAGCCCAGCCGGTGCAGGATCTGCGCCATGCGCAGCGCGACGGTGGTCTTGCCGGTGCCGGGGTTGCCGGTGAAGCTCATGTGCAGGCTGGGCGGGCTCGCCTCCAGCCCGAGCTGTTGCCGTGCCCGGCCGACCACCAGCAGGGCGGCGATGTCGCGCAACCGCTGTTTCACCGGCGCGAGGCCGATGAGTTCGCGGTCGAGCTGGTCCAGCACCTCGAGCACGTTGGCATCGCGCACGAGGGCCTGCAGGTCGATGCAAGGCGGGTTGTCGCTCATGGTGGTGTCGTGGTCGTCCGGTTGGCGGTTCAGGCGGCTCGACTCAAGCGACGCGGCGCTGCGTCGTGTAGCGCACGACCCGGCCCGCCGCCTCCTGGCGCACGAGCGTGAAGCCGGCCTCGTCGGCCGGGCGATGCACGATGAAGCTCATCACCATCGACTCGACACCGCGCGTGCTGTCGAACGCGTTGACCTTGATGTAGTCGCTGGAATGGGCCTTGCGACAGGCGTTGACCTCGAACAGCACCGCCGCGCCGTCGCGGATGTCGAACATCGGTGGGCCCCACATCGACCAGTAGGTGTTGCGCGGATGCGGGTCGTCGGTGTGCTCGACCGACAGCGCCCAGCCGCGGCCGATGGCGTAGTCGACCTGGGCGCGGATCTCGTCGTCGCTGAGTTCGGGGAGGAAGGAAAACTGGCCTTGGGTGATGCGCATGATGAAGTCCTGTGCTCAGGCGGCCGTCGGGGTGGCCACGAAGTCGGGGGTGTCGGTCGACGCGTAGTTGAAACTCACGTCCTTCCAGGTGTCGAGCGCCTGCGCCAGCGGCTTGCACCAGCGTGCCGCTGCGGTCAGCACATCCGCGCCTTCGTTCTTGATGTCGACGCCTTCGTTGCGCGCCTTCACCATCGCTTCGAGCGCGACGCGGTTCGCGGTCGCACCGGCCTGGATGCCGCCCGGGTGGCCGATCGTGCCGCCGCCGAACTGCAGCACCACGTCGTCGCCGAACAGGTCGAGCAGCTGGTGCATCTGGCCGGCGTGGATGCCGCCCGAGGCCACCGGCATGACCTTCTTCAGGTCGGCCCAGTCCTGGTCGAAGAAGATGCCGCGAGAGAAGTCCTGTTTCGTCACGCTGTCGCGGCAGACGTTGTAGTAGCCCTGCACGGTGAGCGGGTCGCCCTCGAGCTTGCCGACCGCGGTGCCGGCGTGCAGGTGGTCGACGCCCGCCAGCCGCAGCCACTTGGCCATCACGCGGAAGCTCACGCCGTGGTTCTTCTGCCGCGTGTAGGTGCCGTGGCCGGCGCGGTGCATGTGCAGGATCATGTCGTTCTTGCGGCACCAGTTGCTCATCGACTGGATCGCGCTCCAGCCGATCACGAGATCGATCATCACGATGTTGCTGCCGAGTTCCTTCGCGAACTCGGCGCGCTCGTAGAGGTCTTCCATCGTCGCGCCGGTCACGTTCAAGTAGTGGCCCTTGACCTCGCCGCTGCCGGCCTGCGCCTTGTTCACCGCCTCCATGCAGAACAGGAAGCGGTCGCGCCAGTGCATGAAGGGCTGGCTGTTGATGTTCTCGTCATCCTTCGTGAAGTCGAGGCCGCCGGTCAGCGCCTCGAACACGACACGCCCGTAGTTCTTGCCCGACAGCCCGAGCTTGGGCTTCATCGTCGCGCCCAGCAGCGGCCGGCCGTATTTGTCGAGCCGCTCGCGCTCGACCACGATGCCGGTCGGCGGGCCCTTGAAGGTCTTGGCGTAAGCGACCGGGATGCGGATGTCTTCCAGCCGCGCGGCCTTGAGCGGCTTGAACGAGAACACGTTGCCGATCAGGCTGGCGGTCATGTTCGAGATCGAGCCCTCTTCGAACAGGATCAGGTCGTAGGCCACGTAGGCGAAATACTGCTGGTCGGTCGCGGTGCCGGGGCCGGTGCCGGGCACGAGGTCGACGCGGTAGGCCTTGCCGCGGTAGTCGTCGCACGCGGTGAGGCGGTCGGTCCAGACCACGGTCCAGGTCGCGGTCGACGATTCGCCGGCCACCGCTGCCGCCGCCTCGTCCGCCGGCACACCGGGTTGCGGCGTGATCCGGAAGACGCAGATCACATCGGTATCCTTGGGCTCGTAGTCGGGCCGCCAGTAGCCCATCTGCTTGTACTTGAGCACGCCTGCGGTGTAGCGCTGCTTCAGGTCGGTCAGCATGCCCTCGTCGACTGGTTTGTTCATGAGATCCTCGGTGGGTTGCGCGTTGAGAGGACTGTAGAAAGCCCGGGGCAACCAGGGAAGTCACGTGTTTTGAAGCCTCGAGTAAGGATTGCTGAAGATGAAGAACGTGACGATCCGCCAGTTGCGTGTGTTCTCGGCCGTGGCCCAGCACCTGAGCTTCGCGCGCGCCGCCGAGTCTTTGCATCTCACGCCACCGGCGGTGTCGATGCAGGTGAAGGATCTGGAGGCGAGCGTCGGCCTGCCCCTGTTCGATCGCTCAGGCCGGCGCGTGAGCCTCACGACCACGGGCGAGTACATGCTGTCGTATGCGCAGCGCGTGCTCGCGGTGATGAAGGACGCCGAGGACATGGTCGCGCGACTGAGCGGCCTGAGCGGCGGCCAGCTGGTGATCGGCATGGTCAGCACGGCGGAGTACTTTCTGCCGCAACTGCTCGCGCGTTTCCGCACCGAGCACCCCGGCGTGGACCTGTGCCTGCGCGTGGGCACGCGCGAGCAGATCGTCGCGCTGATGCAGGGCAACGAGGTCGACCTCGCGATCATGGGCCGCCCGCCGAAGGAGTGGGCGACGCGCGCCGAGCCGTTCGCGCTGCACCCGCACGTGCTCGTCACGGCGGTTGATCATCCGTTCGTTCGGCAGGGTCGCGTGCAGGCCGCGGCGCTGGCCGGCGAGGCCTTCATCGTGCGCGAACCGGGCTCCGGCACCCGCGCGGTGCTCGAGTCCTACCTGCAGGAGCACAGCATCGAACTGCGCGTGGCGATGGAGATGACGAGCAACGAGACCATCAAGCAGGCGATCATGGCCGGCATGGGGATCGGGCTGATGTCGGCGCACACGATCGCGCTCGAGCTGCGCTGCGGGCTGATCGCGACACCCGCTGTCGAGGGCTTGCCGGTGCTGCGGCGCTGGCACATCGTCAACAACCTGGGCAAGACCTTGTCACCCGCTGCCGAGGCGTTCCGCTACTTCACGCTGGAGCACGGTGAGGCGTTTCTCGCCGCGCACTTCGGGCAGCCCGTGCCTTGACGGCGGGGTCGCGCTCAGGTCAGGCGCGTGCTTCGAAGACCAGGTTGAACGGGGTCTCGGTGGCGCGGCGGAAGTGGCCGAAGCCCCCCTTGTTCACGACCGTGCGCAGGCGCCGTTCGCCGGCCTGCGCGCCCAGGCACAGGCCCACCTCCTGCGAGCGCGAGGCCGGCGTGCAGATGCAGGTCGATGCCGAATAGAAGATGCGGCCGATCGGGTTGAGGTTGTCTTCGAGCGCATCGTTCGCGAATGGCTCGACGATCAGCCACGTGCCGTCGGAGTTGAGTGCCTCCTTGACGTGCTTCGACGCGCTCACCGGGTCACCCATGTCGTGCAGGCAATCGAACACCGCGACGAGGTCGAAGCCGTTGCCGGGGAAGTCCTGCGCCCGCGCGACGTCGAACGTGACCCGATCGGCCACACCGGCCTTCGCGGCCGCGTCACGCGCGTGGCGGATCGACGGCTCGTGGTAGTCGTAGCCCTGAAAGCGCGAATTCGGATAGGCCTGCGCCATGATGATGGTCGACGCACCGTGGCCACAGCCGACATCGGCCACCTTGGCGCCGGCCTTCAGCTTGGCGTCCACGCCGTCGAGGGCCGGGATCCAGGCGCTCACCAGGTTCGCGGCATAGCCGGGCCGGAAGAAGCGTTCAGTGCCCGCGAACAGGGCGGGGTGCTGCTCGTGCCAGCCCAGGCCGGCGCCGCTGCGGAAGGCCTCGATCAGCTTCGGCACCGCCGCGAACATCGCGATCGCGACCTGGAACGCACCCGGCAAGAACACCGGGCTGCCTTCGACCGCAAGCGCCAGCGCCTGCTCTTCGCTGAGGCTGAACTTGTGCGTCACCGGGTCGTATTGCGCATAGCCGCTGGCGGCCTGGGCCGACAACCACTCCAGCACGTAGCGCGCGTCGCAACTGGTCCGCGCGGCGAGCGTTTCGGCGGCCATGGGCTCGGTGGCCAGCGCCTTGTACAGGCCGAGCTGGTCGCCGATCACGACGGTGCTGGCGTGCGCGACGGCACCCATGTCGCGCACGAAATTGCCCATGAACTCGTTCAGCTTTGCTTCGTCGATGGCCATGATGTCCCCTTGGATGAAGTGCGAGGCGCTGTGCCAACGGATCACGCCTCGCCTCCTGCCTCGTTCGGGAGCGCAGCCGTGTGGCCGCTTAGGCCAGACTTTTCAGTGTGGACCTGTCGATGTGCTCGCGCATCCCAAAGGCTAGGGGCGCGGCCGACCGTTCGTCCCGGTCAGATGACCGACGGCGGCGACGGCGCTTGCGCGTTCAGAGCCTCGACCAGCGCCAGCGACGCGACATTCAGCTCGGAGGCCAAGGCAACGTCGCGCAGCCGAGCGAGTTCGTCGCGAAGCGCCGGCTCGCGCTGGCCGCGACCCCAGCTCGCCAGCGCCCGGCCGCGCCCGATCAGGAAGTCGCTGAAGGGCAGCGGCTGCCCCACCGTGTAGGCCTCGAGGCTGGCGCACTGCGCCTCGGCGCCGGCCCAGTCTCGCGCCGCCAGCGCGGTGTCGATGCCGAGCTCGCGCACGAAGATGTGGTTGTGGCTGACGCAGCCGCGCCGCAGCTCGGCTTCGGCCTCGGCGAGCAACCGCGCTCGCGCCGGTGGATCGGCCTCGAGCCGCGCGAGGATGGCCAGGATCCAGGGCCCGATGTGCCCCATGCCGTGCTCGCGGCTGATGGCGAGCGCCGTCTCGGCGTCAGCGCGCGCCGCGCCGCGATCGCCACGACGAAGCGATGCCAGTGCGCCGCAGCCCAGCATCTGGGCTTCGAAGCGTTTCGCACCGAGCGCGCGCGTCAGGGCCAGCGCCCGTTCGAGTTGCACTTGCGCTGTTTCGGTGTTGCCACCGACGAGCCCGTCGACCCAGGCAACCAGGAGCCGCGCCAGCATTTCGGCGCGCGGCTGCGCCGCGCGCAGTGCCAGCTCTATCGCCGCGTGGCCGATCTCGATGGCGCGGCGCATTTCGTTCAGGTGCAGCAGCGACCAGCCGACCATCTGCAGGTTCGCGACTTCGAGCCGCCCGAAGCCGTGCTCGCGGGACAGCGCCACGCACTTCAAGAACTGCTCGCTGGCTGAGGCCATGTGGCCGAGAAGGTACTGCGCGTCGCCCAGCCCGCCGAGCGCGGCCGCCTGTGCTTCCATCGAGCCGGCGGTGACGGCATGCGCCAGCGCCTGCTGGTGCGCCCGCAGGCATTCGTCGGGCCGGCCGAGTGGAAAGAGCAGGTTGCCGCGCAGGTGGTGCAGGCGCGACAGCTCGAACGCCAGGCCGGCCTGCTCGGCCAGCGGCTCGGCTTCGTGCAGCGCGGCCAGGCCGTCTTCGATGCGGTCGTTCAGGCGCATGGCGGCAGCCTGCCGGATCAGCGCCGTCGCCCGTTCACCCGGGCCTTCGCTGAGCGGCAGCGCCGCGCTGCAGACATCGACCGCCTCGGCGGCCCGCCCGAGTTCGATCAGGTACTGCGCACGGGCCATCTCGATCTCGAACCGGGCCCGCCGGTCGCTGGCGATCTCGGCGCCGCGCTGCGCCAGCCCGAGTGCCGTCTCGAAGCGCCACTGCGCGGCCTCGGCGCGGCTGGCCGTCAGGTAGGCCAGCGGCGCGCGCGCGTCGTTGCCGAGGTCGAGGTGTTCGGCGGCCAGTGCCGGCTCGCGCAAGCCGAACCAGTCGGCCGCGCGCAAGTGCAATTTGCGGCGGCTCGAGTGCAGCAGCGACGCATAGGCGCCATCGCGGATCAGCGCATGGCAGAACATGAACTCCTCGCCGTCCGGGCGGACCAGGAAGTGCTCGGTCAGCACCCGGCACTCGCACCCCGGGTCCTCGACCAGTTGGCGCAGCGCAGCGAGCGTGAAGCGCTGGCCAAGCACCGAAGCCGCCTGCAGGGCCGCCTTGTCGGGCGCCGCGAGGCGGTCCAGCCGGGCATGCACCAGCGCCTGTATCGAGCCCGGCAGGTTCACCGATGGCGTGTCGTGGGCGCTGAGCAGCAGTTGCTCGAGGAACAACGGGTTCCCCTCGGCGCGCTCGAGGCAGCTGCGCACAAAGGCCTGCGGGGCGGCCGATGCGCTCGCCGCCATGCGCAGGGCGTCTTCCGGCAGCAGCGGACCGAGATCGACGCCGAGCAGCGGTGCGCCGTGCAGCGCGGCGCGCCACGCCAGGGACGTCGGGTCGCCGGCGAAGCGCGTCGTCATCACGAGCAGCAGCGGGTGCGACCGCGCGAGCGCCGCCAACGCGGCCAGCCGCTCCAGCGCCCAGGCATCGGCCCAGTGGATGTCGTCGACCAGCAGCAGCAGCGGCGCGACGGCACAGGCGTTCGCGGCCAACGCGCACAGCGCGCGCAGCGAACCGCTGTCGCGCGTGGCCACACTCATCGCCGCGAGCAGCGCGCGCATCGCCGGCGGGGGCGTGACGCCCGCGAGGTCGTACAGCGCCAGCTCGTGAGTCGCCGCCAGCGAGGGCTGCGCGAGGGCCTGCGCGACGGCCGCGCTGCGCGCCGCCTCGTCGGCCGCGACGCCCAGGCCGAGCAGGCTGCGCGCCAGACTGCGCACCGCGTCGCGCCCCGTCTCCACGCCGAAGTCGAGCACTGCGGCGCTGTGGCAGGCCAGGCCACTGGCGCGCGCGTCGCGGACGAACTCGGCGACCAGGCGCGACTTGCCGACCCCCGGATCGCCGCGCACCACCACCACCCGCCCGCGGCCGCGCTGCCGGCAGGCTTCGACGACGGCGTGGAATTCCCGCAGTTCCTCGTCGCGCCCGACGATTTGCGGCGTCTGTCGCTCTGCGGCGATGCGTTCGCCGCGGACGCGATAGACGCGCAGCGGCTGCTCCTTGCCCTTGACCTCGGCCAGGGTGCCGGCGTCGCCATCGAACACCGCCGACACCTGCTGCCAGATGCCTTCGCTCACGGCCAGCTCGCCTGGCGCGGCCAGGCTGCGCAGCCGTGCCGCGGTGTTCACGGCGTCGCCGGTGACGTTGAAGTCGCCACCACGCTGGTCGCTGCGCCGGGTCACGACCAGCCCGGTGGCGATGCCGGTGTGCAGCGTCAGTGCCCGACCCGCCCGCGCCTGCAGATCGGTGCTCATCGCGTCGACGATGCGGTGCAGTTCGAGCGCCGCGCTCACCGCATGCCGCGCGTCGTCGCGACGTGCCAGCGGCACGCCGAACAGCGCCATCACCTCGTCGCCGACGAACTGGTTGACGGTGCCGCCCCACCGCTCGATCACGGCGACGGCCTCGTCCTTGATGCGCACGAGCGTGGCCTCGACCTCCTCCGGGTCGAGCGATTCGTTCATGGCCGTGTAGCCGGACAAGTCCGAGAACATCACGACCGCCTGGCGGCGCTCGCCGGTGTCGGGTGCGTCCACCGCAGCGGGCGTACCGCGCTCCGGGGTGGCGAGCGGACAGCCGCAGGCGATACAGAACCGCTGCGTCGCCTCGGCGGGCGCGCCACATCGAGGGCAGGCAGGCAGCAGGCTCGCGCCGCAGCTGGCGCAGTAACGCGCGTCAGGCGGATTGACGTGGGCGCAGTGCGCGCATGGCATGAGTTGAGCCCCGACGAGTGGCGCAGGCATCGATGATGGCCCTGTGCCGCGACGGATGGCAAGCGCTGACGCGCCGCGTCGTGCAGCCACAACCACGCCCGATCAAGCCACTGCTGCGACATGCTTCCGAGATCGATACGGCCAGAGACAGCAGGTGGCCCAACTCGACAGCAAGGATATGGTCTTGGAAATATTGCTGAAGCTGAGGGGCGCGCTGCGTGCACTAGTCCACTGAATCCGAAGAATCGGATGTGATGCGTCGGGACGGATCGGCGA
>JBDTVC010000067.1:0-20154 GCA_040007475.1 Burkholderiales bacterium
GTCGCGAAGTAGCGGTAGGCCACGTCGATCGTGATGCCTTGCTCGCGCTCGGCCTCCAGGCCGTCGGTGAGCAGCGAGAGATCGATCGGGCTGCCGGCGGCGCGCTTCTCGAGCGTGTCGAGCTGGTCCGCAAGGATCGCGCGCGAGTCGTACAGCAGGCGGCCGATCAGCGTGCTCTTGCCGTCGTCGACGGAGCCGGCGGTGAGGAAGCGCAGGGCGCGGTGGTCGGTGACCATGGGGTTCGTGCTCATCAGAAGTAGCCTTCCTTCTTGCGCCGTTCCATCGAGGCATCCGACGTGCGGTCGTCCATGCGCGTCGCGCCGCGTTCGCTCACGGTCACCTGCAGCGTCTCGGCGACGATCTCGGTCGCGTCGCGTGCGGGGCTCTCGACCGGGCAGGTACAGGTCATGTCGCCGACGGTGCGAAAGCGCACCTGCTCGGTCACCACGGTCTCGCCCGGCAGCACCGGCGTCACGTCCGTCAGCGGCACCAGCAGGCCCTTGCGATGGATCACCTGCCGGTCGTGCGCGAAGTACAGGTTCGGCAGCGGGATGTTCTCGCGCGCGATGTAGAGCCACACGTCGAGCTCGGTCCAGTTGCTGATCGGGAACGCGCGCATGTGCTCGCCCGGCTTGATGCGGATGTTGAACAGCGTCCACAGCTCGGGGCGCTGCTCCTTCGGCTGCCATTGGCCGAAGCTGTCGCGGTGGCTGAAGATGCGCTCCTTCGCGCGGGCCTTCTCTTCGTCGCGCCGGGCGCCGCCCATCAGCACGTCGAAGCGGTGCTCCTCGATCGCCTCCAGCAGTGCCACGGTCTGATGGCCGTTGCGCGATTCGAGCGGGCTCGACAGCCGCACCGTGCCGCGCTTGATCGAGTCTTCGAGGTGGCCGACGACGAGGCGCTCGCCCATCTCGGCGACGCGCCGGTCGCGGAACTCGATCACCTCGGGGAAGTTGTGCCCCGTGTCCACGTGCAGCAGCGGGAAGGGCAGGCGCCCCTCGTATTCGCCGGCCGCACTCTTGCGCTTGAAGGCCTTCTCGGCCAGCCGCAGCACGACGCACGAGTCCTTGCCGCCAGAGAACAGCAGCGCCGGCCGCTCGAACGCGGCGACGGTCTCGCGGATGATGAAGATGGCCTCTTCCTCGAGCCAGTCGAGGTGGGTGTGGTCGAGCTGCGGCAGCAGCTGCTCGACGGTGAGCGGGGCGTTCATGCGTGGGTTCCGATCGTTGAGACTTGTGCCGCGTCCTGGCCCGGGTCGGCGCCATGGACGTGCAAACCGCACTCCTTCGCGCCCTCCGCTTCCCACCACCAGCGGCCGGAGCGGAAATCCTCGCCGACAGCGATCGCGCGCGTGCACGGCGCGCAGCCGATGCTGGGCATGAACTCGTCGTGCAGCGGGTTGTAGGGCACGCCGTTCAGCTGGATGTAGTGCCACACGTCGGCCCAGCTCCAATCGGCCAGCGGGTTGAACTTGGCGCGGCCCTTGTCGTCGAGCTCGCTGAACGCGACAGCGCCGCGGTCGTTCGACTGCTCGCGCCGCATGCCGGTGACCCATGCGCTGCGGTTCTGCAGCATGCGCGCGAGCGGCTCGAGTTTGCGGATCGCGCAGCAGTTCTTGCGCAGCTCAATGCTTTCGTACATCGCGCGCTCGCCGTTCTTGCGCACGAAGGTGATGACGGCCTCGTTGACCGGCTCGTAAACCTCGACCTTCAGCGGGTAGCGCGCCTCGATCGCCGGGATCAGCGCGGTCGTCTCGGCGTGCAGCATGCCGGTCTGCAGCGTGCCGATCGCGATCGGCAGCCGGTGGCGCGCGATCAGGTCGGTGATGACCATGTCTTCGGCGCCGAGGCTGGTGGCCTGCACGACGCGGTCAGGGTGTTCGGCGGCGGCACTTTGGAGCACCTGCACCGCGTGCGCGACGCGTTCATCGAAGCCCGCCGTCGGCCGAGCGTACAGCGTGACGGCGCTCATATCGAAGCCCCCGCGTTGACGAATTTCTGTTCGCGCGCTTCCAGCGTGCCCGGCGGCAGCGCGAACAACGGCCGGTTGTCGAGTGCGTCGCCCTGGTAGTGGCCGTTGAAGAAGCCAAGCGCGCGTTCGGCCGCATCGCGCGACTGGTCGGCCCGCATCACGACGGCGTCGAAGCCGGTGCGTTGCAGCAGCGGCAGCATGTCGACCAGCACCTCGCCGACGGCGCGGATCTGGCCGGTGTACCGATAGCGTGAGCGCAGCAGGCGGGCCTGGCTGTAGGCGCGGCCGTCGACCCACTTCGGGAATTGCAGCGCGATCAACGCGAGGCGCGGCAGGTCGGTGGCGACCTCGGTCACTTCGAGGTCGTTGGCGAGCAGCACGCCGACGGGCATGCCCTCGGGCCAGTGGCTGCGCACGCCGTGCCATTGCAGCAGCGTCAGCAGGCTGAACGGTGTGGGCGTGAGCGTGACCATCGGGCCGTCGTCACCGTCGATGGTGTGCCAGGGGTCGCGGGGTTTGTCGTGGGCGCTGATGAACTTCATGGGTGGGCTCCTCAGGCAACCTGCGCGGTGCTGCGGCGCGTTGCGTTCGCCGCGGTCTTGAACGGGTCGAGGCCGACGCGCTTCACCGTGTCGATGAAGCGCTCGTTGGCGGCGCGCTGTGCGCGGTAGGTCTCGATCACGGCTTCGAGCACGTCGGCCACCTCGTCGGCCGCGAACGACGGGCCGATCACCTTGCCCGGCACCGCGGTCGTCGCGAGCGCCGAACCATCGGAGCCGCCGAGCGAGACCTGGTACCACTCCTTGCCGTCCTTGTCGACGCCGAGGATGCCGATGTGGCCGCTGTGGTGGTGGCCGCACGAGTTGATGCAGCCGCTGATGTGCAGGTCGATGTCACCGATGTCGTAGAGCGTGTCGATGTCGTCGAAGCGCTCGTTGATCTCGGCCGCGATCGGGATCGAGCGGGCGTTCGCGAGCGCGCAGAAGTCGCCGCCGGGGCAGGCGATCATGTCGGTCAGCAGGCCGATGTTCGGGGTGGCGAAGCTCGCGTCGCGCGCGGCGTTCCACAGGCCGAACAGGTCGGTCTCCTGGACCCACGGCAGCACCAGGTTCTGGTCGTGCGAGACGCGCAACTCGCTGTGGCTGTAGCGGTCGGCGAGGTCGGCGGCCAGTTCCATCTGCACGTCGGTCGCATCACCGGGCGCCTGGCCGGCGCGCTTCAGCGACAGCGTCACCGCGCGGTAGCCCGGCACCTTGTGCGCATGCGTGTTGCGCTCGAGCCAGCGCTTGAATGCGCCGGGCGCGTCGGCCTGCATCGCCCACGCGGGCACGTTCGCCGCGCGCGGCTTCACGCCGGCGGGTTGCACGAAGCTCGCGGCGACGCGGTCGAACTCGGCCTGCGGGATCAGGTGCGCGGTGCCGTCCACGTCGTCCTTCAGGATGTGCGCGAACTCCTCGTTCACGTCGTCGATGAAGCGCTGGCCTTCGGCCTTCACGAGGATCTTGATGCGCGCCTTGTACGCGTTGTCGCGCCGGCCATGCTTGTTGTAGACGCGCACGATGGCCTCGATGAACACCAGGATCTGCTGCCACGGCAGGAACTCGCGGATCACGGTGCCGATCACCGGCGTGCGGCCCATGCCGCCGCCGACGCGCACCTGAAAGCCGACCTCGCCGGCTTCGTTCTTCAGCACGCGCAAACCGATGTCGTGCCACGCGGTTGCCGCGCGGTCTTCGTTGGCGCCCGTCACCGCGATCTTGAACTTGCGCGGCAGGAACGCGAACTCGGGGTGCAGCGTGCTCCACTGGCGCAGCACCTCGCAGTACGGCCGCGGGTCGATGGCCTCGTCGGCAGCCACACCGGCGAAGCAGTCGCTGGTCGTGTTGCGGATGCAGTTGCCGCTGGTCTGGATGCCGTGCATATCAACCGAGGCGAGCACGTCCATCACGTCGGCGCTCTTGTCGAGCGGGATCCAGTTGTATTGCAGGTTCTGGCGCGTCGTGAAGTGACCGTAGCCGCGGTCGAACTCTCGCGCGATGCGGCCGAGGGCACGCAGCTGTGTCGAACTCAGCTCGCCATACGGCACCGCCACGCGCAGCATCGGCGCGTGGCGCTGGATGTACCAGCCGTTCTGCAGGCGCAGCGCGCGGAAGTCTTCGTCGGGCAGCTGGCCGCGCAGGTGGCGCTCGAGCTGGTCGCGGTACTGCGCTGCGCGCTGGTGGACGAAGTGGCGGTCGAATTCGGTGTAGTGGTACATCAGTAGATCACTTTCAATCCAGCGCTGACGAGCGACACGCACAGCAGCGCGCGCACTAGTTTCTCGGGCATGCGTTTGGTCAGCTTGGCGCCGATCCAGATGCCGGGGACGGAGCCGATCAGCAACGCGCCGAGCAGCGCCCAGTTCACGTGGCCGAGCGTGGCGTGGCCGATGCCGGCCACGAGCGTGAGGGGCACCGCGTGGGCGATGTCGGTGCCGACGATGCGGTGCGAGCTCAGGCGCGGGTAGAGCAGCATGATCAGCGTCGCACCGATGGCGCCCGCGCCGATCGAGCTGAGCGACACCAGCACGCCGAGAATCAGGCCGCACAACACGGTCAGAAGGGGCTTGCGCTGCTCGGGGATCCAGCGCTCCAGCCGCAGGCCGACCTGCTGCCAGACCTTCTTGTAGGCCACCGTCACGGCCGTGAGCAGCAGCGCGATGCCGAGCGAGAACGTCAGCGCGCTGGCCCAGCCCTTGGTGATGCCGGTAAAGTGCATCAGCGCGATGGTGGCGAGCGACGCCGGGATGCTGCCCGTCAGAAGCAGCCGCGTGATGCGCCATTCCACATGCCCGGCATCGTGGTGGGCAATCGAGCCGGCGGTCTTCGTGATCGCCGCGAACCACAGGTCCGTGCCGATCGCGATGGCCGGGTTCAGCTTGAACACGGTCAGCAGCAGCGGCGTCATCAGCGAGCCGCCGCCCACGCCGGTCATGCCGACGATGGCGCCGACGCCGAAACCACTCAAGATTGCGATCCAGTCCATGCCAAGCCCAGAGTAAGGTCAGGGAATGTACGGGGTCGTCATATATAAGGAAACGACAGTTTGGTTTCGTGCTTATCCGATTGGTGCATAAGCTTCGCAAGGTCGGCCCCTAAAATTGCCCAATGACTCATCGACTGACCCGCCGCCGGTGGCTCGCGCTGGGCGGAGCCGTGGCGCTGGCCGGTTGTGCGTCGGCACCCAAACCACTGCCCGTCCCTGTCGCGCCGGCGCCCGCCGAGCCGCCGCCGGCGCCCAAAGCACTCCCGCGCCCGCCGCGCATCGGGCTGGCGCTGGGCGGGGGCGCTGCGAGGGGTTTTGCCCACATCGGCGTGATCCAGGTGCTGGAGGAAAACGGCATCAAGCCCGATCTGGTCGCCGGCACATCGGCGGGCAGCCTCGTGGCCGCGCTGTACGCCTCGGGCAAGAACGGCGCGGAGCTGGGCGCACTGGCCGAATCGATGGACGAGTCGGCGTTCACCGACTGGTCGTTTCCCGGCCGCGGGCTGATCCGCGGCGAGGCACTGGCGCGGTATGTGCGCGACCAGACCGGCGGGCGCCACATCGAGCAGATGCGCATTCCGCTGG
Source organism: Burkholderiales bacterium (assembly GCA_040007475.1). GTDB lineage: Bacteria > Pseudomonadota > Gammaproteobacteria > Burkholderiales > Burkholderiaceae_C > LMDS01. Next base: position 5,581 of record JBDTVC010000067.1, read on the forward strand.
GCATCGTCGCCACGGACCTCGACAGCGGCCAGGGCATCCTGTTCCAGAACGGCGACCCCGGCGTGGCGGTGCGCGCATCGAGCGCGGTGCCGGCGGTGTTCCAGCCGGTGCGGATCGGCAGCCGCGAGTATGTCGACGGGGGCCTGGTGGCGCCGGTGCCGGTGCGCTACACGCGCCAGATGGGCGCCGAGCTGGTGATCGCGGTGGACATCTCCGCGGCGCCCGACGGCAACGCCACGGGCGACGCGATGCGGATGTTGCTCCAGACCTTCGCGATCATGGGCCGCAGCATCAACGCGTTCGAATTGCGCGATGCCGACGTTCTGGTGCGGCCCAAGCTCGCGAATGTCGGAGGCGCCGACTTCAGCGCCCGCAAGCGCTCGATCCTGGCGGGCCGCGAGGCGACGCTGGCGCAACTGGCCTCGCTGCGCGAGAAGATCGTGGCGAAGACGCATTGACCGGCCGCGCGGGTATCGTGTCCGCGATGGATCAACCCAGACTCAAGGTCGGCCAGCCGATCACCCCCGAGCAGTTCGACGACCTCACCGACGCGCAGCTCGAGCGGCTCGTGCCGAAGGCCTACCGCGAGTATTTCCCCGGCAAGGATTTCTGTGCCGACGGGCATTTCTACCTGCACGACGGCACCGCGTGGTGTTTCTACCGTGGCGGGTTCCTGGACGAGTAGATGGCCATGTGCAGAAACATCAAGACCTTGTTCAACTTCGCGCCGCCAGCGACCGAGTTGGAGATCCGTGACGCATCGCTGCAGTTCGTGCGCAAGCTCAGTGGCTTCGCCGTGCCGTCGAAGGCGAATGAAGCGGCGTTCGAGCGTGCGGTCGACGAGATCGCTGCCTCGGCCCGCGCCCTGATCGGGTCGCTCGTCACGGTGGCCGAGCCGCGCAACCGGGAGTTCGAGGCGGCCAAGGCGAAGGCGAGGTCTGCGGTCCGGTTCGGGCCCTGAAAACAAAACGGCCCGGTGCGAACACCGGGCCGAAAGGTACCTTGAAGGGAGGATCAGAGGTACCGAGGAGACAACCTTCAGGAAAACCACCGGCATCGCCGATGGCCACGCTCAGATGGCCTCTCCCCGGAAAAGTTCAAGCGCGCCACAACTCTTTACGCGCCTGGACTCCTGATCGATCTCAGACGGCGCGCTTGGCCTTGGTGGCCTTCGTGGCTTGGGCGCTGACTGCCTGGAAGTTGGCTTCGGCGACATCGGTCGCTTGCTTCACAGCCTTCTGAACGCCTTCGAACGCGTTGTTCGCAGCGGCGACAGCCGACTTCACGAACGCGACGGCGTTCTCGCTTCCGGCCGGGGCGTTCTTGACGGCGGTGTCGACCACCGACAGGAACTTGGCTTGTGCTTCGGCGGTTTGCGCTTCGGCGACCTTGCCGATGTCGGCGCTGGTGGCAGCGGCGATGTCGTACAGGTGACGGCTGTAGGCGGCGGCCTTCTCGGCGGCGGGTTGCAGCAGGCCGGCTTGCAGGGCCAGGAACTCTTGAGCGTCCTTGGCCGACATCGCGGCCTTGGTGTTCTCGGCGGCTTCGCTGATCGCGGCACGTGCCACTTGCAGGTTCAGCTCGACGAGCTTCTCGACGCCTTCGAACGCCTTGTTCGTCAGGCCGAAGAGGGTTTCGACGTTGGTCTTTTGGGTGGCGATGAGTTGTTCAGCGGTCAGCATGGTGGGTCTCCGACAGAGGGTGGTTGAATCAAGGGTCGTGTGCACTTCAGCAGCATTGCTGCACTGCAACATGACTCGAGTATATGAGCCCTGTCGGGGAATGCAAGAACTTTTTGCTGCGCTGCAACATTTTGGCAAGAACTGGCTCTGCCGGTCGATCGAAACCGTGCCCGGCACAATCGGCGCAGCCCATGCAAGCCTTCTACGCCGATCAGTTCGTGCTGCCTCTGCCGCCCGGGCACAGCTTCCCGATGTCCAAGTACCGGCTGCTGCGCGAGCGCGTCGAGGGCGAGCCCGGGCTGACGCTGCAGCAGGCCGAGCCCGCCGCCGACGGCGAGCTCGCGCTCGCGCACGCGCCGGCGTATGTGAGCGCGGTCGCCGAGGGCACGCTGAGCGCCGCGCAACAGCGCGAGATCGGCTTTCCGTGGAGCGAGGCGATGGTCGCGCGTTCGCGGCGCTCGGTGGGGGCCACCATCGCGGCAGCCCGCGCGGCGCTCGGCGAGGGCGTGGCGGCCAACCTGGCCGGCGGCACCCACCACGCGAGCGCCGACAAGGGTGGCGGCTATTGCGTGTTCAACGACGCGGCCGTCGCGGCGCGCCTGATGCAGGCGGAGCGGCACCGATCGCATCGGCAGCTGCTGCGCGTGGCCATCGTCGACCTCGACGTGCATCAGGGCAACGGCAGCGCCTCGATCTTCGCCGACGACCCGACCGTGTTCACGCTGTCGATGCACGGCGCCAAGAACTTCCCGTTCCGCAAGGAACGCAGCGACCTCGACGTGGACCTGCCCGACGGCTGCGGCGATGCCGCGTACCTCGACGCGCTCGATGGCGCACTCGCCGAACTGTGGCGCCGCCACGAGACCGGCCTGCCCGGGCTGATCTTCTATGTGGCCGGCGCCGATCCCCACGAGGGCGATCGCCTGGGGCGCCTGAAGCTCACGACCGCTGGCCTGGCCGAGCGCGACCGCTGCGTGCTGGCGGCGTCACGCGAGCGTCGCATCCCGGTCGCGCTGTCGATGGCCGGCGGCTACGGCCGCGTGATCGAGGACACGGTGCAGGTTCACCTCGGCACGATCCGCGCGGCCGTGGCGAGCTGGCGGCAATGGAACAATGCACGCCCATGAGTGACACGACGAGCACCCGCCCCGTACCGGCCCCGCGCAGCCTTTTCCGCCACTTCGAGACCATCGCCACGCGCTGGATGGACAACGACGCCTACGGCCACGTCAACAACGTCGTGTACTACAGCTACTTTGACACGGTGGTGAACCGCTACCTGATCGAGGCGGGTGCGCTCGACATCGAGCGCGGCCGCGTCATCGGTCTGGTCGTCGAGACGCACTGCAACTACTTCGCGTCGCTCGCGTTCCCGCAGACGGTCGAGGCCGGCCTGCGTGTGACGCGGCTCGGCTCGTCGAGCGTGCGCTACGAGATCGGCCTGTTCGCCGCCGGCGAGCCGCTCGCGGCGGCCAACGGCCACTTCGTTCACGTCTATGTCGACCGCGACACGCGCCGCCCGGTGCCGCTGCCCGCGCCACTCTTCAACGCCCTGCAAGGATTGCTGTGACCCCCACGCCCGATCAGATCGCCGCGGTCGATGCCGCCATCACCACGCGCCGCTCGCTGCGCGCGTTCCTGCCCGCGCCGGTGCCGCGCGAGACGATCGAGCAGATCCTCGCCGTGGCGTCGCGCGCGCCCTCGGGCACCAACACGCAACCGTGGAAGGTCTATGTGTTGACCGGCCAGGCCAAGGCCGACCTGTCGCGCAAGATATTGGTGGCGCACGACGATCCGGTCGAGCGCGCGAAGCATGCCGACGAGTACGACTACTACCCGACCGAATGGAAGGCGCCGTTCATCGACCGGCGTCGCAAGGTCGGCTGGGATCTCTACGGCCTGCTCGGCATCGCGAAGACCGACAAGGCCCGCATGCACGCGCAGCACCGGCGCAACTACGAGTTCTTCGACGCCCCGGTCGGCCTGATGTTCACGATCGACCGCGTGATGCGCCAGGGCAGCTGGCTCGACTACGGCATGTTCCTGCAGAGCGTCATGGTCGCTGCACGCGGCCGCGGCCTGGACACCTGCCCGCAGGCCGCATTCATGCAGTTCCACCGCATCATCGGCGCGCACATCGGCTACCCCGACAACGAGCAGCTGGTGTGCGGCATGTCGCTGGGCTACGCCGATCCGGCGGCAGTCGAGAACACGCTGGTGACCGAACGCGCACCGGTCGGCGAGTTCGCCCGCTTTCTGGACTGAACGCCGATGCCGATCGACTTCATCCTGTTCGCGCTGACGCTCGCGGGCGTCGCGCTGTTCCACCACCACACGCTGCGCGTCGCGGTGATCGGGCTGCTGACGATCACGGCATACAAGCTCGCGTTCGGCAGCTTCTCCGGCGTGCCCGGCGTCGATGGGCTGATCGCGCTGCTCGGCCACGAATGGGTCACGATCGCGAACCTGTTCGGTCTGCTGCTGGGTTTCGCCTTGCTCTCCAAGCACTTCGAGGAGAGCCAGCTGCCCGCGCTGCTGCCACGCTACCTGCCTGACGACTGGAAGGGCGGCTTCGTGATGCTGGTCGTGGTGTTCGTGCTGTCGAGCTTTCTCGACAACATCGCCGCCGCGATGATCGGCGGCACGATGGCGATGGTGCTGTTCAAGGGCCGGCTGCACGTGGGGTTTCTCGCGGCGATCGTCGGTGCTTCCAACGCCGGCGGCGCCGGAAGCGTGGTCGGCGACACCACGACGACGATGATGTGGATCGCCGGGGTGCCGCCGCAGCAGGTGCTCGATGCCTATGTGGCCGCAGTGCCGGCGCTGATCTTCTTCAGCGTCATCGCGGCGCGCCAGCAGCACGCCTACCAGCCGATCGTGAGGGACGCGCCGGCCGGCATCCACGTCGATCCCTGGCGGCTCGTGATCGTGGGCGCCATCCTCGCGTCGGCCATCGGTGCGAACGTGTACTTCAACCTGCGCCACCCGGAGCTGCTGAGCCGCGTGCCGGTGATCGGCCTGGCCGTGTGGGTGGCGATCATGCTGACCGGCTGGATCAGAAGGCCCGATTGGAGCCTGCTGCCCGGTGCCACGCGCGGCAGCATCTTCCTGCTCTCACTGGTACTGTGCGCCGCGATGATGCCGGTCGAGCATCTGCCGGCCGCGTCGTGGCCCACGGCGCTCGGGCTGGGCTTCGTCTCTGCCGTGTTCGACAACATCCCGCTGACCGCACTCGCGCTGCACCAGGGCGGCTACGACTGGGGTGTCCTGGCCTATGCGGTCGGCTTCGGTGGCTCGATGATCTGGTTCGGCTCCTCGTCCGGCGTCGCGTTGGCCGGCATGTTCCCGCAGGCGCGTTCGGTCGGCGCGTGGATCCGGGGTGGCTGGCACATCGCGGTCGGCTACCTGATCGGGTTCGTCGTTCTGCTGCTCACGCTCGGCTGGCACCCCGACCTGCCGCATTGATCGAAGGTGATTGCATGAAGAAGTCCGTACTCGTCTGTCGCGCCGTGTTCCCCGACATCGTCGATCGGCTGCGCGAGCATTTCGACGTCGAAGACAACCCGTCCGACGTCGTCTGGTCGCGCGACGAGCTCATCGCGCACCTGCAGGGCAAGGCCGGCGTGTTCATCACCGGCACGCAGCCGATCGACGCTGCGTTGCTCGACGCGTGCCCCGATCTGAAAGCCGTGTGCAGCATGGCCGTCGGCTACAACAACGTCGACGTGCCGGCCTGCACCGCGCGCGGCGTGCTGGTGAGCAATGCGCCCGACGTGCTGACCGAGACCACCGCCGACTTCGGCTTCGCGCTGATGATGGCCACGGCGCGGCGCATCGCCGAGAGCGAACACTTCCTGCGCCGCGGCGAGTGGACGAAATGGAGCGTCGAGGGCTTCGCGGGCAGCGACGTGCACGGCGCGACGCTGGGCATCCTCGGCATGGGCCGCATCGGTCAGGCCATCGCGCGGCGCGGTGCGCACGGCTTCGGCATGAAGGTGATCTATCACAACCGATCCCAGCTCGACGCGGCCACCGAAGCCGCGATCAACGCGCGCTACGTCAGCAAGGAAGCGCTGCTGCGCGAGTGCGACCACCTGGTGATCGTGGTGCCCTACAGCGCTGCGTCGCATCACCTGGTCGGTGCCGCCGAACTCGCGCTGATGAAGCCGACCGCCACGCTCACCAACATCGCCCGCGGCGGCATCGTCGACGACGGCGCGCTCGCGCAGGCCCTGCGCGAACGGCGCATCGCGGCCGCCGGGCTCGATGTGTTCGAAGGCGAGCCCACCGTGCACCCCGAGTTGCTGAAGGTGCCCAACGTCGTGCTCACGCCGCACATCGCCAGCGCCAGCCTGCCCACGCGCCGCGCCATGGCCAACCTCGCCGTCGACAACCTGCTCGCGGCGCTGGGCGTAGGCCCGCAGGCAGGCCAGCCGCCGTCGCCACTGAATCCGGAAGTGCTTCGCTGACGCGCTCGTAGGAGCCCGCCGACAGACGGCCCCGGGAGGCCGTGCGACGATGGATCGATGAGCCTGGGCACATCACCAATCGTTCGCTGGCGCTGGTTCGGTGCCGCTGCGCTGGCGCTGCTGCTGGTCGGTGTCGCGGTCGGCGAATACACGGGCTGGCCCTTCCTGGCCGCACCGATGCAGCGCTGGCTGTCCGGCGCGCTGCAGCGTTCCGTGACCCTCGGCGAAGGCGACACGCCGCAGGTCCGCATCCGCCTGCTCGGCCACCTGCAGATCACGGCCGCCGCGATCCGCATCGGCGCACCCGCATGGAGCAAGGAACCCCACATGCTGACGGCGCGTGATGCACGCATCACGCTCGGCTATGCGGACCTCTGGCGGGCCAGCCGTGGCCAGCCCTTGCGCATCCGCGAGTTGCGTGCGGCACAGATCGACGGCGCGGTCGAGCGCCTCGCCGATGGCCGCGCGTCATGGCAGTTCGGTGATGCGGACGACGCGGCCAAGCGGCCGGCGCGCGTGCCGACGATCGACCTGCTGCAGGTGGACGCGGGGCAACTCGCGGTTCGCGATGCCTTGATGCGTGTCGATGCGAACGCAACGTTCTCGCTCGCCGAAGGTGTTGCGACGCCCGGCTTTCGCTTCGACGCGACCGGCCGCTACGAGCAGCAGCCGATCAAGGTGACGCTCAAGACCACCGGCGTGTTGCCCGTCATCGCCGACGACGCGGATGCGACGCCCTTGCCGGTGACGTTCGATGCGGTCGTCGGCGGCGCGCGCCTGAGCTTCACCGGCACTGCGACCGACGCGCTTCACCTCACCGCGTTGAAGGGCCGCTTCAGCGTGCAGGGCCCGTCGCTTGCGGCCGTGGGTGACCCGCTGCGCGTCACGCTGCCAACCACCGGGGCGTTCCGTGCGCAAGGGCTGGTCGCCAAGCAGGGCGCGGTCTGGAATGTGCTCGCCGAGCAGGTCACGATCGGTTCGAGCCGGCTGATGGGCGCGTTCACCTACGACCCGCGGGCACGCCTGCCGATGCTGGCTGGGCGGCTCAGTGGCAGCAGGCTGCTGCTCGCCGACCTCGGCCCCGCGGTGGGCACGCCGGTGAAGGAGGTGCCGGCCTTGCGGCGCCTCAACGCCAGACCGGGCCGCGTGCTGCCCGATCGCCCCTTCGACCTGCCCTCACTGCGCGCGATGGATGCCAACGTGCTGATCGACATCGACAACCTCGATCTCGGCAGCAGCTTCCTCGAACCGCTGAAGCCGCTGCGCACGCACCTCGTTCTTGCCGACGGCGTGCTGACGCTGCGCGATCTCGACGCGCGCACCGGCCAGGGCCGGCTCGGGGGTGTCGTGCAGCTCGACGGCCGAGACGCGCAGGCGCTGTGGACCGCCGATCTGCGCTGGTCGGGCGTGCGGCTGGAGAGCTGGATCCACCAGAAGCGCGCGAACACCGACACGCCGCCCTATGCGACGGGCAACCTGAGTGGTCAGGCGCGCGTGGCGGGGCAGGGCAAGTCCACGGCCGACATCCTCGGCAGCCTGCGCGGCGGCGTGCGCATGCAGTTGGCGAACGGCACGATCTCGCACCTCGCCGTCGAGGCGGCCGGGCTCGATATTGCGCAGGGGCTGGGCGTTCTCGTGAAAGGCGACGACGCGCTGCCGGTGCTGTGCACCGTCGCCGATCTGGTGGCCGAGCAGGGCGTGCTGCGCCCGCGGGTGCTCGTGCTCGACACGCGCGACTCCACACTGTGGATCGACGGCTCGCTCTCGCTCGCCAGCGAGGCGATGGACCTGCGCGTCGTCACGACGCCGAAGGATTTCAGCCCGCTCGCGCTGCGCACGCCGCTGCGCGTGCGCGGCAGCTTCGCCGACCCGTCGATATCGCTCGATGCGGGGCGGCTCGGCACGCGGCTGGGGGCAGCGGCGTTGCTCGGCCTGATCAACCCGCTGGCTGCCTTGCTGCCGCTGATGGACGTCGGCAGCGGCACCGACGCGGCGCGCGGCGGGGATGAATGCCGCGCGCTTTCGGCCCGCATTGCCGCGCGGCCGACGCTGCCGGCGCCGCGCGCCAGGTAGGACAAGGTCTACAGCCGTTCGCGGCCATGTCCGCTGGGTGCCGGCCGGCGTGATTTCCATACTTCGTCCACGTATCCATCGACGAAGGAGAACACCTCATGATCACGATTCGACACTGCAAGTCCGCGTTCACCATCGCCGTGCTGTGCGCCGCCACCGGCGCGTTCGCGGGCACGTTGGGCAAGGCCGAGTACTCGGCTGCCAAGGACCGCATCAGCGCCGACATCAAGGCCGACAAGGCCGCGTGCGACAGCCGCAGCGGCAACGCCAAGGACATCTGCGTCGAGCAGGCCAAGGGCAAGGAGAGCGTCGCCCGTGCCGAACTGGAGGCGAAGGACTCCGGCAAGTCGGCTGACTTCAACAAGCTCGAAGTGGTGAAGGCCGATGCCAGCTATGCCGTCGCGAAGGAGATGTGCGACGACAAGGGCGGCAACGCGAAGGATGTCTGCGTCGCCGAGGCCAAGTCCGCACACACCAAGGCGCTGGCCGACGCCAAGCTGGGCAAGAAGGTCGGCGAGGCGCGCAAGGACGCGATCGACGACAAGCGCGATGCCGACTACAAGGTCGCGGCCGAGAAGTGCGAGAGCCTGTCGGGCGACGCGAAGGCCGCCTGCATCAGCGACGCCAAGCATCGATTCAACAAGAGCTGACGACCCCGTCAGGGCCGGCGTGGGTCACTCCACGTCGGCGGTGTCGAGAATCGACATGAAGGCCGCGAGCGCGGCCGGGCCGCTGTGCGCGGCGTCCGCCATCAGCATTTCGAGTTGCTGCGCTTCGCAGTAGCCGCTGCGCCAGACGCGCGTGCGGCGCGTCGGTCCGGTCACGCCGCTGAACAGCAGCCGGATGTCGGTGTGACGCGGGTCCGTCTCGATGCGCTGCATCAGCGCGATGACGTCGGGTTTGCGGCCCTCGATCAGCTGCCCGAAGCATTCGCCATCGAAGACCAGTGCGCCCGTGATGTCACGCTGCGCATTGGTCCGGCGCGACACCGAGACGATGTCGTTGACCACGCTGTAGCCTGAACCCGGCATCAACCGGCTGACGTAGAGCATCTGGTACACGGGCAGTTCTTCACTCATGGGAGTGAATGTATCGGCGAGCCTGCCGCGCGATTGTGTCGAATGACATGTTCGACAGCGGCTACAGTGCAGGATCGCCGAGGAGCGCCCACCGTGATCGCCGTCACCTGCAAGGACTGCCCGCTACGCAAGCTGCCGCTGTTCGCGCCGCATGCGCCCGACGAGCTCGAGACGATCGAGTCGCTCAAGCGCGAGCAGATCATGCTGCCGGCCGATGCCACGATCATCCATGAGGGGCAGGACGACGCTCCGCTCTTCACGCTGTTCAGCGGCTGGGCGTTCCGCTTCAAGACACTCAGCGACGGGCGGCGCCAGATCCTGAACTTCCTCCTGCCCGGCGACTTCATCGGCGTGCAGCAGAAGATGGGCGACGTGATCGCCCACGGCGTGCAGTCGCTCACCGAGGTGGCGCTGTGCGTGTTCCGGCGCGATGCGCTGTGGGCGCTGCATCGTGCGGCGCCGACGCTGGGCTTCAGCGTGACCTGGCTCACCGCCCACGAGGAGTCGCTGGTCGACGACACCTTGCTGTCGGTCGGCCGGCGCAGCGCGGAGGAACGCATTGCGACGCTGCTGATCGTGCTCTTCAAACGTGCCGCCGCGCTGCTGCCGGATGGCGGGGTGGACGGCGTGCCGTTCCCGCTCACACAGCAGCACATCGCCGACGGGCTCGGGCTGTCGCTGGTGCACACCAACAAGACGCTGCGCAAGCTCGAGGCGAGAAGGCTGCATCGCATCAAGGACGGTCGGCTCCACCTCGTGGACGCCAAGGCGCTGACGCGGCTGGCCGACCTGTACGGCGACGGCAGGCCGGCACAGCGCCCGCTGATCTGAAGCAGCATCGGATTGGTCCTACAGCCATATCGGCGAATGCCCATCGCGCGGGCTTGATCGAATTGGCAATCTGCGGTCGTGGGTGACCGATCGGACGGGCCGGCCGGCACCCGCCGCGAGGAGCCGACATGCAACGCGATCTTCAGCACGATGCGCCGTTCAGGAGCCGTGGCCGCAAGGAGTGGGCGCACAGCGACGACCACGAACACCAGATGGAGGCACGCGAGCACGCGCGTCAGCACGGCAAATCGCACAAGGCCTACGGCGCGCGAAGTGCTGAGGCCGAGCGCCAGATCCGCGAGTTGCGCGCGCGCTACTGACGGCAAGGGCGATCATGCCCGCGTCGACCCAACGCTTGATGCCCACGCTGGCCTTGCTGATGGCAGGGCTCGGCGCTGGCGGCGCGTGGGCAGTTGACGACGGGGACGACGCGCCACGTCCTGCGGCCACCGACGAACTGCGGTTCACCCGCAGCGACGTGCCCGCCGTGGCCGTCAGCGGGCTGCCGGACCGGCGCACCGGTCTGACGGCAATCGGCGTCGAGCGGTGGGTCTCGCGTGGCCGGGCAGGCTTCGGTGTCGGCCTGGGCAGCATCGCGCTGGTCGACAGGCCTTTCGGTGGGTTGACGGCGAATGCGGATGCCGCGACGTTGACGCGCGCTTCGGGCTCGTTGCTGATGCTGGGCCTGCGCTATCGCGCCTCCGACCAGTCGTCGCTGTACGCGCATGCGATCAACGTGCGCGGGCTGGGCGCGGAGTCCGACGAGCGCGTCGTCGGCAAGGTCGGCATCGAGTTCAAGGCCGCGCAGTCGCAATGGGGCGTTGACTACGGCGGCCTGGGCCTGCGGCTGGCTGGCGATGCGCGCATGACCCTGAAGCTGCGTCGCGGCGGGCTCGGCATCTTCATGCGCCGCTCGTTCTGACCAACCGACGTGCATCAACCGCGCATCAGGTGCGCCAGACGCTGCCCCGGTCGCGTGTGCTCGGCCACCACCTTGAGGAGCACCACGAGGGCTGGTCCGAGCAGCAGGCCCCAGATGCCCCACAGCGCGCCCCAGAACACCACGCCGATGAACACGGCGGCGGCGTTCATCCGTGCGGCGCGCCCTTGCAGCCACGCGGTCACACCGGTACCGATCACCGTCGACAGCGCCAGCAAGAACGTGGCCATGCCGGCCGCCGCACTGATCGTGCCGTAGGCGAGGAAGGTTTCGGCGGCGCCGAGGCCGGTGACCAGCGCCATGCCGAGATAGGGGACGACGTGCAGCACCGCGGCAGTGATGCCCCAGCCCGCAGCGTCCGGCAGGCCGGCGATCGCGAACGCGGCCCAGACCCCGAGGCCGACGATCGTGTTGGTGACGAGGAGAACGGCGCCGTACGTGCGGATCTGGCGCACGCACTCCGTGGCGACGTGCTCTGCGCGCAGGCGCAGGCCGGGGCGCGCATCCCAGAGGTCGAGGAAGCGCGTGGCCAGCGGCTCGCCGCCGGCGAGCACGAAGAAGGCGATGAACAGGATGATCGTCAGCTCTGCCGCCAGCCGCATCAGCGCGCCCGAGCCGCTGACGGCGCTGTCGCGCAGCGCGACGGTGGCCGTCTCCGAGATGCTCACCGGTGGCGTCGCGGCGGCGTTGCTCGCCGCCAGCTCGGCCGCCTTGGCGGCGGCCCGGGTGCGGGCCGTGGTGATGACCGGTCTGAACCCCGCGATGCGTTCGGCCGCACGGTCCAGATCGCGCAGGGACTCGCGCACGCGCTGCAGCACGGAGCCGGTGCCGGGTTCGGTGTCCGACACCTGCTGGGCCACCAGGCTGATCATGTCGGGCGCGCGGCTCGCGACGCGCGCGAGCTGGTCGCCGAACGCCGCACCGGCCACGCCCAGCGTGGCCAGCACGATCATCAGGGTCAGCGTCGTCGCGACCACCCGGCTGCGCAGCCAGCGCGTCAGCACGGTTGTCAGCGGCAGCACGAGCAGTGCGAGCATCAGGCCCGCGGTCAGCGGGATCAGGAAGCTGCGGCCCCACCACAAGCCCACCACGATCGCAAATGTGGCCAGCACGATGCTGGCCACACTCGACGAGGTCGACGGTTGCGGCGCCGCTGGCGCCGCAGGGGGCGAGATCACGGACGCACGACGATCGCGTTCTTGACCGACTTCACGCCGTTCACCTGCATCGCGATGTTCTCGGCCATCATGCGCTCCGTCTGGTCCTTCGCGAAGCCCGACAGCATCACGGTGCCGTTGAGCGTCTCGACCTTGATCGACGACGCATCGACCTGCTTGTTGTCGACGTAGCGGGCCTTGACCGAGGTCGTGATCGCCGTGTCGTCGACATAGGCGCCGACAGTCTCCTGGCCGCGATGCACGGCGCAGCCCGAGGCGGTGACGAGCGCGATGACGGCAATGCTGGAAGCGAGAGTGGTGCGAAGGTTCATGGTAATTCTCCTGAGTGATTGACGAGAGTTCTGAATAGTCCGGGTGGCGCTGTCTGTCGGCATGGCCCCGCCACCCCTGGGCGGAAAGCTAGCTGGTCATCCAGTCGCTGAGCTCATCGGCATGCTCCTGCTCCTGGCTCAGGATCTGCTCGAGCATGCGGCGCGTGGTCGAGTCCTTGTCGCCGATCAGCGCGATCATCTGGCTGTAGGCCTCGATCGCGACACGTTCGGCGATCAGGTTGGCCTTGATCATCGCCTTCAGGTCCAGCGATGCGTCGTAGTCGGCATGGCTGCGTTCGGTCAGGCGATCGGGCGCGAAGTCCGGTTCGCCGCCGAGTTGCACGATGCGTTCGGCAATCTGGTCGGCGTGCGCGGTTTCTTCGAGTGCATGGACCATGAACTCCTCGGCGATCTTCGGCGAGGCCAGGCCCTTGGCGGTGAAGTGGTGGCGCTTGTAGCGCAGCACGCAGATCAGCTCGGTGGCCAGCGCATCGTTGAGCAGCTGGATGACGTCTTCACGCCACGGGCCATAGCTCGGCGTCACGGCACCCTGTTCGAGAGAGAGCTTGGCGGCAGACAGGCCGGCCTCGTTCAGCATGAGCCGCTCGCCCTTCGCCGCGGGCAGCGTGGTGACGTTGGCAGGGGTGTTCTTGGTGGACATGCGAGGTTCCTTCGGTGATTCGTTGAATGACGGGTCGTCAGCTGACCGCGCCGATGCCCAGCAGTGCGAGCACCACGAAGAGCACGAACAGCACGAGGAAGATGGCGAACAGGACCTTGGCGATCCCGGCGGCGCCAGCGGCCACGCCGGTGAAGCCGAACAGACCGGCGACCACAGCGATCACGGCGAAGATCAGGGCCCACTTCAGCATCGCGTTCTCCTGGTTCGCGAGGCCGGTGCGAGGCACTGAACTCACGGGGTTGTCGATGAATGAACTTTATGGACAGCCTCGTCCGCAGCCCATCGGACCGCGACACCGGGCGCTGTAGGACGGGACCGCGTTGCATCGACCACGGCAGCCTCCGGCAAGCGCAGCAGCACGCACGCCGGGGCGTCGTGTGCGTCGTGGCGCCACGCCACGCCGATCTGCTGCTCGCTTGCGCCGATGCGTTGCGCGAGTTCGAGTGCCGCGGTGGCCTCGGGCCGGCACAGCAGCACGCGCAGCACGCGGTCAGCGCGAGTGAGTGTGAGTTCGGCGTGGTCCCAGTGCGAAGGCAGACAGGGCACGAACGCGATCTCGTCGGCGCGCAGGCGCATGCCGAAGATGTGCTCGATCGCGGCGCGGTGCAGCCACGCGGCCGAGCCGGTGTACCAGCTCCAGCCACCGCGACCGGCATGCGGGGCCTCGCTGTAGACGTCACCGGCCATCACGTAGGGTTCGATCTCGTACGCGGGGCCGCGCACCGGGTGCGCCGCGCGGTGCGCGGGGTTGAGGTACGTGAAGTAGCGGTAGGCCGCGTCGCCGTCGCCACTCATCGCCTGAGCGATCAGTGCCCATACGCCGGCGTGCGAGTACTGGCCGCCGTTCTCGCGCACACCCTTGGGATAAGCCTGGATGTAGCCGGCGCTGGGCAGCGCGTCCTGCAGTGGCGGCGTGAGCAGCCTGAGCAGGCCCATGTCGGGATCGACGAGCTCGTCTTCGATCGCCGCGAGCGCCATGCGGCGCATCGCCGGTGGCGCCACATCCGACATCACCGACCAGGCTTGCGCGATCAGGTCGACGCGGCATTCGGCGTTGACGTGCGAGCCCAGCGGCGTGCCGTCGTCGAAGAACGCGCGCTTGAACCACTGGCCGTCCCACGCCGTGCCGAGCAGGGCGTTGCGCCAGCCGAGTGCAGCCTCGCGCCACGCGGCGGCGCGCGCGGGCTCGCCGCGCGCGATCGCGATCGGCGCGAAGTCCTCGACCAGCTGGCACAGGAACCAGCCGAGCCAGACCGACTCGCCGCGGCCTTCCGCGCCGACGCGGTTCATGCCGTCGTTCCAGTCGCCCGTGCCCATCAGCGGCAGGCC
>JBDTVC010000068.1:0-20099 GCA_040007475.1 Burkholderiales bacterium
TCCGCCTGATCGCGAAGATGCCGACGCTGGTGGCGATGGCCTACAAGTACACGGTCGGCCAGCCCTACATCTACCCGAAGAACGATCTGTCGTATGCCGGCAACTTCATGCGCATGATGTTCGCCACACCGTGCGAGGAGTACGTGCCCAACGACGTGCTGGTGCGCGCGATGGACCGCATCTTCATCCTGCACGCCGACCACGAGCAGAACGCCTCGACCTCGACGGTGCGCTTGTGCGGCTCGTCGGGCACCAACCCGTTTGCGGCCATTGCCGCTGGCGTGGCCTGTCTGTGGGGCCCGGCGCACGGCGGCGCGAACGAGGCGGCGCTGAACATGCTGGAAGACGTGCGCCGCGCCGGCGGCGTCGAGAAGATCGGCGAGTTCATCAAGCAGGTGAAGGACAAGAACTCCAACGTCAAGCTGATGGGCTTCGGCCACCGCGTCTACAAGAACTACGACCCGCGCGCCAAGCTGATGCGCGAGACCTGCCACGAAGTGCTGGACGCGCTGGGCCTGCACAACGACCCCATCTTCAAGCTCGCGATGGCGCTCGAAAAGATCGCGCTCGAGGACGATTACTTCGTGTCGCGCAAGCTGTACCCGAACGTCGACTTCTACTCGGGCATCGTGCAGCGCGCGATCGGCATTCCGGTGCCGCTGTTCACCGCGATCTTCGCTCTGGCCCGCACCGTGGGCTGGATCGCCCAGCTCAACGAGATGATCGGCGACCCCGAGTACAAGATCGGCCGCCCGCGGCAGCTGTTCAATGGGGCGACCTCGCGCAACGTGACGCCGATCGCGCAACGCTGACCGGCCTTCCTCCGCGGCCGCGCCACGGCCACAGGCCCACAGGGGCACGGTGACGATCACCGTGCCCTTTTTCATGGGTAAAGCGAGCGCCTAGAATGCTCGACTGCCCGCTCATCAGCCATAGAGAAGCCATGCCCCGCACGCTGTACGACAAGATCTGGGACGAACACGTCGTCCATACCGAGGACGACGGCACGGCGGTCCTGTACATCGACCGTCACCTCGTTCACGAGGTCACGAGCCCGCAAGCCTTCGAGGGGTTGGACCTGGCCGGCCGCAAGGTCTGGCGCCTGTCGGCGAATCTGGCGGTGAGCGATCACAACGTTCCGACCACCGATCGTTCGCACGGCATCGCCGATCCGATCTCGCGGCTGCAGGTCGACACGTTGGATGCCAACTGCGACCGGCTGGGCATCACGCAGTTCAAGATGAACGACCGACGCCAGGGCATCGTCCACGTCATCGGTCCCGAGCAAGGGGCAACGCTGCCGGGCATGACCGTCGTCTGTGGCGACTCGCACACTTCGACCCATGGCGCGTTCGGCGCGCTGGCGCATGGCATCGGTACCAGCGAAGTCGAGCACGTACTGGCCACGCAGACGCTGCTGGCGCGCAAGGCCAAGAACATGCTCGTGCGCGTCGAGGGCAAGCTCGGCAAGGGCTGCAGCGCGAAGGACATCGTGCTCGCGATCATCGGCAGGATCGGCACGGCCGGCGGCACCGGGTACACGATCGAGTTTGCCGGCTCGGCAATCCGCTCGCTGAGCATGGAGGGCCGCATGACGGTGTGCAACATGGCCATCGAAGCCGGTGCTCGTGCCGGCCTGGTCGGCGTCGACGAGACCACGATCGCGTACGTGAAGGGCCGGCCTTACACGCCGGCGGGGCTCGAGTGGGAGCAGGCGGTTCGGTACTGGGGCACGCTGCACTCCGATGCCGCGGCGCATTGGGATGCGCTGGTCGAGCTCGACGCAACGACGATCCGACCGCAAGTGACCTGGGGCACCTCGCCCGAGATGGTGCTCGGCATCGACGACCGCGTGCCCGACCCCGATCGCGAGAAGGATGCCGGCAAGCGCGGCGCCATCGAGCGTGCCCTGCAGTACATGGCGTTGGAGCCGAACAAGCTGATCGCCGACATCCTGATCGACAAGGTGTTCATCGGCTCGTGCACGAACTCCCGCATCGAAGACTTGCGCGAGGCGGCGAACGTCGTTCGGCACCTGGGCCGGCGAATCGCGAAGAACGTGAAGCTGGCGATGGTCGTGCCCGGGTCTGGGTTGGTCAAGGAGCAGGCCGAACGGGAAGGGCTGGACGAAGTCTTCAAGGCGGCCGGCTTCGAGTGGCGCGAGCCGGGCTGCTCGATGTGCCTGGCGATGAACGCCGACAGGCTGGAGCCGGGTGAGCGCTGCGCGTCCACCAGCAACCGCAACTTCGAAGGCCGGCAAGGTGCCGGCGGCCGCACGCACCTGGTGAGCCCGGCGATGGCGGCTGCGGCGGCCATCGAGGGCCACTTCGTCGACGTCAGTCGCATCAGCTGAAGGACCAGCCCGTCATGACTCCGTTTCGCATTCACACCGGGCTGGTCGCGCCGATGGACCGGGAAAACGTCGATACCGACGCGATCATCCCGAAGCAGTTCCTGAAGTCGATCAAGAAGTCGGGCTTCGGTCCGAACCTGTTCGACGAGTGGCGCTATCTGGACCATGGCGAGCCGGGGCAGGACCCGGCCACTCGCCGGCCAAATCCCGATTTCGTCCTGAACCAGCCGCGCTACAAAGGCGCCTCGGTGCTGCTGGCGCGCAAGAACTTCGGCTGCGGGTCGTCGCGCGAGCACGCGCCGTGGGCGCTCGACCAGTTCGGCTTCCGCGCGCTGATCGCACCAAGCTATGCCGACATCTTCTTCAACAACTGCTTCAAGAACGGGCTGTTGCCGATCAAGCTGCCAGAGAGCGAAGTGGCCAAGCTGTTCGACGAGGCCGCGGCCTTCGTCGGCTACTCGCTGACGATCGATCTGGAGCGTCAGGTCGTCGTCAAGCCCGATGGCGGCACGATCGCGTTCGATGTCGAGGCCTTCCGCAAGTACTGCCTGCTCGGCGGCTTCGACGACATCGGCCTGACGCTGCGCCACGCCGACAAGATTCGCGCGTACGAAGCCGAGCGGCTGCTGACCAAGCCGTGGCTGGCACACCGCCTCTGAGGCACGATGCCGCACGCCGCCTACAGCCGCGTCTACGTGTTCCTGCTGCGGCGGTGGTGGGTTGCGTTCGTCCTGCTCGGCATCAGCTTCGTGCTGGGCGGGCTCGTCACGCTGAACCTCCTGCACACGCTCAGCGCGAACTTCGAGTTCCTGTCGATGTACGGTG
Organism: Burkholderiales bacterium; assembly: GCA_040007475.1. Taxonomy (GTDB): domain Bacteria; phylum Pseudomonadota; class Gammaproteobacteria; order Burkholderiales; family Burkholderiaceae_C; genus LMDS01. The sequence goes on from JBDTVC010000068.1 coordinate 3,179, forward strand.
TCGAGGCGGTGCGAGAAGGGGGGTTGCGGCAATTGCTCGAGATCGTCGGTTCGGGCTACTTTGCCGCGGCCTGCTACGTGATTTTCAAGCTCTGCGAGAAGGTGCTCGTCGAGCGCCTGATCATGAACAAGGGAAGTGATTCGTGAAGATTGCAATCCTGCCGGGTGACGGCATCGGAACCGAGATCGTCGCGCAAGCCGTGCGCGTACTGGGTGCGCTGGACCTCGCCTTCGAGACCGAGACTGCGCTGGTCGGCGGCGCGGCCTACGAAGCGCACGGCCATCCGCTGCCGGAGTCCACGCTCAAGCTCGCGCAAGCCGCCGATGCGGTACTGTTCGGCGCCGTCGGCGACTGGAAGTACGACTCGCTCGAGCGCGCGCTGCGCCCCGAGCAGGCCATCCTCGGGTTGCGCAAGCACCTCGGCCTGTTCGCGAACTTCCGCCCGGCGATCTGCTACGAGCAGCTCACGCACGCGTCGAGCCTGAAACCCGAGCTGGTGTCGGGCCTGGACATCCTGATCATCCGCGAGCTCACCGGCGACATCTACTTCGGCCAGCCGCGCGGCCGGCGCGAATCGCCCGACGGCGCGTTCAAGGGCGCGCCCGAGGCCTTCGACACGATGCGCTACACGCGCCCCGAGATCGAGCGCATCGCGCACGTCGCCTTCCAGGCGGCGCGCAAGCGCGGCAAGCGGCTGACGAGCGTCGACAAGGCCAACGTGCTCGAAACGTTCCAGTTCTGGAAGGACATCGTCACCGAAGTCCATGCCGAGTACCCGGATGTCGCGCTCGACCACATGTACGTCGACAACGCGGCGATGCAGCTCGTGCGAGCACCGAAGAAGTTCGACGTGATCGTCACCGGCAACATGTTCGGCGACATCCTGTCCGATGAAGCCGCGATGCTGACCGGCTCGATCGGCATGCTGCCCTCGGCATCGCTGAACTCATCGGGCAAGGGCCTGTATGAACCGAGCCATGGCAGCGCGCCCGACATCGCGGGCAAGAACCTGGCCAATCCACTGGCTACAATCCTGTCTGCCGCCATGATGCTCCGCTTCTCACTCCACCAGACCGCCGCCGCCGCCCGCATCGAGTCGGCAGTGCAGCATGTGCTCGCCTCAGGCTTGCGCACGGGCGACATCTGGTCCGAGGGCACGACCAAGGTCGGCACGATCGAAATGGGTGACGCCGTGGTCGCGGCGCTCTCCATCACCAAAAAGACGATCAAGGGCTAGCAGGCTCCGGTTCGTCTCGCCCCTATCCCTGGCGAACGAGCCGGGGCAGCAAGAGGTTTAGACAACTTTCTGAAAGGGCGAACGATGAGACTCACAGGATTGGTCGGATGGCGTGGCATGGTGGGTTCCGTGCTGATGGATCGCATGCGGGCCGAAGGCGACTTCGCGCACATCGAGCCGATGTTCTTCAGCACCAGCAACAAGGGCGGCGCGGCGCCCTCGATGGCGAAGAACGAAACCAAGCTGCAGGATGCGTACGACATCGATGCGCTCAAGCGCTGCGAGATCATCGTCACCGCGCAGGGCGGCGACTACACCAGCGACGTGTTCCCGCGCCTGCGCGCAGCAGGCTGGACCGGTCACTGGATCGACGCGGCCTCGACACTTCGCATGAAGGACGACGCGGTGATCGTTCTCGACCCGGTCAACATGCCGGTGATCAACGACGCACTGGCCAAGGGCGGCCGCAACTGGATCGGCGGCAACTGCACGGTCAGCTGCATGCTGATGGGCGTGGGCGCGCTCTACAAGGCCGGGCTGGTCGAGTGGATGAGCACGATGACGTACCAGGCCGCCTCTGGCGGTGGTGCCGCGCACATGCGCGAGCTGCTGACGCAGTACGGCACGCTGAACGCGTCCGTCCGTCATCTGCTCGATGACCCGAAGAGCGCAATCCTCGAGATCGATCGGCTGGTCGCCGACAAGCAGCGCACGCTGAGCGCGGCCGAGACCGAGAACTTCGGTGTGCCGCTGGGCGGCAGCCTGATCCCGTGGATCGACAAGGATCTCGGCGACGGCTACACGAAGGAAGAGTGGAAGGGCAGTGCCGAGACCAACAAGATCCTCGGTCAGGGCGCGGGCTTCGCGGCGCCGGCCGTGCCGGTCGATGGCTATTGCGTGCGTGTCGGTGCCATGCGCTGCCACAGCCAGGCACTGATGTTCAAGCTGAAGAAGGATGTGCCGCTGGCCGACATCGAGAGCCTCATCGCGAACGACAACGCGTGGGTCAAGTTCGTGCCGAACGAGCGTGAGGCGACGATGCGTGAGCTCACGCCCGTCGCGGTGACGGGCACGATGACGATCCCCGTGGGCCGTGTGCGCAAGATGGCGATGGGTCCGCAATACGTGGGCGCGTTCACGATTGGTGATCAGCTGCTGTGGGGCGCTGCCGAGCCGCTGCGCCGCATGTTGCGCATCGTGCTGGAGGCCTGAGGCTGATGGGGCGTCCCTTGTTGTCCAACCGCAACGTCGGTCCCGGCAAAGCTTCACGCACGTTGTCACGATCAACGTCAGCCATTGCATGAGCTTGTCAGCGTATCTCATTGATGTTATTGTGATTTCCAGCTCTGCGCCAAGAGATGATGGGGTGCGGCAGAAATCGCGACAATGATGTCGTTGGTATTGGCGGGCGCTTGACGGCCCCTGCCTCGTCTTTCTGGGAGACGCCTTGAAAAGAAAATTGACGTTCTCGGGGCGCTTTGCCCTCACGGGGGTGGCGGCTGCCGCTTTGGTTCTCGCTGCACCGGCCGCCTGGTCGCTCGGCCTGGGTCGGCTGCAGGTGCAGTCGGCGCTCGGCGAGGCGCTGCGGGCCGAGATCGACGTGACGAGCCTGACAGCCGAAGAAGCGTCGAACCTGCGGGTGCGCATCGCGCCGCCCGAGGCCTATCGGACCGCGGGTGTGGATTACAACCCCGTCTTACCTGGCACGACCGCAGAACTGCTGCGCCGCGCTGACGGCCGGCCTTACCTGAAACTCAGCAGCGACCGCGGCGTGCAAGAGCCTTTCGTCGATGTGATTCTCGAGCTCAACTGGGCCACTGGCCGGCTGGTCCGCGAATACACGCTGTTGTTCGATCCGCCGGCGACCGCGCGCGCATCGCAACCGGCGCCTGCTGCTCCCGCGACGGCGCCGACCATGGCGGCGGCGCCGCCTGCTCCGGCGCTGGCCCCGGCGACTCGTCCGGCCGAGCGGCGACCCGCACCGGTGAAGCCTGCCACCGAAACCACGCCGTCACCTGCGGGTGCGCGCGAGCCGCGCGCTGCGGCGCCTGGCGCCGACGATTTCAAGGTGAAGCACGGCGACTCGCTGTCGCGTATCGCGTCCCGCACCCAGCGCCCCGGCGTGTCGCTCGATCAGATGCTGGTGTCGCTGTACCGGGGCAATCCCGATGCGTTCCTCGGGAACAACATGAACCGGCTGAAGGCCGGAGTCGTGCTGGCAGTGCCGAGCGCGGAGTCCGCGAAAGGCGTGAGCGCCGCCGAGGCACAGCAGGTCATCCAGGCGCAGAGTGCCGATTTCGGGGCCTATCGGCAGCGCCTGGCCTCCGGTGTTCCCGCGGCCAGGTCCGAAGGTTCTGCGCGCACGGCCAGCGGCAAGGTTCAGGCTTCGGTCAACGACCGTCAGCAGGGCGGAGGGGCGACACCCGACAAGCTCACGTTGAGCAAGGGCGCCACGGCCAAGGCCGAGGACAAGATTTCGAAAGACAAGGCGAAGAAGGCCGACGATGTTCGCGTGGCCGAGTTGTCCAAGAATGTCGATGAGCTGAAGAAGCTTTCCGGTGCCGCCTCGAGCGCGGCCGCTGCCAAGCCGGCAGCGAGCGCGGTAGCCGCAACGCCCGCGAAGCCTGCGCCGGCCCCGGCTGCCACGCCGGCGCCCGCACCGGCGTCGACGCCCGTCGCAGTGCAGAAGCCGGCTCCGGCGCCTGTGCCCGTGCCTCCTCCTCCTGCGCCAGCACCTGCCCCGGTGGCTGCGTCAGCCCCTGCGCCCGCGCCTGTGGTTGCCGCGGCACCTGCCCCGGCGTCGGCGGCAGCTTCGGCACCTGCCGTCGTGGTCGCAGCCGCCGCACCCGCGTCGGCGGCTGCCGCTTCCGCATCCGCGCCTGTCGTTGCTGCGGCTTCCACGCCGGCTGCACCCAAGCCTGCCGCGAAGCCCACACCGGCTCCTGTCGAGGAGCCCAGCATGCTCGGGTCGTTGCTCGACGACAACCCGATGGCGCTGGGCATCGGCGCACTGGCGATCGCCTTGCTGGGTGGGTTCGGCGCCTGGCGCTACAGCAAGCGCGCCAAGAAGGACAGCGGCGAGACCTCGTTCCTCGAGAGCCGCCTACAGCCCGATTCGTTCTTCGGCGCCAGCGGCGGCCAGCGCATCGACACGCGCGACGCGGGTGGCGCGTCGTCGTCGATGAGCTACTCGCTGAGTCAGCTGGATGCGATCGGCGATGTCGATCCGGTGGCCGAGGCCGATGTGTACCTCGCCTACGGTCGCGATCTGCAGGCCGAAGAAATCCTGAAGGAAGCGATGCGCAGCTCGCCGGACCGCATGGCGATCCGCACCAAGCTGCTCGAGGTCTATGCGAAGCGGCGCGACACCAAGGGCTTCGAGCTGTTGGCGACGCAACTCTATGCACTGACGCGCGGCGAAGGCGAGGACTGGGCCAAGGCACAGGAGCTCGGCGTGCAGATCGACCCGGACAACCCGCTGTTCAGGCCGGGCGGCACGCCCGCGATGGCGCGTGGCGAGGGTGGCGAGATGATCGAGCCGCTGGGCGCGAGCACGATGCCGCAATCCGTTCTGCCTTCGCCCTCGCGGTTCGGCAGTTCCGTGACCGGCGCAATGACGGGCCCTGACAGCGGAGACATGGGTCTCGACCTCGACCTGGGCGATCCCGGGATGGCGGGGACGCCGACCGCACCGGCACCGCTCGAGGCGGCCAAGCCTGCCGCGGCGCCTGTCGTTCATGCGCGAGCCCATCAGGATCCGGAGCCGCTCGACTTCTCGGTGCCCGAAGTGCCCGAGCTGCAGGCGAAGCCCGCGCAGCCCGTCGTCGAGCCGTCGGCCTTCGACCTGTCGGACATCTCACTCGATCTCGACATGCCGGCGACGCTTCCGCCGCCTGCCGCTGCGTCGGCACCGAGCCCGTCGGGATTCGGTGATCTGGGCTTGCCGGCACTGGGCGCGGACGGCGAAGATGATCCGCTGTCACGCAAGCTCGAGCTCGCCGAGGAGTTCCGCCAGATCGGCGACACCGACGGCGCACGCGATCTGCTCAACGAAGTCGTGGCCAAGTCCACTGGCGCCGTGAAGAGCCGCGCACAGAGCATGCTGGCCGATCTCGGGTGATTCCGCCTGACGACCGGGGGCCACTCGGGAGGGTGGTACTCGGCGTCAGCTATCGCGGCCAGGGCTACCAGGGCTGGCAGAGCCAACCCGGTGGTCGCACGGTGCAGGATCAGCTGGAGCGCGCGCTGGCGCGCTTCGCCGATGCGCCGATCCGCACGGTCTGCGCCGGACGCACCGACACCGGCGTGCATGCGCTGAACCAGGTTGTCCATCTCGACACCGCGATCGCTCGCGAACCGCAGTCGTGGGTGCGAGGGACGAATCGATTCCTGCCGCCGGACATCGCGGTGCAGTGGTGCAAGCTGACCGATGACGCGTTCCACGCCCGCTACAGCGCGGTCGGCCGACGCTATGTGTACGTGCTGCTCGAATCGCCGGTGCGGCCCGCGGTCGAGGCGGGCGCGGTCGGCTGGAGCTTTCGACCCCTGGACGGCGACGCGATGCGCGCTGCGGCGCTGTTGCTGATCGGCGAGCACGACTTCAGCGCCTTCCGCTCGGCCGAGTGCCAGGCGCCTTCTCCCGTCAAGACGATGCGCGCGATCGCGATCGCGCGGCGCGGGGCGTACTGGCGTTTCGAGTTTGACGCGAGCGCGTTCCTGCACCACATGGTGCGCAACCTGATGGGCTGCCTCGTCGCCGTCGGATCGGGCGCCCGCGACACGGCCTGGCTGGCCGGCGTGCTCGACGCCAAGGATCGACATCGCGCCGCGCCGACATTCCCCGCGGACGGGCTGTACTTCTTCGGGCCGTACTACGATGCGGTCCACGGCATTCCGGACCGCACCGCGGCGATGGACTGGCTGCCCTGAACATCCATGACACACCGAACCCGCATCAAGATCTGTGGCCTGACGCGCGAGGCCGATGTCGACGCGGCCGTCGGCGCCGGCGCCGATGCGATCGGCTTCGTGCTCTATGACAAGAGCCCGCGGCGCATCGCGCTCGAACGCGCCGCCGAACTCGCGCGGCGTCTGCCGCCGTTCGTGATGCCGGTCGGCCTGTTCGTGAACGCGAGCGATGCCGAGGTTGCCGCTGCGTGCGCCGCGATTCCGCAACTGCTGCTGCAATTCCACGGTGACGAAACGCCCGAGCAGTGCCAGCGCGCCGCGCGGCCGTTCATGCGCGCCGCCCGGGTTGCGCCGGGCTTCGATTTGTTAGACTTCGCGACTCGTTTTTCGCACGCCCGGGCCATCCTGCTCGACGCCCATGTCGAAGGCTATGGTGGTGGTGGAAAGGTTTTCGATTGGTCGCTCATTCGCTCCGCCGTGCCCCTTCCAGTCGTTTTGTCTGGTGGGTTGCATGCCGGAAATGTGATCCATGGCATTCACACGCTGCGGCCCTGGGCCGTTGACGTGAGCTCCGGCGTTGAGTCCGCGAAAGGCATCAAGGATGCCGATGCGATCTGCCGGTTCTGCGATGCAGTGCGCGAGGCCGACGCCCGCACCAACGCATCGATGACCTGAATCAGAGTGAACCCATGTCGAACTATCAACAACCCGATGCCTCGGGCCACTTCGGCCCCTATGGCGGCAGCTTTGTCGCCGAGACGCTCGTGCACGCGCTCGATGAACTCAAGCGCGCTTATGCCGAGGTGCAGAACGACCCGGAGTTCATCCGGGAATTCCGGTACGAGCTGAAGCACTTCGTCGGCCGCCCGAGCCCGATCTATCACGCGGCTCGCTTGAGCCGCGAACTCGGCGGCGCGCAGATCTTCCTGAAGCGCGAAGACCTCAACCACACCGGTGCGCACAAGATCAACAACACGATCGGCCAGGCCATGCTCGCGCGCCGCATGGGCAAGCCGCGCGTGATCGCCGAGACCGGCGCAGGCCAGCACGGGGTGGCGACCGCGACAATCTGCGCCCGATACGGCATGGAGTGCGTCGTCTACATGGGCAGCGAGGACGTCAAGCGCCAGTCGCCGAACGTGTACCGCATGAACCTGCTCGGCGCCACGGTCGTGCCGGTCGAGAGCGGATCCAAGACGCTGAAGGACGCGCTGAACGAGGCGTTGCGCGACTGGGTCACGAACGTCGAGAACACCTTCTACATCATCGGCACGGTCGCCGGCCCGCACCCGTACCCGACGATGGTGCGCGATTTTCAGCGCGTGATCGGTGATGAGTGTCTGGTGCAGATGCCCGAGATGATCGGCCGCCAACCGGACGCCGTGATCGCCTGCGTTGGCGGTGGCAGCAATGCGATGGGCATCTTCTACCCGTACATCGACCACGCCGGTGTGCGACTGATCGGCGTCGAGGCCGCGGGGCACGGGCTCGAGACCGGCAAGCATTCGGCGTCGATCATCGGGGGCTCGCCGGGCGTGCTGCACGGCAACCGCACCTACCTGCTGCAGGACGCGAACGGCCAGATCACCGAGACGCATTCGATCTCGGCCGGGCTGGACTACCCCGGCGTCGGCCCCGAGCACGCGTACCTGCACGACATCGGTCGCGCGGAATACGTCGGCATCACCGACAGCGAAGCGCTGAGTGCGTTCCATCGCCTGTGCCGCACCGAGGGGATCATCCCCGCGCTCGAATCGAGCCATGCCGTCGCCTACGCGATGAAGCTCGCGACGACGATGCGATCCGATCAGCACCTGCTCGTGAATCTTTCCGGCCGCGGTGACAAGGACATCGGTACGGTGGCCGATCTGTCCGGCGCCGCATACTTCGATCGACCCTCGCAAGGCGGTCAAAGCGTGAAGGGGCTTGCATCGTGAGCCGCATCAAGAGCACCTTCGACGCGCTGCAGGCGCAGGGCCGCAAGGCGCTGATCCCCTACGTGACGACTGGCGATCCGTTCGCCGATGCGACCGTCGACATCATGGTCGCGATGGCCGTTGCAGGCGCCGACGTGATCGAGCTCGGCGTGCCGTTCTCCGATCCGATGGCCGACGGCCCGGTGATTCAGAAGGCCGGCGAACGTGCGCTGGCGCGCGGCATCGGCATGCCGCAGGTGCTGGAGCAGGTGCGGCTGTTCCGCATCAGGAACGATGCGACGCCGGTCGTGTTGATGGGCTACGCGAACCCGATCGAACGCTACGGTGTGGATCGCTTCGTCGCCGATGCGAAATCGGCCGGCGTCGACGGTGTACTCGTGGTGGACTACCCGCCCGAAGAGTGCGAAGCCTTTGCCGCCACGCTACGCGGGAACGGCCTCGACCCGATCTTCCTGCTCGCGCCGACCTCCACCGAGGCGCGCATGGCCCACGTCGGCCGCATCGCCAGTGGCTACGTGTACTACGTGTCGCTGAAAGGCGTGACCGGCGCCGGCCACCTCGACACCGCCGCGGTCGCTGCGATGATCCCGCGCATCAAGCAGTTCGTGAAGCTGCCGGTGGGCGTGGGTTTCGGCATCCGTGACGCCAAGACGGCGCAGGCCGTCGCGGCGGTATCCGATGCCGTCGTCATCGGTACCGCGCTGGTCCAATTGCTCGAAACCTGTACGCGCGACAATGTCGCTGCGGCGGCAGGGGCGTTCATCAAGAACATCCGCACTGCACTCGATTCCTGAAAGGATCATCATGAAAAACGCAGCTGATCTTCAGGCCGCCGCGCCGGGCCGCCCCAAGCAAGGCCTGGCCCTCACGGAGGGTCGCTCGGCGTACTCGACGGGCGGGGAGCTGTCATGAGCTGGCTCGAAAAACTGCTGCCCCCGAAGATTCAGCCGAACGAGCGCGGCGAGCGGCGCACCGTGCCCGAAGGTCTGTGGATCAAGTGTCCGCAGTGCGAGACCGTGCTGTACAAGACCGACCTTGAGCAGAACGTCAATGTCTGCCCGAAGTGCAACCATCACCACCGCATCGGCGCTCGCGCGCGGCTCGACGCGTTTCTCGACGCGGAGGGTCGTTACGAGATCGGCCAGGAGGTGCTGCCGGTCGATGCGCTGAAGTTCAAGGACAGCAAGAAGTACACCGAACGCCTGAAAGACGCGCTCGAGGCCACTGGCGAGACCGATGCACTCGTCGTGATGGGCGGTTCGGTGATGAGCGTGCCGCTGGTCGCGGCGTGCTTCGAGTTCGACTTCATGGGCGGCTCGATGGGTTCGGTCGTCGGTGAGCGCTTCGTGCGCGGCGTCGAGACGGCAATCGAGCAGAAGACGCCGTTCGTCAGCTTCACGGCCACCGGCGGCGCGCGCATGCAGGAAGGGCTGCTGAGCCTGCTGCAGATGGCGAAGACGAACGCCGCTCTCACGCATCTGGCGAAGGCGCGCCTGCCCTACATCAGCGTGCTGACCGACCCGACGATGGGTGGCGTCTCGGCGAGCTTCGCGTTCGTCGGCGACATGGTGATCGCCGAGCCGCAAGCGCTGATCGGTTTCGCCGGCCCGCGCGTGATCGAAAACACCGTGCGCGAGAAGCTGCCCGAGGGATTCCAGCGCGCCGAGTTCCTGCTGCAGACCGGCGCGATCGACGCGATCATGGATCGGCGCGAGCTGCGCGCCAACATCGCCCGCGCGATCGCCATGCTGCAACGGCAGAGTGCCGATGCAGTCACCTGAACAGATGACGCCCCCCGGCCGCGGTGTACCGCGGCCGACCCCCAGAGGGGGGTTCCCGGCCGCTCCGGAGCGGCCGTGCGCTGGCCGGCAAGATTCTCCGTGAGCGCGCTTCCGACCACGCTGGCCGACTGGCTCGCTCGCTGCGAGCGCCTGCACCCCAAAGAAGTCGACATGACGCTGGCGCGCGTGCGCCTCGTCAAGGAGCGGCTCGGCCTGCAGTTCACGGTGCCGGTGATCGCTGTTGCGGGCACCAACGGCAAGGGCTCGACCTGCGCGATGCTCGAGGCGATCGCATTGCAGGCCGGCTACCGCGTCGGGCTGTACTCGAAGCCGCACCTGGTGCACTTCGAGGAACGTTGCCGCGTCAACGGCGCAATGGTCGATGCTGCGGCGCTGCTGCCGCACTTCGAGGCCGTCGAGCACGCGCGCGGCGACACGAGCTTGACCTACTTCGAGTTCACGACGCTCGCGATCTTCCGCTTGCTGTCGCAGGCGCCGCTCGATCTCGTGATCCTCGAGGTCGGCATGGGCGGGCGGCTCGATGCCGTCAATGCCTTCGATGCCGATTGCGCGATCATCACCAGCATCGACATCGACCACGCCGAATACCTCGGCCCGGACCGCGAGTCCATCGCGATCGAGAAGGCCGGCATCATGCGCGCGGGCAAGCCCGTGATCGTCAGTGACCCGATGGCGCCGCAAAGCCTGTCGGATCAGGCGCGCGAGAAGGGTGCCGACCTGTGGCTGATCGGCCGCGATTTCAGTGTCGAAGGCGACAAGCAGCAATGGCGCTGGGCCGGGCGCCACAAGCGCTTCAACGCGATGGCCTATCCCGCGTTGCGCGGCGCGAACCAACTGCTCAACGCAGCCGGTGTGCTCGCCGCGTTCGAGGCGCTGCGTGATCTTCTGCCGATCAGCGCGCAGGCGGTGCGCAACGGTTTCGCGTTGGTCGAGTTGCCCGGCCGCTTCCAGACGGTCGCCGGCCAACCGACGCTGGTGCTCGATGTCGCCCACAACCCGCATGCCGTTGCGGCGCTGGCGCAGAACCTCGACCAGATGGGCTTCTTCCCGCGCACGCACGCGGTGTTCGGCGTGATGGCCGACAAGGACATTGCCGCGATCCTGACCCGCATGGCGCCGCTCGTCGACCACTGGCACTTCACCGACCTGCCGATGGCACGCGCTGCGCGTGCCATCGATGTCGCCGCGGTGTACACACGCAGCGGCTTGAAAGGCCCTGGTCCGGTCACGCTGGCCACGCATGCCGATCCCCGCCAGGCACTGGCCGCCGCCCTCGAAGCGGCCGGCCCCGCTGATAGAATCGTGGTCTTCGGATCGTTCCTCACCGTGGGCGGCGTGTTGCAGGATGGCGTGCCTCGTTTGGGCGGCAAACACAGCGCCTGAGCGCTGTCCCGGCGGGCACCGTAACCCGCGTGGCGCCATGCCGGAATCACGCCACCTCGGAACTCGCATCGCATGGGTTTGCTGTCCATTTTCAAGCGTCAGGCCGAGTCGACCCGGAGTGTCCCGGACTCGTCGGATGCCGTTCAGCAGGCCCGCACCCGCGCCCGTCGGCGGCTGATCGGCGCGGCGGTGCTGCTCGGCATCGGGATCGTCGGTTTCCCGCTTGTGTTCGAGACCCAGCCGCGACCCATTCCCGTGAACATCCCGATCGAGGTGCCAGCCAAGGAAGGCGCACCTGCGCTGACGATGCCTGCGGCCCGTGCACCGACACCTGCGCCGGCGCCTCCAGTCGCGAGTGCCACGCCGCCGGCCAAGCCCAGCGCAGCGGCGCCGGCCGACGTCATCACCGAGTCGCGCGAGGATGCCGGTCGCGAGATCGCGGCATCTGCGCCCGCTCCTGCGCCCGTGGCTGTCGCTACGAAGCCCGCGGCCCCCAAACCGGTCGCTGTCGCGCCGCAGCCCAAGCCGGCCGCCGAACCGAAGCCTGCCGACGCCGCACGTGCTCAGGCCTTGCTCGAAGGCAAGTCCGCCAAGTCCGAGAAGCCGGCAGAAGCCGGTCGTTTCGTCGTGCAGGTCGGCGCGTTCGCCGACGCTGCCGCAGCTCGTGAAACCCGGCTCAAGGTCGAGAAGCTCGGCCTGAAGACCTACACCCAGGTGGCGACCACCGCGGCCGGCAACCGCATCCGCGTTCGCGCGGGCCCGTTCGCATCGCGTGCCGAAGCCGAGAAGGCGCAGGCCAGGGCGCAGGCCGCCGGGCTGACCGCCGTGGTGCTGACGCTCTGATCGCCATGGACGAGCTCTTCATCTCGTGGCTCGACATCGGCCTGCTCGCGTTCCTCGCGGTGTCGATGCTCATCGGGTTGATGCGGGGCTTCGTGTTCGAGTTGCTGTCGTTGGCGGGCTGGTTCGTCGCCTACTTCGTGGCGCGTTTCGCGACCCCGCTGGCGCAGCCCCATCTGCACATCGGCGAAGCCGGCTCGAACCTGCACTACGGCGCCACGTTCGCGATCGTGTTCCTCGTCGCGCTGGTGGTCTGGAGCCTCGGCGCGCGGCTGGTGCGTGCGCTGATCCGCGCCACGCCGCTGAGCCCGATCGATCGTGTGCTCGGCGCCGGCTTCGGCCTGGTGCGTGGCCTCGTGGTGCTGTTGATCGCGGTGCTGCTGATCGGCGTGTCGCCGTGGTCGCAGTCGACGGCATGGAAGCAATCGCTGGGCGTGGCCTGGCTCAGCGCCATGGTGCACGAGCTGCGACCGCTGTTCCTGAACGACGTTTCTCAACACCCGTCTGCGTGACGGGCTGAACCAAGGCAAATCCTCATGTGCGGCATCGTCGGCGTCATCTCGAAGGCCCCGGTCAACCAGCTGATCTATGACGCGCTGCTGCTGCTGCAGCACCGCGGGCAGGACGCCGCCGGCATCGTCACGATGCAGGGCACCAAGTGCTTCATGCACAAGGCGCGCGGCATGGTGCGCGACGTGTTCCGCACCCGCAACATGCGCGGGCTGCCCGGCACGGTCGGGCTCGGCCAGGTGCGCTATCCGACGGCCGGCAACGCCTACAGCGAGGAAGAGGCGCAACCCTTCTACGTCAACGCGCCGTTCGGCATCGTGCTCGTGCACAACGGCAACCTGACCAACGCGCTGGCGCTGAAGAAGGAGCTGGTCGAAGTCGACCGCCGCCACATCAACACCACCAGCGACACCGAGGTGCTGATCAACGTCGTCGCGCACGAACTGGCGCTGGCGGCGCGAGACGGGCCGCTCACGCCGGACATGGTGTTCGCCGCGGTGCGCGCTGTGCACAAGCGCATCAAGGGCTCCTACGCGGTGGTCGCGCTGATTGCAGGCCACGGCCTGCTCGCGTTCCGCGATCCATTCGGCATCCGTCCTCTGTGTGTCGGTGAAGGGCAGGGGCCCGGCGGCCGCGAGGTGATGGTCGCGAGCGAGTCGGTGGCGATCGAGGGCACCGGCCACAAGGTGCTGCGCGACGTCGCGCCGGGTGAGGCGCTGTTCATCGACCTCGAAGGCACCGTGCACGCGCGCCAGTGCGCCGACAACCCGAGCCTGAACCCGTGCATGTTCGAGTACGTCTACCTCGCGCGGCCTGACTCGATCATGGACGGCATCTCGGTCTACCAGGCCCGGCTGAACATGGGCGAGACGCTGGCGCAGCGCCTGATCTCGACCGTGCCGCCGAACGAGATCGACGTCGTGATCCCGATCCCCGAGTCGAGCCGCCCGTCGGCGATGCAGCTCGCGCAGCGCATCGGCAAGCCGTATCGCGAAGGCTTCGTGAAGAACCGCTATGTCGGCCGCACCTTCATCATGCCGGGGCAGGGCGAGCGCAAGAAGTCGGTGCGCCAGAAGCTCAACGCGATCGGCGTCGAGTTCAAGGGCCGCAACGTGCTGCTGGTCGACGACTCGATCGTCCGCGGCAACACCTCGAAGGAGATCGTGCAGATGGCGCGCGACGCCGGGGCGCGCAAGGTCTACATGGCCTCGGCCGCGCCGCCGGTGCGCTACCCGAACGTCTACGGCATCGACATGCCGACCAGCGAAGAGCTGATCGCGCACAACCGCAGCATCGAGGAGATCCGTGCGTTCATCGGCGCCGACGCGCTGATCTACCAGGACGTGAACGCGATGAAGCGCGTCGTGGGTGCGCTGAACCCCGCCATCCGCGGGTTCGAGGCCTCATGCTTCGACGGCGTCTACATCACCGGCGATGTGAGCGCGGCCGACTTCACCGCGATGGCGGAGCAGCGCAAGGCGCAGGGCGACGAGGACGAGGGCAGCGACCGCTCCCGCCTCGCATTGCAGAGCGGCGAAATGGCATGACGGCGCACGACGATGAGAGCCGGCGTATCGCGCGCGCGCGCTTGCCCGAGGGCCTGCGCCGCGAGACGCTCGCCGTTCGCACGGCGCTCGCACCGAGTCAGCACGGTGAGAACTCCGAGGCGCTGTTCCTGACCAGCGCGTACGTGCAGCCGGACGCCGCGACGATGGCGCGGCGCTTCGCCGAGTCCGAGGACTTCACCTACTCGCGCACCAGCAACCCGACCGTGCGCAGCCTGGAGGCGCGGCTCGCGGCCATGGAAGGCGCCGAGGCGGCGATCGCGACGAGCAGCGGCATGAGCGCGATCCTCTTGCTGGCCATGGGCCTGCTGAAGGCCGGCGATCACGTGATCTGCTCGCGCTCGGTGTTCGGCTCGACGATCAACCTGTTTGCAAAGGAGTTCGCGAAGTTCGGCGTGCGCACGAGCTTCGTGTCGCAGACCGACCTGTCCGAATGGCGCGCCGCGGTCGACCCGGCGACGCGCCTGCTGTTTGCCGAGACGCCGACCAATCCGCTCACCGACGTCTGCGACATCGCGGCGCTGGCCACGATCGCGACCGGCGCCGGCGCGCTGCTGGCGGTGGATAACACCTTCTGCTCGCCCGCGCTGCAGCAGCCGCTGCAACACGGCGCCCACATCGTCATGCACTCGGGCACGAAGTTCCTCGACGGGCAAGGGCGCGTGATGGCGGGTGCCTTGTGCGGTTCGACGCAGCTGATCAAGGATGTCTTGAGCCCGGTCATGCGCACGGCGGGCATGGTGCTGTCGCCGTTCAACGCTTGGGTCGTGCTGAAGGGGCTGGAGACGCTCGATGTGCGCGTGCGCGCGCAAAGCGCGAACGCACTGCAGGTGGCGCAGTGGCTCGAGCAGCAGCCGACGGTCTCGCGGGTTCACTTCCCGGGATTGGCCTCGCACCCGCAACATGAGTTGGCCATGCGCCAGCAATCCGGACTCGGCGGTGCCTTGGTGTCGTTCGACATCAGGGCCGCATCGCCCGAGGCTGCGCGCGCGAATGCGTTCCACGTGATCGACAGCACGCGCCTGCTCTCGATCGCGACCAACCTCGGCGACACGAAGTCGATCATCACCCACCCGGCCACGACCTCGCACGGCCGGCTCACCGAGGACCAGCGCCGCGCCGCCGGCATCGGCCAGGGCCTGCTCCGGCTCGCGGTCGGCCTCGAACATCCGTTGGATGTCATCGACGACCTGCAGCGCGGCTTGTCCACTTTGATCTCCTGAATGAATTCCACTCCCGTTCGCACCCGCATTGCACCGTCGCCCACCGGCTTCCTGCACCTCGGCACCGCGCGCACAGCGCTCTATTCGTGGGCCTATGCGCGCCACTACGGTGGTGAGTTCGTGCTGCGCATCGAGGACACCGATGTCGCACGCTCGACGCAGGATTCTGTCGACCAGATCCTCGCCTCGATGCGCTGGCTCGGCCTGAACTACGACGAAGGCCCGATCTTCCAGATGCAGCGCCTGGACCGCTACCGGGCGGTGATCGATCAGATGCTGGCTGCCGGCACGGCATATCACTGCTACTGCACGCCCGACGAACTCACTGCGATGCGCGAGGCGCAGAAGGAGCGCGGCGAGAAGACGCACTACGACGGCCGCTGGCGCCCCGAGCCCGGCAAGCTGCTGCCGCCGGTCCCGGGCGACGTGCCGCCGGTCGTGCGCTTTCGCAACCCGCCCGAAGGCGACGTGAGCTGGGACGACCTCGTCAAGGGCCGCATCACGATCAACAACCGCGAGATCGACGACCTGATCATCGTGCGGCCCGACGGTGTGCCGACCTACAACTTCTGCGTGGTGGTGGACGACTGGGACATGGCGATCACGCATGTGTTCCGCGGTGACGAGCACGTCAACAACACGCCGTGGCAGATCAACATCTTCAACGCGCTCGGCGCGCCGCTGCCGCTGTTCGGCCACGTGCCGGTGATCCTCGGCGACGACGGGCAGAAGCTCTCGAAACGGCGCGGCGCCGTCAGCGTGACGGCCTATGAAGAGGCCGGCTACCTGCCTGAGGCCATGCTGAACTACCTGGCGCGGCTCGGCTGGAGCCACGGCGACGAGGAGTTGTTCAGCCGCGAGCAACTGGTGCAATGGTTCGACGGCCAGCACCTCTCGAAGAGCCCGGCGCAATGGGACGCGGCCAAGCTCGCGTGGGTCAACGCGCACTACATCAAGCAGACGGACGATGCGACGCTGGCAGTGCTCGTCGCGGGCCAGTTGAAGCGGCTGGGCATCGACGCAGCATCGAGCGAGTCTCTGAATCGGATGTGCGCGTTGTACAAAGACCGGTGCGCGACGACAGTCGAGATCGCACAGTGGCTCGCGATGTACTTCGCTCCGGCGCCGCCGAGCGCCGAGGATCGCGCGACCCACGTGACCGACACGATCCGGCCCGCCATCGCGACGCTGTCCGGCAAGCTCGCGACCGTGGAGTGGAGCAAGGCCGCGATCGCCGCCGCGATCAAGGAAACGCTCGCGGCGCACGGACTGAAGATGCCGCAACTCGCGCACGCCGTGCGCGTGCTCGTGTGCGGTCGTGCACAGACACCGTCGGTCGACGCGGTGCTCGAACTCTTCGCACGCGATACTGTCATCGAGCGCTTGCAGGCGGCCTGAAAAAACTGGCTATAATCGTAGTCTCGCTTGATAGTGCGATGGCTAAACCGGTATCCGAATGGAGCGGGGGTATAGCTCAGCTGGGAGAGCGCTTGCATGGCATGCAAGAGGTCAGCGG
>JBDTVC010000069.1:0-19903 GCA_040007475.1 Burkholderiales bacterium
AGCACCTGCCGCGACACGCCGAACCGACATTCACGAACGACAGCAACGGGCCGCATGCAGCCATTCGACTGAACCGATGCAGTTTCATCCTAGCTTTCGTTGTGCGCGAGATCGACCTTGCTGCGCGTGCCGGCGGCCACATCGTAGAGGTGGAAGCTGTCCATGTTGCGACCGTAGAGGTGCAGGCTCACGACCGGCTCGCGTTCGGCGCCGACGCCGGTGAGGTGGATGTGGTCCGGGTTCGGCACGAAGCTGGTGACGCTTCCCGGGCCGAGCAGGATCACGCCACCGCGCTGCAGCGCGATACCGCTTTCGGCGTCGTGTGCGCCGAGGCGGATGTAGCTGCGCTCCTCGAGCACGCCGCGCAACACGCCCACCACGCCCCAGCTGCCATGGTCGTGCACGGGCGTCCACTGGCCCGGCGTCCAGACGATCGCATACAGCGACAGGCCCTGATCCGGCGCGGCATGGATCAGATTTCGCGCATAGCGGTCCGGGTCGGCGCGCAGGTGCTGCGGCTTCAGGAAACTGTCGGCATGCCGCAGCAGTCCGTGCATCAGCGGCGCGATGGCGGCGACGCAATCGGCCGGCTCGGGGTGACCCGCCGCGCAGGCCATCGATGCCCCGATGAAGTCGTCGAGTGCGGAGGTCGGCATGGCGACCATTCTGCCTTCGCCCGGCGGCGCGCTACCAGGTATCGACGCCGTGGTTTCCCGGCGGCGCGACACGGGCCGAGGCCAGGCCGCGGGCGAGCCACGCGCGCGTCTCGGCGGGGTCGATCACGGCATCGATCTCCAGCGTGGCGGCCATGTTGATCGCCTTGCCATTGGCATAGTGCTCGTCGACATGGCGCTGGAACAGCGCGTCGCGTTCCGGCCCTTCGGCCGCGGCCTCGAGCTCCTTGCGGTAGCCGAGCCGCACCGCGCCTTCGAGGCCCATCGCGCCGAACTCGCCGCTCGGCCACGCGACGGTGAACACCGGCGCGTGGAAGCCACCCCCCGTCATCGCCATCGCCCCCAGGCCGTAGCCCTTGCGCAGCACCACCGCAAAGAAGGGCACGCGCAGGTGCGCCGCGGCGACGAACATGCGGCTCACGTGCCGCACCTGCGCCTGGGTCTCGATCTCGGGGCCGACCATGAAGCCCGGCGTGTCGACCAGCGAGACCAGCGGCAGCCCGTGCGCGTTGCACAGCTGCATGAAGCGCGCGGCCTTGTCGGCGGCGTCGGCGTCGATCGCGCCGCCCAGGTGTGCCGGGTTGCTCGCGATCAGCCCGACCGGCCGGCCGTGGACGCGCGCCAGCGCCGTGAAGATGCCGGCGCCGAAGCCGGCGCGCAGCTCGAGGAGCGAGTCGGTGTCGGCCACACCTTGCATCACCGCGCGCATGTCGTAGGCGCGCACGCGGTTCTCGGGCAGCGCGTTGCGCAGCAGCGTGGGATCTGCCTCGGACCACGCGGCCACCTCGCCCTGAAAGTACGACAGGTAGCGCCGCGCCACGTCGACCGCCTCGGCCTCGTCCTCGACCAGCACGTCGATCACACCGTTGGCCGATTGCACGTCGCTCGGCCCGATCTGCTCGGGCGTGAACACGCCGATGCCGCCGCCCTCGACCATCGCCGGGCCGCCCATGCCGATGTTGCTGCGCCTGGTCGCGATGATCACGTCGCTGCAACCGAGCAGGGCCGCGTTGCCGGCAAAGCAGCGGCCCGCGACGATGCCGACCACCGGCACCACGCCGCTGAGCCGCGCATAGCTCGAGAAGCTGGTGATGTTCAGGCCGGCGACGGCGGTCGAATCGGTGTCGCCCGGCCGCCCGCCGCCGCCCTCGGCAAACAGCACGACCGGCAGCTTCTGTTGCAACGCGATGCCGAGCATGCGGTCGGTCTTCTGGTGGTTGCGCATGCCCTGCGTGCCTGCGAGCACGGTCGCGTCGTAGGCCATCACGACGGCACGCGCCGCGTCGGCGCTGAACAGCGTGCCGTTGATGCTGCCGATGCCGGTGGCCATGCCATCGGCCGGCGTGTTGGCGATCAGGTCGGCGGCCGTGCGGCGGCTGCGCTGCGCGGCGACCGCGAGCGCGCCGTACTCCATGAAGCTGCCGTCATCGCAGAGCGCGGCGAGGTTCTCGCGCGCGGTGCGCATGCCGAGCGCGTGACGCTTGGCAACGGCGGCGGCGCGGTTCGCGTCGAGCGTGAAGGCATGGCGGTGGACGACTTCCTGAAGGTCGGCGCGCAGGCCCACGGCCGCGGCACTCTGCATCGGCGCCACCGCCGTGGTCGCGGCGGCGATCGCGGCGCCGAGGCGCACGAGCAGGTCGCCCTCCGTCACCAGTTCGCCGGCGCGCGCGCTCACGGCGAGCACCTGCGCATCCGCCTCGGCACAGACCTCGTGCTCCATCTTCATCGCCTCGACGATCACCAGCGGCTGGCCGGCGCGCACCGACTGACCGATCGCGACGAGCACCTCGACGACCGTGCAGGTCATCGGTGCGTGAATCCTGTCATGGGGCATGCGTGTCTCCTCGCGGCCGACTGTAGCGAGTTCGAGCGATCGCCTCTGACACCTGCACGACAGTGCGCGATGCCGTATCGTCGCGGCTCGCCGTCCACCGACCCGACCGATGAAGAACCTCGTTCGCGCCTGGCCCATGCTGATCGCATGCCTGGCGCCACTGGCATCCGCCCAGACCCCCGCCCCTGCCGACACGCCCTACCCGGGCCTGCTCACGCTCCAGGTCGACGCGACCGATCTCGACCGGCGCATCTTTCGCGTCAGGGAGACCATCCCGGTCACACCAGGCCCACTGACGCTCCACTACCCGCAGTGGCTGCCCGGCAACCACGCGCCAACCGGCGTCATCGGCAGCCTCGCCGGTCTGAAGATCAGCGCGGCGGGCCGGCCCGTCGCCTGGCAACGCGACCCGGTCGACGTGTACGCGTTCCGGCTCGACGCACCGGCGGGCGCCACGGCGCTCGACATCGAGTTCCAGTTCCTCTCACCGGTGATCGCCCGCAACGGCCGCGTCGTCGTCACGCCGGAGATGTTGAACCTGCAGTGGAACGCGGTGCTCGTCTACCCGGGCGGTCATGCCGACTCGCGCATCACGGTGCAGCCGACGCTGCGCCTGCCCGAGGGCTGGGGCTTCGGCACCGCGCTCGACAAGGCCGCTCAACGCGGCGCGACAGTCGAGTTCAAGCCGGTCACGCTCGAGACCCTGATCGATTCGCCGGTGTTCGCCGGCAAGCACCTGAAGCGCGTCGACCTCGACCCCGAGGCCGACGCCGCCGGCCGCACGCCCGTGCAGATGACCGTCGTGGCCGACGACCCGGGCGATCTGGAGATCGGCCCGGAGGCGCTTGCCGCCCACCGCGCGCTCGTGACGCAGGCCGATCGGCTGTTCGGGGGGCGACACTTCGCGCGCTACGAATTCCTGCTCGCGCTCACCGAGCAGCTCGGCGGTGTCGGGCTGGAGCACCACCAGTCCAACGAACTCACCGCGAAGCCGGGCTACTTCAGCGACTGGGCCAAGCCGTCCGTCAGACGCGACGACATCGCACACGAGTACGTGCACTCGTGGAACGGCAAGTTCCGCCGGCCGGCCGACCTGTGGACACCCGGGCCGCAGGTGCCGATGCAAGGCAGCCTGTTGTGGGTGTACGAGGGCCAGACGCAGTTCTGGGGCAACGTGCTCGCGGCGCGCGCCGGCCTGGTACCGCTGGCCGATGCACTCGACGGCATCGCCGGCGATGTCGCGTGGGTGGCGAGCGAGGCCGGCCGACAGTGGCGTCCGCTGCAGGACACGACCGCCGACAACGTGATGGTGCCGGAGGCACAGGACCTGCCGTGGAGCGACTGGCGCCGCAGCGCCTCGAGCTACTACGTCGAAGGCGAGCTGATCTGGCTTGAGGCCGACACGCTGATTCGCGAAACATCGAAAGGCACCCGTTCGCTCGACGACTTCGCGCGCGCGTTCTTCGGTGTCGAGCCCGGCCGCATCGCCCCGCTGCGCTACGGCTTCGACGAGGTGGTCGCGGCGCTCGACCGCGTGCAGCCGCACGACTGGGCCGGCTTTCTGCGCAGCCGGCTGGACGCGCGCGCCCGCGCGCCGCATGACGCCCTCGCCCGCGCCGGCTGGAAACTGGCCTGGAGCGAGCAGCCCAGCCCCACGGACAAGGCTGCGGCCGCCGCGTTCAAGTCCGACGACTTCGGTCACTCGCTCGGGTTACAGGTCGGCAAGGGCGGTGCGCTGAGAAGCGTGCGCTGGGGCGGCCCCGCCTTCGAGGCCGGCTTGAGCGCGGCCACCAAGCTGATCGCCGTCAACGGCTACGCGTATTCGACAGAGCGCCTGCAAGCCGCGATCACCGCCGCCAAGGGCGGCACGGCGCCGATCGCGCTGCTGGTGCAGGATGGCGATCTCTACAAGACCGTGTCGATCGCGTACACCGGCGGCCTGCGGTACCCGAAGCTCGAACGCATCCCCGGCACCGAGGACCGCCTCACGCCGTTGCTCAGCGCCAGGCCCTGAGCGCCCCGCTCAGGCGTACGCGTTCAGGTAGCGGTCGACCGTCAGCCCGTCCATCGCGATGCCGGGCGCGCGGCCCGAGATCACGTCGGCCATCACGCGGCCGGTGCCGGCGGCCATGGTCCAGCCGAGCGTGCCGTGACCGGTGGCGAGGTAGAGGTTGGGCAGGCGCGTGGCGCCGACGACCGGCGTGCCGTCCGGCGTCATCGGCCGCAGGCCGCACCAGAACTCGGCGCGCGACACGTCGCCGCCGCGCGGGAACAGGTCGGTCACCACATGCTCCAGCGTGTGGCGGCGCGCGTCGTGCAGCTTCAGCGTGTAGCCGGCCAGCTCCGCCGTGCCGCCGACGCGGATGCGATCGCCCAGCCGCGTGACGGCGACCTTGTGGCTCTCGTCCATCACCGTCGATTCGGGTGCGCCACTCGCGTCGGTGATCGGCACGGTGATCGAGTAGCCCTTGACCGGATAGACCGGGATGCGGATGCCGACATTCTTCAGCAGCAACGGCGAGTAGCTGCCGAGCGCGACGAGGTAGGCGTCGGCCTTGAGCGTGCCTGCATCGGTGACGACGCCGTCGATCTGCTGGCCGGCCTTCACGAGCTTGCGGATCGTCGTGCCGTAGCGGAACTGCACGCCCTGCTTCACCGCCAGCGCCGCGAGGTTCTGCGTGAACTTGAAGCAGTCGCCGGTTTCGTCGCCGGGCAGCAGCAGGCCGCCGACGAACTTCTCGCGCACGGCCGCGAGCGCGGGCTCGTGCCGGATGCAGCCGTCGCGGTCGAGCAGCTCGAAGCCGACGCCGTAGCGCTTCAGGATCGCGATGTCGGCCGCGGTGCCATCGAGCTGCGCCTGGGTGCGGAACAGCTGCAGCGTGCCCTGCATGCGCTCGTCGTAGGCGATGCCGGTCTGGGCACGCAGATCCTTCAGGCAATCGCGGCTGTACTCGGCCAGACGCACCATGCGGCCCTTGTTGAGCTCGTAGCGCGCGCTCGTGCAGTTGCGCAGCATGGACGCGCCCCAGCGGATCAGGTTCAGGTCGATGTTGGGTCGGATCACCAGCGGGCGGTGGTGCATCAGCAGCCACTTCACCGCCTTGATCGGCACGCCCGGCCCGGCCCACGGCGCGGAGTAGCCGGGCGAGACCTCGCCGGCGTTGCCGTAGCTCGTCTCGAGCGCCGCCGCGGGCTGGCGGTCGATCACCGTAACCTCGTGGCCCGCGAGCGCCAGCTGGTAGGCCGAGCTCACGCCGATCACGCCACTTCCCAACACGAGTACCTTCATCGATCAACGCTCCGAGTTCCGAGTGAAATGGTCGCGGAAGTGTACGAGGCGCTCGTGCCATGCCCGGGTCACAAGCGAGCGGCGACAATGGTGGCACCCGTCGAGGACCCACATGCCCATCGTTCCTGCCTACGTCGCCCCCGCCCGCTTCGATGACCCCGCCGCCGCCCTGGAGCAGGTGCGCGCCATCTACGACGGCAGCATCGCCCACCTGCGCAGCGCGCTTCACACCTTCGTCGCCGGCGACGACCTCAGCGCCCGCGTGCGCGCCTGCTACCCCTTCGTGCGCGTGCACACCGACACCGTCGCCCGCGCCGACTCGCGGCTGAGTTACGGCTTCGTCAGCGGCCCCGGCACGTACGAGACGACGCTGACCCGGCCCGACCTGTTCGGCTCGTACTACCTCGAGCAGTTCCGGCTGCTGTTGAAGAACCACCACGTCTCGATCGAGGTCGGCACCAGCGCGCACCCGATCCCGGTGCACTTCTCGTTCGCGGAGAACGACCACGTCGAGGGCAATCTCAGCGCCGAGCGCCGCATGCTGATGCGGGACCGCTTCGACCTGCCCGACCTGAACGCGATGGACGACGGCATCGCCAACGGCACGCGCGAGACCGGCCCGGGCGAGGCGCATCCGCTGGCGCTGTTCACCGCGCCGCGCGTCGACTACTCGCTGCACCGCCTGCGCCACTACACCGGCACCGCGCCCGAGCACTTCCAGAACTTCGTGCTGTTCACGAACTACCAGTTCTACATCGACGAGTTCGTGCGCCTGGGCCACGAGACGATGGCCAGCCCGGCACGCGCGCAGGACTACACGTGCTTCGTCGAGCCCGGCAACGTGGTCACGCGCCGCAACGGCCTGCCGGCGCAACCGGGCGATGCGCTCGGCGCGCCGCCGCCGCGGCTGCCGCAGATGCCGGCGTACCACCTGGTTCGCGCCGATGGCAGCGGCATCACGATGGTCAACATCGGCGTCGGCCCGGCGAACGCGAAGACGATCACCGACCACATCGCGGTGCTGCGCCCGCATGCGTGGGTGATGCTCGGCCACTGCGCCGGTCTGCGCAACACGCAGCAGCTCGGCGACTACGTGCTCGCGCACGGCTATGTGCGCGAGGACCACGTGCTCGACGAAGAGCTGCCGCTGTGGGTGCCCATTCCCGCGCTGGCCGAGGTGCAGGTCGCGCTCGAGGCCGCGGTCGAAGAGATCACGCAGCTCAAGGGCTACGAGCTCAAGCGCATCATGCGCACCGGCACGGTGGCGAGCACCGACAACCGCAACTGGGAGCTGCTGCCCTCGAAGCACGCGGCGAGCACGCCGGAGCGCCGCTTCAGCCAGAGCCGCGCGATCGCGCTCGACATGGAGTCCGCCACGATCGCGGCCAACGGCTTCCGCTTCCGCGTGCCCTACGGCACGCTACTGTGCGTCAGCGACAAGCCGCTGCACGGCGAGATCAAGTTGCCGGGCATGGCGAACACCTTCTACCGCGAGCGCGTGGACCAGCACCTGCGCATCGGCATCCGTGCGATCGAGCTGCTGCGCGAAGCCGGCGTCGACCAGCTCCACAGCCGCAAGCTGCGCAGCTTCGCCGAGGTCGCATTCCAGTAGAGCCAAGCCTTGGGCCGAGCGCCGGGCCGCCCCAAGCCGGCCCGAATCCCCTCGGGGGATCGCCGCGCGTACGCGCGCGGCGAGGGGCTCCATTCAACAAGGCACGGCGGGCAGCCGGATGCCGAGCGTGAGCGTGATGCTCTTCAGGCCGACGTGGTTGTCGGCGACGAGGTCGAAGACCATCAGGTTCGTGACGCCGGGCGGTACCGGGTCGCCCTCGTCGAGCACGAAGAGCGCGCCGTCGCGGCGCAGGTCTTCCGGGCGAATCCAGGGCGTCGCCTTGTCGGAGTCGAACACCTGGATGTCGCCGCCGGAGTACAGCGAGACGAGGCCGGCATCGAACACCGAGCCCTCGACGTAGCGCAGCGGGCAGTTCGTCGCCCCCGCCCAGTGGGCGACCGCGGTGCGGGCGAGGCGCCGGGCCGGGTAGGCCGTGTCGATGCGGCGGCTCGACAGCACCGCGTGCGGATCGCGGTGTTCGGTCGCGTACAGCGTGAAGCTGAGCGCCTGCACGATCAGCGCCACGACGATGAGGGTGCGCAAGTCGATCGCGATGCGCCGGTCCCACGCGACCGCGAGCCACAGCGGGAAGAACTGCAGCGCCTGCACGCCCCAGTGGTTGCGCAGGCTCACGCCGCTGGCGAGCGCCATCACGAACAGCACCGCGAGCACGAACCAGGTCAGGCCAACCATCCAGCGATCGAACTCGGGCACGATGGCCGCATCGCTGATCAGTGGCGCGTTGCCCCGCGCGCGGCACATCCAAGCCCAGGTGATCGCGATCGCGACCAGCGCCGGAAACGCCAGCCGGATCTGATTGGCCAGGAACGAGACGACGAAGCGCAGCCGCATCCACAGCGTGGCCTGCTCGACCGCATCGGAGGCGTAGCGCAGCGTCGTGAAATCGTGGCGCACCACCCAGGCCGCGTGCGGCGCGACCGCGGCCAGCATCACCGCGAGCGCGAGCGCGAGCCCAGCCCACTGGGCGGGGCGCTTCATGCGGCCGGTCAGCACCAGCGCGAGCAAAAGACCGGCGAGCGGCACCAGCGCCTGGTACTTCGACAAGGTGGCGGCAGCCGCCGCGATGCCGGTCGCGATCCACCACGGCAGATGGCTGCGCCCGCCGCGCGTTGCACGCATCGCGAACCAGACCGATGCGGCGATGCACAGCACCAGCACGGTGTTGTGGTTGTAGAGCTGCACGCGTTGCGAGAAGCTGAGGTTCAGGCCCCAAAGCACGACCGCCGCCGCGGCCAGCCGCTCGCCGATCAGCTCGCGGCCGATCAGCCAGGTGAAGGCCAGCGTGCCGAGCAGGCACAAGGTGGCCAGCGCGTAGGCCCAGTAGACCGACGGGCCGAACGCCCGGATCACGAGCCCGAGCGCGACCGAGGGCAGCGGCGGGTGCTTGTGGTAGCCCAGTTCCAGGCTCTGCGCCCAGTTGAACTGCTCGATGTTGTCGCCGAACTGCGCGGTGTTGAACACCGCGGCCCACAGCGCCCACCCCACGACGATTGCGGCGCTGATCAGGACGGCGTGCCAAGGGGGCATCGGTCGAGCCGACGGCGGGGCAAGGATGGCGGACAAGGGAAACCCACTGTGGCGGTCGCGCATTTTATCGACGCGCCGCCTGCCGTGACCACCGATTGCCGTGCGGGGAGCAATCCCGTACGCTGGGGCAGGTCATGAGGAGAGCGCCATGTCGCAGTCCGCACCACACGCCGCCGTCCAGGGCATCCGATCGTTGGCTCTGGTCGGGCAGACCGGAGCCGGAAAGACCAGCCTCGCCGAGGCGCTGCTGCACAGGGCCGGCGCGCTCGGCGCACCGGGCAGCCTGGAGCGCGGCACGACCGTGTCGGATTTCGACCCGATGGAGCGACGCGCGCAGCACTCGCTGAACTCGGCAGTGATGCACCTCACGCACCGCGGCACGCGCATCCACCTGCTCGACACGCCGGGCTATGCCGATTTCGTCGGCCAGTCGATGACGGCACTCGAGGCCGTCGAGACGGCGGCCGTCGTGATCAACGCCAGCACCGGCATCGAGATGATGAGCGCGCGCATGATGGAGTGGGCCGCGCAGCGCCAACTGTGCCGGCTGATCATCGTCAACAAGATCGACGCGGCGGGCGCCGATCTGGCCGGCCTCGTGACCCTCATCCAGGCTGCGTTCGGCAAGGAGTGTCTGCCACTGAACCTGCCATCTGCCGGCGGTACGAAGGTCGTCGACTGCTTCTTCAACCCCAGCGGCACGGCCGACTTCGGCAGCGTGGAGGCGGCGCACCGGGCGCTGGTCGAGCAGGTGGTCGAGGTCGATCCGGCGTTCGTCGATCGCTACCTGAACGATGGCGACGTCGACCCGCACGAACTCCACGCGCCGCTCGAAGAGGCGCTGCGGCAGGGGCACCTGATCCCGATCTGCTTCGTCTCGGCGCGCAACGGCGCGGGGGTGGCGGAGCTGCTCGACGTGATCGAGGCCCTGTTGCCGAACCCGGCCGAAGGCAATCCGCCCCAGTTCTACAAAGGTGAAGGGGCTGACGCGAAGGAACTTCACGCTGACCCCGATCCGGCGCAGCATGTGATCGCGCACGTGTTCAAGATCACCGTCGATCCGTATGTCGGCAAGATGGGCGTGTTCCGCATCCACCAGGGCACCGTGACGCGCGACAGCCAGCTCTACATCGGCGACGGGCGCAAGCCGTTCAAGGTCGGCCACCTGTTCATGCTGCAGGGCAAGGAGCATGTGGAGGTGCCGCGCGGCGTGCCCGGCGACATCTGCGCCGTCGCGAAGGTCGACGAGATGCACTTCGACGCGGTGCTGCACGACGCCGCCGAGGACGATCACCTGCACCTGTTGCCGCTGCCCTTCCCGGTGCCGGTGCACGGCGTGGCGATCGAGCCCAAGCGCCGCGGCGACGAGCAGCGCATGTGGGAGATCCTGCAGAAGCTCGTCGACGAGGACCCGTGCCTGAAGGTCGAGCATGTCGGCGTGACCAACGAGACCGTGGTCTACGGCCTGGGCGACCTGCACCTGCGCACGCTGCTGGAGCGCATGGCCGACGTCTACAAGTGCGAGGTGAACACACGCCCGCCGCGCATCGCCTACCGCGAGACGGTGACGACGAACGCCGAGGGTCACCATCGCCACAAGAAGCAGAGCGGCGGCGCGGGCCAGTTCGGCGAGGTGTTCCTGCGCATCGAGCCGCTGCCGCGCGGCACGGGCTTCGAGTTCGTCGATCAGGTCAAGGGCGGCACGATCCCGACGCAGTTCATCCCGGCCGTCGAGAAGGGCATCCGGCAGGTGCTGGACACCGGCGTGGTCGCGGGCTACCCGGTGAAGGACGTGCGTGTGATCGTCTACGACGGCAAGTCGCACTCGGTGGACTCGAAGGACATCGCGTTCGCGACCGCCGGCCGCAAGGCCTTCATCGACGCGGTCAAGAAGGCGCGGCCGATCGTGCTGGAGCCGATCGTGAAGGTGCAGATCACCGCGCCCGAGCACAGCATGGGCGACATCACCGGCGACCTCTCGGCCAAGCGCGGGCAGGTCAACGGCACGCAGGCGCTGGCAGGCGGCGGCATGGCGGTGAGCGGGCAGGTGCCGCTGTCAGAGCTGAGCAACTACCAGGCGCGCCTGAACGGCATGACCGGCGGCCAGGGGCGCTACACCATCGAGCTGAGTCACTATGAGGCGGTGCCGTTGTCCGCGCAGGCCGCGCTGGCGAGCCAGTACCAGGTCAAGGACGACGATTGACGGTGCCCGGGCTCAGAGGCCTTCGCGCATCGGCCGCGTCGCGGCGAAACCGTCGGAGAGATCGGTGGGCGCCGTGTCGGCCCCGACCTTGCGCAGGCGATCGAGCTCGGCATACGCGCTCTTCAACCGCGCCTCGGCGCGCTCCAGCGCGACGCGCGGCTCGGAGGACAAGTCCGCGAGCTGGCGCTTGAACGTGTTGCGGGCCTGCTCGAGCTCGGTCTGCGAACGGACCTGCGCAGTTCGCAACTGCTCGGCCATCGCCGAATTGCGCTGACGAAGTTCGTCGGTGGCGCTGCGCAACTGCGCATCGAACCGCATGCGGGCATAGCGCAGCATGCCCCAACCCCCGGCGACCGCCCCGAGAACGAGCGCGGCAACGACCAGCATCGACCAAACTTCGGTTGTCATTCTTGTTGTCTCCGGTTGACTGCGCCGGCCTGCAGGCTATCAGCCCGGTCGCGGAAGGCCGCCGCCGGCTTGCACATCATGCGCCGGATCGTGCGAACGCGCACCAGTGTGTCTGCGCCGCGCCTCAGACGGCTTGCGCGACCCGGGGCTTCACGCAGGCCGCGGCCTGCTTGGCGCGCGTTCGGGCCAGTTCCACGTCGTCGGCGAACGCCAGCGCCACGCCCATGCGGCGCTTCTTGAAGCTCTCGGGCTTGCCGAACAAGCGAAGCTCCGTGTTCGGGACGCGCAGCGCGGCGTCGACGCCGTCGAACACCAGACCTTTCGCCTCGACACCGCCGTAGATCACCGCGCTCGCGCCGGCGCTCTTCAGCGTGGTGTCGACCGGCAGCCCGAGGATCGCGCGGGCATGCAGCTCGAACTCGTTCTGCCACTGCGTGACCATCGTGACCATGCCGGTGTCGTGCGGGCGCGGCGAGACCTCGCTGAACCAGACGTCGTCGCCCTTCACGAACAGCTCGACGCCGAAGAGGCCCTGGCCACCGAGGTTGTCGGTCACCGTCTTCGCGATTTCGCGTGAGCGCTGCAGGGCCTGCGGGCGCATCGCGCACGGCTGCCAGCTCTCGACGTAGTCGCCCTGCACCTGCACGTGGCCGATCGGGTCGCAGAAGCGGGTCTCGATGTGCCCGTCCGCGCCGACCGCGCGCACGGTTAGCTGCGTGATCTCGTAGTCGAAGTCGATGAAACCCTCGACGATCACGCGGCCGTGGCTGACGCGGCCGCCGGCCATCGCGTAGTCCCAGGCCTTCTGCACGTCCGCCGGGCCGTCGATCTTGCTCTGGCCCTTGCCGGAGCTGCTCATCACCGGCTTGACGATGCAGGGGTAACCGATACGGACGTCGATCGCGGCCTGCAACTCGGCCAGCGAATCGCAGAACTGGTACGGGCTGGTCGGCAACGCGAGCGTCTCGGCGGCCAGGCGGCGAATGCCTTCGCGGTCCATCGTCAGCCGTGCGGCGCGCGCGGTCGGGATCACGCGCACGACGCCGGCGGCCTCGAGCTCCTCGAGCATGGCCGTGGCGATGGCCTCGATCTCGGGCACGACGAGCATCGGCCGCTCCGCTTCGATCAGGGCCTTGAGCTGGGCCGGGTCGCTCATCGTGATCGTGCGGGCGTGGTGGGCCACCTGCTGCCCCGGCGCGTTCTCGTAGCGGTCAACGGCGATGGTTTCGACGCCCAGGCGTTGCAGCGCGATCAGCACCTCCTTGCCGAGTTCACCGCTGCCGAGCAGCATGACCTTGGTGGCGTGGGACGAGAGGGGGGTTCCGAGCGTGGTCATCGAGTCAGTCCTGACGGGGGCGGCGAATGGCGGGCCTCGATTCTCCACCGGCGCGCGGCGCTCAGGGCCGCGCCTTCAGCGCCGCGAGCAGGCCGGGCTGCAGGCGCTGGATCAGCGTCTCGTCACCTCCCCCACCGTGCACCCATCACGCCCCTCCCCGTCGATCCGGATCGGACCCCACTCGCTGCTCAACGGCGTTTTATCATCTGCGACATGACCACCGGCCCCCGCGATGTCGCGCAGATCCGCCTCGACAACGCCCTGCTCCTGTTCGACGAGTTCGTCCACGCGACCATCAAGTACCCCGACGCGGCCACGCTGCGTGGCCTCGAAGGCCGCTTTGCGGAGCGGCTGCAGATCCAGCCTAGCTACTGGAGCCAGATCAAGGGCCGCTCGCGCCAGATCGGCGAACGGCTGGCGCGGCAGTTCGAGCAACTGTGCCGCAAGCCGCCGGGCTGGATGGACCAGCCACACGGCGTGGCGACCCCCGGTGCAGCGCCCGCTGCCGATGAGAGCCAGCGCAACGTACCGCAAGACGACGACGAGCGATTCATCGTTGGCCTGGTGCTGACCTACTACCGCCGACATCCCCAGCGTGCTCGCACCCGGCTGCTCGACCTGCTCGGCGAGGTGCTGACGCCGCCGCCCGCGTCGCCCGCGAAGGCGAGCGCGCGGGAGCCCGCCGAGGAGGACGGGCGCGACCTGTGGAGCAAGACGCAGGCGGCGGTGAAGCCGCTCAAACCGAAGCGCTGACCGCGCTCGCTCGGGGCCTTTGCAACATCCCTTGAATTTCTTGCGCAAGACCCCTTGCGCAAGATAATCATTCGTTTATCATTTGCGCAACTCGCAGGCACCGCCGTTCGCCGCGACGACACCCCGCCGATCAACCCGCCGCTGAATCCATGTTCCTGACCCTCGCCCTCGACGCCGCACCACCGGGATCACCGCCACGCTGACGCGCTGCGACGCGTCAGGCGTCACATGGCCCGGGTTGCGCTTGACGCCCCGGGCCATTTTGTTTTCTCAGCCCCAAGGAGACCGCTCATGAAGATCACCGTCACCACCCTCAAGCCCCGCAATCCGCTCGTGGCCCCCGCCCATTTCCGCCGTGCCGGCAGTCACCAGCCTGGTGGCCGCTCAATGCGACGCCAAGGCGGGCGCGCACTGCGGCGCGAACTGGACCAGATGAAACAGCACAGCCCATGAACACGGCGCGGTGAGCCCGCGCCCTCGATGAAGGACAGCATCATGTCGAGCCTGAAGTACCTCCGCGCCGGCGCCCTCGAAGCGCCGCGCCCCGCCCACGAAGCGGCGCGCCGCTTGGCCGCCGTGGGTTTGCGCAGCGCCAGTGCCGCGCTCGCGCGCTTGTCACGCCGGCTGGCGGCGCCGGCCCAGCGGGTGCCGCACCCGGTGCCGCAGTTGGAGTTCTACGCCGAGTCCGGCGCACCGGAAGGCGCCTTGTACCTGGACGGCAAGCTCGTCGGCTGGGTGGCCGGCGTGAAGCGCCTGTGATGCGCGACGACGGGACCCCGCCCAACGCGGCGGACTGTCAGCGCATCGCGAGCGCCTGCTTGCGCCGCGGCGCCGGAAAGTGCCGCTCGATTTCGCCGAGGTCGGCCTCGCTCAACGCGAGGTCGGCCGCGGCGAGGTTGGCGCGCAGGTGCGGTTCGCGCACCGCCTTCGGGATCGGCATCACACCGCCGCGCGCGATCAGCCATGCGAGCGCCACCTGTGATGCGGTGGCGTCGTGGCGCCGGCCTACGGCGCGCAGCACCGGGTCGTCGGCGAGATCGCCCTGGTCGAGCGGGCAATACGCCATCAGCGGCATAGAACGCTCGCGCTGCCACGGCAACAGGTCGAACTCGGCACCGCGCGTGCTCGGCGAGTAGTACACCTGATTCGCGGCGCAGCGCTCGCCGCCGGGAGCGGCGCCCAGCGCCAGCATGTGGTCGGTATCGAAGTTGCTGACGCCCCAGCGTGCGATGCGGCCTTGCGACTGCAACGCCTCGAAGCCGGCGATGGTCTCGCGCAACGGGTGCGGACCGGGCCAATGCAGCAGATAGAGGTCGATGCGGTCCAGCCCGAGGCGCTTCAGGCTGCGCTCGCACGCGGCAGCGGCACCACTGCGCGTTGCATTGTGCGGATAGACCTTGCTGACGACGAACACCTGGTCGCGCGACACGGTGCCAGCACGCATCGCCTCCGCCAGCGCCTGGCCGACGACTTCCTCGGCGCCGCCCTCGCCATACATCTCCGCCGTGTCAATCACGCGGTAGCCCAGTTCGAGCGCGAGCCGCACGGCCGCCACCTCTTTCGGGCGACTGCCGGCCGACTCGCCCATGTGCCAGGTGCCCAGGCCGAGCGCCGGCAGCGAGGTTCCATCGGGCAGTTCCACGGTGTTCATGACGGTCCTCCGCACGTGATACTCCATGCTAAATGACCCGCACAGGAGACACCGCATGACTACGACATTCATCGTCGAGCGCAAGCAGCTCAAGAACACGCGTTGGGCCCGGAGCAGCCCCGCCACCCTGGCCGGGGGCGCGGTGCGGCTGCGCATCGACACGTTCGCGCTCACATCGAACAACATCACCTACGCAGCGTTCGGCGATGCGATGAACTACTGGGGCTTCTTCCCGACCGGCGATGTCGCGACCGGGTGCATCCCGGTGTGGGGCTTCGCGAACGTGGTCGAGTCGCGCTGCGAGGGCGTCGCGGTCGGCGAACGCTTCTACGGGTACTTCCCGATCGCCAGCGATGTCGTGTTGCAACCGGTGCGCATCGGCGCAGCTGGCTTCTTCGACGGCGCCGAGCACCGCCGCGAGCTGCACGCCGTCTACAACCAGTACAGCCGCTGCGCCACGGACCCTGGCTACTCAGCCGCGCACGAGGCCGAGCAGGCGCTGCTGCGGCCGCTGTTCATGACCTCGTTCCTGATCGACGACTTTCTGGCCGACAACGCGTTCTTCGGCGCCCGCACGGTGGTGCTCTCGAGCGCGTCCAGCAAGACGGCTTACGGCACGGCCTTCTGCCTCGCGCAGCGGCGCGGCGGCAGCGACGCGGTCAAGGTCGTCGGGCTCACCTCGGCCGCCAACCTCGCCTTCACGCGCGCGCTCGGCTGTTACGACGAAGTTCTGGGCTACGCGGAGGCGAGCGCGCTGCCGGCCGACGTGCCCACCGTCTACGTCGACTTCAGCGGCAGCGCGAGCGTGCGAGCCAGCGTGCATGCGCACTTCGGCGACGGGCTCACCTACAGCTGTTCGGTCGGCGGCACGCACTGGGACGAACTCGGCGGCGGCAAGGGACTGGCCGGCCCGCGACCCGTGCTGTTCTTCGCCCCGGCGCAAGTCAAGAAGCGCAACGCGGACTGGGGCCCGGCCGGGTTGCAGCAGCGAATGGCCAGTGCCTGGTCGGCTTTCATGCTGCCGGTCTCTGCAGCCGAAAGCCCCTGGCTGCGCGTCGTGCGCGACGAAGGGGAGGCGGCCGTCGAGTCGACCTACGCCGCGCTGCTGGCAGGCACGATCAACCCCGCCGAAGGCCACGTGCTGTCGGTGGCGTGACTCAAGCCCGGCGTCCGCCGGCCGATAAGCCCATCACGATGATCCGATTCCTCTCGCGATGACGAGCCCGAACCCCACAGCCGGAGCCATGCTCACAGCGCCGCTGCGCGACCTCGGCGCGTGGACGGCGCACTTCTGTGCGGCCGAGATCCCGGTGCTCGCGCAGACGGCCGAGGCGCTGGAGGCACTGCGCGCGAACGAGGACAACGTCGACGCCAACAGCATCGGCGAGATGATCTCGAGCGACCCGCTGATGACGCTGAAAGTCATGGCCCACATTGCCGCGAATCGCAGCAGCCGCGTCGTCACCGACACCGAGACCGTCATCGCGGCCCTGGTGCTGATGGGCATCTCGCCGTTCTTCAGGGCGTTCGGACCGCAACCGACGATTGAAGACCGCCTCGCTCACGCGCCGGAAGCCCTGGCCGGGCTGACCGACACGCTGCGCCGGGCCCACCGAGGCGCGAACTTCGCATTGGGCTTCGCGGTTCATCGCATGGATCACGATGCCGCGGTGATCCACACCGCCGCGTTGCTGCACGACTTCGCCGAGATGCTCTTGTGGTGTCATGCACCCGACCTTGCCTTGCGCATCCGCCAGGCACAGCAGGCCGATCCGCAACTGCGATCGAGCGCAGCGCAACTCGCGGTGCTCAACATCGAGCTTGCGGACCTGCAGCAATCGCTGATGAAGACCTGGCGGCTGCCCGAATTGCTGATCCGGATCAGCGACGACCGCCACGCGGACGACGCCAGCATTCGGACTGCGATGCTCGCCGTGCGCCTCGCACGGCACACGGCGCAGAGTTGGGACAACGCGGCCATTCCCGATGATGTGAACGACATCGCGTCGCTGCTCAACCTATCGACGGACGCCACGCTGCACCTCGTGCGCGGCATCTGAACACGCGCGTCAGACCGGCATCGCCGTCGTGTTCTTGACGCGGTCCAGCACGAAGCTGGTCTTGCAATCCTCGACACTCGGGTGCTTGAGCAGGGTGTCCATGATGAAGCGCGAGTAGTGCGCCATGTCCTGCACGACGACGCGCAGCAAGTAGTCCATCTCGCCGGTGAGTGCGGCGCACTCCACGACCTCGGGCCAAGTCTGCACCGCGGCGCGAAAGAGGTCCATCGGGTTGCGCTTGTGTACCTCGGAGTGTTTTTCGAGGCGCACGTTCAGGTAGGCCGTGAGGCCGAGACCGACCCGCTCCGGCGCCACCAACGCGACGTAGCCTGCGATCACGCCCGACTCCTCGAGCCTCTTCACGCGCCGCAATGTGGCCGATGGTGACAGGCTGACGTGCGCGGCGAGGGCGTCGTAAATCATCCGGCCGTCGGTCTGCAACGCTCGAAGAATGCGCCGATCGATGGCATCCAGCTGATCTACGCTTTCCATGCATTCAATTGTGCACTTTTCGTGCGTAGATTGCCAAAATCTGGCGCCGACTTGCAGAAATACTGCGGGCCAGCGACTCTACAGTCTCGGTCACGCCAAACCGACTGGAGACAAGCATGCAATTCACTCCCTGGGACAACCCGATGGGAACCGCCGGGTTTGAGTTCGTCGAATACGCAGCGCCAGATCCGGTCGCGTTGGGCGCACTGTTCGAGACCTTGGGCTTCGCACCGATCGCCAAGCATCGGACGAAGAACGTGACGTTGTATCGGCAGGGCGAGGTGAACTACATCATCAACGCCGAGCCGAACTCGTTCGCCCAGCGCTTCGCGCGGCAGCATGGACCGAGCGTTTGCGCGATGGCCTTCCGCGTCAAGGACGCAAGGCAGGCTTACGAGCGTGCGCTCGAATTGGGGGCCTGGGGCTTCGACAATCACACCGGCCCGATGGAGTTGAACATCCCGGCAATCAAGGGCATCGGCGACAGCCTGATCTATTTCGTTGATCGTTGGCACGGCAAGGACGAGGCGGCCCCGGGTGCGATCGGCAACATCAGCATCTACGACGTCGATTTCGTCCCGATTGCCGGTGCGGCGGCCGAGCCCACGGGTGCGGGGCTGACCTACATCGATCACCTGACACACAACGTGCATCGCGGCCGCATGAAGGAGTGGGCCGACTTCTACGAGCGGTTGTTCAATTTCCGCGAAGTGCGCTACTTCGACATCGAGGGCAAGCTGACCGGGCTGAAGAGCAAGGCGATGACGAGCCCGTGCGGCAAGATCCGCATCCCGATCAACGAAAGCTCTGACGACAAGAGCCAGATCGCCGAGTACCTGGATCTGTACCACGGCGAAGGCATCCAGCACATCGCGATGGGAACCGACGACATCTACGCGACAGTCGCCGGAATGAAGGCGCGTGGCGTGAGGTTCCAGGACACCATCGCGACCTACTACGACCTCGTCAACCGGCGGCTGCCGAATCACGGCGAGAACCTCGACGAACTCAAGCGCCTGCGCATCCTGATCGATGGCGCCACGCACCAGGGCGCGCCCAACGAATTGCTGCTGCAGATCTTCACGCAGACGGTGATCGGGCCGATCTTTTTCGAGATCATCCAGCGCAAGGGCGATCAGGGCTTCGGCGAAGGCAACTTCCGCGCGCTGTTCGAGAGCATCGAACTCGACCAGGTGCGGCGCGGCGTGCTCAAGGATGAGACAGCGGCGGGCCCTTGACAGGCCTATTTCTTCCATCCAGGAGATGCCCGAGCGGCTGGGCCGATGTGCCTCTTTCGGGTGATCGTGAGCACGGTGGGCAGCGCAGACACTGCTGGCCGTGGACCTCGTTGATCACTTCTCTCGCAAAGGCGGCGTCGCGTGAACACGCGGCGCCATGTGGTGGCTCGCTTCGCCGCATTGCTGGCGATCGTCGGTACAGCCTTCTTCGTGTGGGGCCCCCTGCCGATCGACCACGGCGCGCACCAGTACGCCGATACGCGCACATGGCTCGGCGTGCCGAGCGCCGCCAACGTCCTGTCCAACCTGCCGGTGTTCTGGCTTGCCGTGTGGGGCTGGTGCGCTACGCGGACGAGCCGCTGGCCGGATACGCTGCGCTTGCCATGGCAAGCCTTTCACCTGTGCGTGATGGCCGCAGCGTTGAGCGCCGGGATGTATCACGCGGCCCCGAGCAACGTCGCCTATGCGGTAACTCACACCTGCATGGCCGGCGCGTTCGCGCTGATGACGCTGGGCATGTTGGCCGAGCGAGTCGATCATCGCTTCGGCAGCGGGACCGTCTGCGCGATCACCCTTTTAGTCGCAACGTTGCTGGGCGCCACAGCGACCATGGCAGCGCGTCCCGAAGGACACGTGGCTCTGCGGATGTTGCAACTGGTCGAGGCCGTGCCGATCCTGCTGATACCGGCAGGCCTCTTGCGCCTGCCGGGCGCGAACACGAGTGCGCAGGGCCGGACGACCGCCCTTGCCATTGGCTCTGTTCGCGTTTGCTGTGGATGGAGTCACGCGCCGACGGCCAGAGCCA
>JBDTVC010000070.1:0-19808 GCA_040007475.1 Burkholderiales bacterium
CCAGGAGCTGCTCGGCAAGGTGCGCGGCACCCAGCTCGTGTACCTCGAGGACATGTCGGGCGACGACGGCGACAACGACTTCCTCGATCGACATGTCGACGCCGGCGACGAGGGCAATCCGCTCGCGCGGCTGCAGGACGGGCGCATGCGCACGGCGCTCGTCGAGGCGATCAAGGTGCTGCCCGAGCGCGAGCAGTACGTGATGAGCATGTACTACGAGCACGACATGAACCTGAAGGAGATCGCGGCCGTGTTGAAGGTGACCGAGTCACGCGTGTGCCAGCTGCACAGCCAGTCGATCGCGCGTTTGCGCGTGAAGCTGCGGGCCTACTGACATGTTCGCCACCAAGCCAGCGCCACAGGCGGCGCGCGAATCCTGGTTCGACAACCTCGACGGTGAGGGCGACGCACCAGACCTGCACTCGGCGATCCGCTCGATCAGCCAGCAGGCGTCGACCATCGGCCGCCAGTCGGCCGAGGTGCGGGGTCTGCTCGACGACACGACCAAGGCGTCGGAGCGCGGTGCGCTCGCCGTCGCGTCGCTGGGCACGCAGGTGAAGGACATCAACGGCGCGCAGGGCAGCATCGCCGCCGCGTCGGACGAAGGCCTGGGCGCCGTGCAGCGGGTGCGCACGGCGGTCGAGGACGTGGGTCGCGGTGTGGCCGACGTGGTGCTGACGCTGCGCGAGGTGGCCAAGGCCGCCGAGAGCATCACCCAGATCGCGCTGCAGACCCGGCTGGTCGCGTTCAACGCATCGGTCGAGGCCAAGCGGGCGGGCGACGCCGGCCGCGGCTTCGGCGTCGTCGCCGACGCGGTGAAGGATCTCGCCGGCAAGGTCGAGCAGTCGTCCAAGGACATCATGCGCACGATCGGGGTGCTCGATGGCCGGATCGATGCACTCGCGCGCGAGATTCGCGTCGAGTCGGGCCAGGGGCAGCAGGGGGCGTTCCAGACCGCGCTGGCCGACGTGCAGGGCGCGGTCGCGAGCATCACGGCCGCCGCCGAGCGCAGCCGTGCCATCTGCGGCGGTCTCGATTCTCAGACCGTCGCGATCGCCGCCGAGATGGGGCAGACCAGCCGCGCGCTCGGTGCCGCGATGAAACGCAGCGAGACCTTCCTCGAAGTCTCGG
The DNA here is from genome assembly GCA_040007475.1 of Burkholderiales bacterium. Lineage (GTDB taxonomy): Bacteria > Pseudomonadota > Gammaproteobacteria > Burkholderiales > Burkholderiaceae_C > LMDS01. The sequence goes on from JBDTVC010000070.1 coordinate 1,132, forward strand.
AGCGCCTGATCGAGCTGGTCGCCGATTGCGGCATCGAGACCGAAGACACACCGTACATCGATGCGGCCGTCCAGGCCGCAGGCGAGATCGCCGCGATGCTGGAGGACGCGCTGAGCACGCGCGCGATCACGCGCGATCAGCTGTTCGACGAGAAGTACCAGCCGATGCCGCGCACCAACCCGGCTCAGCACACCACGCAGTTCGTCGGCCTGGCCGACAAGCTCTTCCCACCCGTGCAGGAGCGCGTGCTCGGCATGAATGCCAAGGTCGTCTACTGCATCGCGGTCGACCGCAACGGCTATGTCGCCACGCACAACCGCAAGTACAACAACCCGCAGCGCGGCGACGTCGCGTGGGACAGTGCGAACAGCCGCTATCGCCGCATCTTCAACGACCGCACCGGCCTGGCCTCGGCGCGCAACGAGCGGCCGTTCCTGTTGCAGACCTATCGCCGCGACATGGGCGGTGGCACCTTCATCGTGATGAAGGAAGTGGCGGCGCCGATCACGGTGGCCGGGCGCCACTGGGGTGGCCTGCGACTGGCGTTCAAGTTCTGACCGTGATGGTCTGGCCGCTGCCCGCGCTGCTCGCGTGGTCACTCGGCTGGGGTCTGTTCGCCGGCTTGCGCGCGGCGGGTGCGCCGCTGATGGTCGCGATCGCGACCGGGGCAGCGACCGGCGCGGTCTGCAGCCTCGCCGGCGGCACGCCATGGCGCGGAGTCTTCATCGCACTGGGCTTCCCGCTGTCGCTCGCTGCATCCGGCCTGGCCGGCGCGATGCCGGCCTGGGGTTGGCTACTGCCGCTGGCGCTGCTCGCGCTGGTCTACCCGATCAACACCTGGCGCGATGCGCCGATGTTTCCTACGCCGACGAACGCGCTGCAGGGTCTGGCCCGACTGATCCCGCTGGGTGCCGGCGCGCAGGTGCTCGACGCTGGCTGCGGCCTCGGCGACGGCTTGAGTGAGCTGCACCGCGAGTACCCGCAGGCCGAGGTGCACGGCATCGAGTGGAGCTGGCCGCTGCGCTGGGCGTGCGCGTGGCGCTGTCGCTATGCGCGCGTGAGGCGCGGCGACATCTGGGCGGCCGACTGGTCGGCCTTCGACGTCGTCTACCTCTTCCAGCGCCCAGAGAGCATGCAGCGTGCAGCCGAGAAGGCCACGCGCGAACTGCGCCCCGGCGCGTGGCTCGCGAGCCTGGAGTTCGACGTGCCGGTCCTGGCCGCGACCAAGGTGCTCGAGTGCGCCGACGGCCGGCGTGTGTGGCTGTACCGCGTGCCGTTCGGCCCGCGCCGCTGAGGCGACACGCCGCGCGGGCGGGCGATCGAGCCGCAACGATGGACGTTGGCTGTCTTCGCAACTCAGCCGTCCAGAGCCGGCTCGTTGGGCGGTCACTTTCGGTCAGATGCCGACGTTCACATGCAATGGTCCAGCCTTAGCCGTTGAACGGACTTTCCGCATTGAACGGCCTTCTCTCGGCACGAGACGCTTGTTCAAGCGAACGACCGCTACTTTCAGAGTCGACGAAAAATGCACCCTTCAAGCTCTTGGAACACTGGCATCTCAGGGGTCAGGCACTTGGAAAGTTCGACCTTGAACACCTCTGCATTGATGCTCACCTTGATCCCGCAAATATTCTTAATCCGGTTCGTCTCGTCCTTGAGGTTCTGATCGTTGATGTTGGTGACGAAGGCGTCATAGGCCGGTTCATCGAACGACAGATTCTCTCGGGTGCAATACGCCTTCAACACATCTTTGTCGTAGAGGTAGTTCTCAATCTCCCAGCGTTTGAGTAGCCGGTGAGTTGAGGGATTCGTCTTGAGATAAATCTGTCGGTCGCCTTGGTCCGTGGGCTTGCCCGACGCCATGTCTCGATCTTTGAGCACCCATATGCCCACCGTAGGAAAAACCTTGCCTAGGACGGCGAGCGCGATTGCACTTCGCTGGTCAGGCTCGGTATTTCCTCCACTCGACGTAAAAAGGGTGTGAGGGTGCGACTCGGCGAAGATGTTGTTGAACACCTGGGCGTCCAGGCCTCTCTCTCGTCCCCCTACACCGGGCTCGGCCCTGCCTTCGCAGTAGACGATAGTCGAAGGACTGACGAGTTGCGCCAAATCGTCCAATGCAATGGCGAATAGGTCACGCCAAGTGCCCGGACTGACCTTAAGAGGCTTAAATGTGTGAGTCTCTGATGCCAGATTCAGTTCGGGGCGGAATTGAATGATCTGGCACTTGCCCTGCATCTTGGTCTGCAAAGCGCGCAAGAACCCGATACTGTGGGTCGTCAGCCAGATCTGGCAGTCGGGGCCAATGAGCCGATCCATCTCTACAAGGAGATTTCCCTGTATGGAGGTGTTGATGTGGAGCTCGGGCTCATCGAATAGAAAGATGGTGTCGGCGTAGTCTTGCTTACGAAGGTACAGATCGAGCAGGATGTCGATGACCTCTTTTTCGCCGGACGACAGTACGTTGAACTCGAACTCTTTAGGATGGTCCAGCTTCTTGAAGTAGAGCGTGCCTTGGTTGCCTTCTACGTTCCCTAAGTTGCTCATTTCTAAATCGAGGCACTTTTTGATCGACGCATTGAGATCGCCAATGATCTTTGCCTTAGCTTCACTGGGTTTGACATCGTTGTCGTCGCGATAGCGGTTGTACATGGCGAACAGCCGCCTGTAGTTCTCTTCCATCTTCGCGTCGAGACTTGAGGCGTCTCCAGCACCGTACGAATTCATCCTGATCTCTGGGACCGCTCTGGTCTCCGAAATCTTGAGCTGGTTGTTGTAGCGATAAGGGCTGCGGAACGAGAAGATGGTGTTGGGGTTGCCGGCGGCGTCTTTTGCGGTGCGAACCTTGGTGAAGTCGCCGGTGGTGAATAGGATCTCTACGTCCTGCCACGTCGAGCTGCCGACACCCGCCATCGAGTGATAGGTGGCGTCACGGCCGGGGTTGGTGCCAACCTGACCGTGCGCACTCGCGTGGTACAGGAGTCCGTCCAGTACGCTGCTCTTGCCGCTGCCGTTCGGCCCCACCAACGCAACGATGCGTGCGGGAGTCGTGCCCAGATCGATGGTGAGATCGTGAAAGCGCTTATAGCCGTTCTTCAGCCGCAGTTTGGTGATGAGCATTGCTGTGAACCGTTGGTTGTCTGCTCGCTATTGGAACTCAACTGGCCAAGCTGGGCCTCGAACTCGCATGTCTGGTTTGGGTCGACTGCGGGCCTAGCCGTGAGGCTACCGATTCGCGGCCATGCGGTGCATTGCCGTCGATGGCTTGTCGAGATCAGGCCAACTGCGCGTCGATCGAACAAGCCGGTCTTGGATTGCGGGGGCGGTCCATGCATCATGATGTGCCACTGATGGCGCGCGATCTGGTTCGCGGATTTGAATCAGATCGAGTCGCGGAACCCACCGAAAGGCGCAGGAGACACCATGATCATCGTCACCGGCACCCTGCATGCCCGCCCCGACACGCTGAGCGAGGTTCTGACGCTGAGCCGCGAGCACGTGCTGCGCTCGCGCGCCGAGCCCGGTTGCGTGGAGCATGGCGTCGCGATCGACGCGGACGACCCGCTGCGCCTGGTGTTCTTCGAGCGCTGGGCCGACAAGGAGGCGATCGGCATGCACCTGCGGGTGCCGGCGTCGCGCGAGTTCGGCAAGCGCGTGGCCGGGCTGGTCGATCAGCCGCCGACGCTGAGCATGTTCGAGGCGAGCGAGCTCAGCCGACCCTAGCGTCAGGGCCGCGCGGGTGTGTTCGCGATGAACGCGAGCACGTCGGCGTGAACCGGCGCGACCCAGCGCAGCGGGGCCGACATTGCGCCGATCAGCGTGGCATGCGTCGCGCCGTCGTACATCCTCACGGTGACCGGCACGCCCATCGCCTGCAGGCGCAGCGCCAGGGCCCGCGTGCTGCGCGTCGGGCTGACCAGCGCATCGCGGGTGGGCGCGGCGAGAAAGGTGCGCGGCGTCGCCGCCGAGCCGAACTCGATCGGCTGCGCGTTGGGCGGGTAGTTCGGGTGGAAGAACACCGGCTGCGCGTCGACGTTGTCGGTCGGGAAGAAGTCATACGGGCCGGCCAGGCCGATCCAGCCGGCGAGCTCGGTCGGCGCGTGGCCGGTGGCGGCGAGCCAGCGCGGGTCGAGCGCGAGCATCGCGGCGTTGTACGCGCCGGCGCTGTGGCCCATCACGAACACGCGCTTCGGGTCGGCGCCCAGCGCGGCGGCGTGATCGAACGCGTAGGCGAGCGCGAGTGCGCTGTCCTGCAGGAACGCGGGGAAGCGCACCTCGGGGTAGAGCCGGTAGTCGGCGACGAGGGTCAGCACGCCGCGGGCGGCCAGCGCGCTGCCGACGAAGCGGTAGTCGGCACGCTCGCCGGTGTTCCATGAGCCGCCGTAGAAGAACACGGCCATCGGCCACCCGGCCGCGGGCGTCGGCCCGGTTGGGCGGTAGAGGTCGAGCTGCTGGCGCGGCGCCGGGCCGTAGGCCACGCCCGCCTGCTCGGTGAAGCCGCCGCCGGCGCCGGCCAGCGTGTTCAGCGTGCGCAGCGGCGCACACGCGGTCACGCCCGCGACCAGCAGCACGGGCAGCACGGTCCAGATCAACAGGTGCTTGAGCGTGTGCATCACCCCGTTCTCCTCCTCCCGGCCCTTACGCGCGCGGACCGCCGGCGGATGCAGGCGCGCCGTCAGCGCTCGAAGCGCGGCGTGATGCCCATGTTCGCCCAGACGAACGCGTAGGCGTCGGCGATCTCCTCGAGCGCCTTGCTGAGGTTGCTCGAGCCATGGCCCGAGTTCGTTTCGATGCGGATCAGGTGCGGCGCGTCGCCGCCGCTGAGCGCCTGCAACGCGGCCGCGTACTTGAACGAGTGCGCCGGCACGACGCGGTCGTCGTGGTCGGAGGTGGTCACCAGCGTGGCCGGGTACTTCACGCCGGCCTTCAGATTGTGGAGCGGCGAGTAGCCGAGCAGGTTCTTGAACTGCACCGGGTCGTCGCTCGATCCATAGTCGGGCACCCAGGCCGCGCCGATAGAGAACTTCTGGTAGCGCAGCATGTCCATCACGCCGACCTGCGGCAGCGCGACCTTGAACAGCTCGGGCCGCTGATTCACGACCGCGCCGACGAGCAGGCCGCCGTTGCTGCCGCCCTGCAGTGCGAGCCGCTCGGGCGAGGTGATCTTCTCGCGGATCAGGTATTCGGCGGCGGCGATGCAGTCGTCGAACACGTTCTGCTTGTTCAGCCGCATGCCGGCTTCGTGCCAGGCTTCGCCGTACTCGCCGCCGCCGCGCAGGTTGGCCATCGCGAACACGCCGCCCTGTTCGAGCCAGGCCACGCGCGACGGGCTGAAGTACGGTTGCAGCGAGACATTGAAGCCGCCGTAGCCGTACAGGATCGTCGGGTTGCGGCCGTCGAGCTTCAGGCCCTTGTGGTGCACGATGAACATCGGGACGCGCGTGCCGTCGCGGCTCTTGAAGAACACCTGCCGGCTCTCGAAGCGGGCCGGGTCGAAGCCGGCGATCTCGGGTGCGCGGAAGACCTCGCTGCGGTTCTTCGCGATGTCGTAGCGGAACAGCGTCGGCGGCTGGTTCATCGACGTGAACGCATAGAAGACGCCGGTGCTGCGCGCCTCGCCGCCGAAGCCCGATGCGGAGCCCGGCGCGGGCAGTGCGATGGGGTGCTGCAGCTTGCCGTCGAGCGCGTGCACCTGCACGCGCGAGGTCACGTCGTGCAGGTAGCTGGCGAACAGGCGCCCGCCCGCTTGCGAGACCGATTCGAGCAGGTGCGGCTGCTCGGCCAGCAGCGTTGTCCACTCGCGCGTGCCGGTGTCGAAGCGCACCAGCTTGCGGTTCGGCGCGGCGCGGTTGGTGCGGATCAGCAGCTGGGCGCCGTCGTTGCCGATCACGTCGAAGCTGTCGTCGCTGATCTCGGCGACGATGGGCCTGAACGGCTCGTCCTTCGCACTTTCTTCGCGCACGAGCAGCGCGTTGCCGCGTTTGGACAGGTCCTGAACGCTGAGCACGGCGAAGCGCTCGTCCTCGGTCGTCTGCACGCCGACGAAATACTCGGGGTGCGCGGTGTCCTGGTACACCAGCGTGTCGGCGCTCTGCGGCGTGCCGACCCGGTGGAACCAGACCGTCATGCCGGTCATCGTCACGGTCATCTCGGCGCCCTTGGGCGGCGCGGGGAAGCGGCTGTAGTAGAAGCCGTCGCCGCGCCACTCGGCGCCGCTGAACTTGATCCAGTGCAGCACCTCGGGCAGCGTCCGGCGCGTGGCCAGGTCCATCACGTGGACGTCCTGCCAGTCGGAGCCGGCGATCGCCGTCTTGGCATAGACAGCGTAGCGCCCATCGTGGCTGAGCCTGAACGACTCGAGCTTGATCGTGCCGTCGGTCGAGAACGTGTTCGGGTCGAGCAGCACCTCCGGCGTGCCGGCGAGGCCTTGCTGCACGTACAGCACCGCCTGGTTCTGCAGGCCGTCGTTCTTGTAGAAGAAGACCTTGCCGTTCTTCTCGAACGGCGTGCTGTAGCGCGCGTAGTTCGAGATCGCGCGGATGCGCGCGAGCAGCGCGTCGCGGAACGGGATCTTCTTCAGCCAGCCGAAGGTCAGCTCGTTCTGCTGCGCGACCCAGGCCTTCGTCTCGGCGGCGTTGTCGTCTTCGAGCCAGCGGTACGGGTCGGCGACCTCGGTGCCGAAGTAGGTGTCGGTCTGCGCGACCTTGGCGGTCGTGGGGTAGGTGATGTTGGCGGCCATGGCGGTGTGGGAAGCGGCTGCGGCGATCAGCAGCGTGGCAAGGCGGACGCGCATCGGCGTGCGCCTCAGCCCAGGCGGGTGCGGTGGCGCGCGACCTGCGCGCGCACCTGCGCCGGCGCGGTGCCGCCGAGCACGTTGCGGGCGTTCAGCGAGCCGCTCAGGCTCAGGCACTCGAACACGTCGGCCTCGATCTGCGGGTGGAAGCCCTGCAGCGTGGCCAGCGGCAGCTGCGACAGGTCGGCGCCCTGCACGATCGCGAGCTTGACGGCGTGCGCGACGACTTCGTGTGCATCACGGAACGGCAGGCCCTTCTTGACGAGGTAGTCGGCCAGGTCGGTGGCCGTCGCGTAGCCGCGCAGCGCGGCGCGCTCCATCGCCTCGGGCTTCACGGTGATGCCGGCGACCATCTCGATGAAGATGCGCAGCGTGTCCTTCAGCGTGTCGACGGTGTCGAACAGCGGCTCCTTGTCTTCCTGGTTGTCCTTGTTGTAGGCGAGCGGCTGGCCCTTCATCAAGGTGATCAGGCCCATCAGGTGGCCGACGACGCGGCCGGTCTTGCCGCGCGCGAGTTCGGGCACGTCGGGGTTCTTCTTCTGCGGCATGATCGACGAGCCGGTGCAGAAGCGATCGGCCAGGTCGATGAAACCGAAGTTCTGGCTCATCCACAACACGAGTTCTTCGCTCAGGCGCGAGAAGTGGATCATGCACAGCGTGGCCGCCGCGCTGAACTCGATCGCGAAGTCGCGGTCGCTCACCGCGTCGAGGCTGTTCTGGCAGACACAGGCATCGCCTTTGTCATCCACCATGCCGAGCGTCTTCGCGACGCGCTCGCGGTCCAGCGGGTAGCTCGTGCCGGCCAGCGCGGCGGCACCCAGCGGCAGGCGATTGGTGCGGCGGTAGACATCGCCCATGCGCTCGGCATCGCGCGCGAACATCTCGACATACGCGAGCAGGTGGTGGCCGAAGCTCACCGGCTGAGCCACCTGCAGGTGCGTGAAGCCGGGCAGGATCACGTCGGCGTTCTTCTCGGCGACTTCGACCAGCGCGCGCTGCAGCTCGGTCAGCAGCCCGCCGATCGCGGTGATCTCGTCGCGCAGCCACAGGCGCACGTCTGTCGCGACCTGGTCGTTGCGCGAGCGGCCGGTGTGCAGCCGCTTGCCGGCGTCGCCGACGAGCTGCGTCAGGCGCGCCTCGATGTTCAGATGCACGTCCTCGAGATCGAGCTTCCACTCGAACGTGCCGGCCTCGATCTCGGCGCGGATCTGTGCCATGCCGCGCTCGATCGCCGCGCGATCGTCGGCCGAGATGATCCCTTGCGCGCTCAGCATCTCGGCGTGCGCGAGGCTGCCGGTGATGTCGGCCTGCCACAGCCGCTGATCGAATTCGACGCTCGCGGTGTAGCGCTTGACCAGCTCGCTCATCGGCTCGGAGAACAGCGCCGACCAGGCCTGTGATTTTTTGTCGAATTGGTTGATGGACATGAGCGGCGGGAGTTGGACAATGCGGGGCTGTCGCATTCTATCGACGCCACCTCCTTGACCGCTGCCCGCCCCACTGCCGCGCCCGCCCGCCCGAGCGATCTCCGCTCGACCGGCTTCGGCACGACCGCGTTCGACGCGATGGCGCCGATCGCGGCACGGCCGGTCGAGGTCGCCGCAGGGTTCGATGTGTGCCACGTCGGCGTGGTGTTGCGCGCGTTGCTGTTCGTGCACGGTGTCGTTGTCGTCGGCGTGCTGTTCGCAGTGAACTCGTGGCAGGGCTGGCTGACCATGTTCACGCTCGGCGCCAGCAGCGCGCTGCCGGCAGTGCTGATGTGGCTGCTCGTCGTGTGCGGCATCAAGCGCAGCCTCGTCGGGTGGCCGGTGCCGGTGCAGTGGGCCGTGGCGATCGGGCTGGGCGCCGCCTGCGGCGCGATCGGTTCCGCGCTCGCGTGGCTGCCCACCGCCGGCACCACGGCGATCCCCGGCTGGCTCGCGCCGGCCGGCGCCGGCGCCGCGATCGCCGCGGCCCTGTTCCAGTGGCTGCGGCTGCGCGCGCAGGCCACCCTGCCGGCCGAGACGGCGGCGCGGCTGGCCGAGTTGCAATCGCGCATCCGCCCGCACTTCCTGTTCAACACGCTCAACAGCGCGCTCACGTTGGTGCGGCTCGACCCGGCGCGTGCCGAGGGGGTGCTCGAAGACCTGGCCGAGCTGTTCCGCGTCGCGATCTCCGACAGCGCCGAGTCGGTCACGCTCGCCGAAGAGATCGAGCTCGCGAAGCGCTACCTCGCGATCGAGCAGATCCGCTTCGGCAGCCGCCTGCGTGTGACCTGGGAGCTCGACGCCGAAGCCGGCGCCGCGCGCGTGCCGCCACTGCTGCTGCAGCCGCTGGTCGAGAACGCCGTGCGGCACGGCATCGAGCCGGCCGACGAGGGCGGCACGATCCGCGTGCGCACGCGCGTCAAGCTCGGCCGCGCGCTGATCGCCATCACCAACACCGTGCCGGCTGCGCGCTCGGAGCCCGGCAACGGCATCGCGCTGCAGAACGTGCGCGAGCGGCTGCGGCTGATGCACGACGTGGCCGCGCAGTTCGAGACCCGGCTCGAAGCGGATGCCTACCGCGTGCAGATCGTGGTGCCATTGTCATGACGAGGCTGCGGGTGCTGATCGTCGATGACGAAGAACTCGCGCGCATGCGGCTGCGCCAATTGGTCGGCGAGTGCACCGACCCGCCCGCCACCGTGCTCGGCGAGGCCGCGAACGCGGTGCAGGCCCTCGCGTGGCTGGCCACGAACGTCTGCGACGTGGTGCTGCTCGACGTGCAGATGCCCGGCCGCGACGGCACGCAGCTCGCGCTCGAACTGAAGTCGCTCGCGGAGCCGCCCGCGGTCGTGTTCGTCACCGCACATGCGCAGCACGCGCTGCGCGCGTTCGACCTCGACGCGGTCGACTACCTCACCAAGCCCGTGCGCCGCGAGCGCCTGCATGCGGCGCTGCAGCGCGTCGCGCAGCGGCTCGCGCTGGCGCGCGCGGGCGCGCTCGCGGTGCCGTCGCCCGACACGCCGGTGATCGTCGTCACCGACCGCGGGCGGCTCGTCCGCGTGCCGGTGACCGAGATCCTCTACTTCAAGGCAGAGCTCAAGTACGTGACGCTGCGCACCGCCGCGCACACCTATGTGCTCGACGAGGCGCTGTCGGACCTGGAGCAGCGCATGGGCGAGCACTTCATGCGCGTGCACCGCAACGCGCTCGTCGCCCGGCACGCGGTGCGCGCGCTGGAGCGGCGCACGATGGCGGGCGAGGGCGACGAAGAGGGCGGCGAGAGCTGGGCCGTCTGCATGGCCCCGGTCGACGAATGGCTCGCGGTTTCGCGGCGGCAGGTGGCGGCCGTGCGCGAGGCGCTGGTCGCGGCGGGGAGGTAGACCCGTGCGACGCAGGTGGTGGGCGGCTGCCGGGTTGGTGCTCCTGATCGTGATTGCTTTCGTGATCGCGCCGCACGATCGGCCTCCGACCGTCGCATTGGCCACCACTTCAGCTCCGCCTGCGGTGTCCGCGCCATCGCCTGACGCAGCGCCGGACCAGGCGGCGGTGCCGGCAGGCACGGCGCCCGGGTCGGCAGCGGTGACGCATGGCAGCGACGAGGTCGAGTTGTGCGGCGGGGTGTGGGTCAAGCTCAAGCCAGACGGCGAGATCGAACCGGAAGCGTTTGAACGCGCGGTTCACCTGCCCGAGGCGCGTGCACGTGTGATCGACAGCTTGCGCGCCGATCCGGGCGAGTTCAGCCGCGCGGCCGCCATCTGGCTGGGCCTGGTCGGCGACGACATCTTTCGTTCGGGACTGTCGAATCTGGTCCCTGTGACCGCGTCCTGCGACAACGCGGAATGCGAGGCCGGTCGTCGCGCCGGGATCAAGCTCTCCGAGGTGCGCGATGCGCTGGTGCGCATGGCGACCACAACCAACGACCCGAAAGTCTACGCGCTCGCATTCAAAGCCTGCGGTCAGTGGCGGCCGCCCGGCAGCGAGGGCGCGTGTCCCCTCCTGAGCGCTGCGCAATGGGCGCGGCTCGAGCCCGACAACGCGTCACCCTGGCTGTTCGCGCTCGCGCAGGCCGCCGAGCGACGCGACACAGCGGCACAGCAGGAAGCGCTCTACCGGATCTCGACGGCACGCCGGAGCGATCAGCACTTCTTCTCGGTGGCCGGCCTCGTGCTCGCGCACACGCCGGAGGACCAAGCCTCGCAGCCCGCGGCGTTGACACTCGTCGCCGAAACCGCCGCCGTGGATGCAGCCTGGGCATTGCCCACCTATCAGTCGCTGATCCAACTTTGCAAGCCCGACGCGCGGCGCGATTCGAACCGGCTCGAGACCTGTTCGTCGGCGGCTGAACTGCTCGCAAACAAGTCCGACACCTTGCTCGAGCGCGGCATCGGGCTCGCGATCGGCAAATCTGTCGGGTGGTCCGCAGAGCGGAACGACCGCTTGCGTGGTGAGCGCGCGGCCTATGACGCGGCGGTCTTCCTGCCGGCCGGCGTCGGCGATAGTGGTGGGACGGCTGGTGGGTGCGAAGGCATCAAGCACGACTTGGCCCTGTTCAGAAGCTACGCGCGCCTCGGTGAGGCAGGTGCGCTGCGCACTTGGGTCGCGCGCTCCGGCAAGTCGCCCGACGAGTTCATTCGTATCGCTCGCGAGGGTGACACCCGACGGGCGGCGGAGGCGGCCTCCGCGGCGGCAGCAGCCTCGGCCGCAGCCTCAGCCGCATCGGCCGCGTCATCCGCGCGCTGATCGCTACCCCGTGTTGCGCAACCCCGCCGCCACCCCGTTGATCGAGATGTGGATGCCGGTCTGCACCCGCGCGTTCTCGGGGTCGCCTTCCTTGCGCTGCCGGTAGCGCCGCATCAACTCGACCTGCAGGTGGTTCAGCGGGTCGAGGTACGGGAAGCGGTGCTCGATCGAGCGCGCGAGCGACGGGTTCGAGTCGAGACGGTTCTTCTCGCCGGTGATCAGCGACAGCGCGTCGTTCGTGCGCTGCCACTCGGCCTTCACGAGGCCGAAGATGCGCTTGCCGAGCTTCTTGTCCTCGACGAGTTCGACGTAGCGCGCCGCGATCGCCAGGTCGCTCTTGGCCATCACCATGTCGAGGTTGGACAGCAGCGTGCGGAAGAACGGCCACTGCTTGTGCATCTTCTGCAGCAGCGCGAGGCGCTCCTTGCGTTGCGGCCCCTCCTTGCCGAGGAAGGCCTCGATCGCCGAGCCGAAGCCGCACCAGCCGGGCAGCGCGACGCGGCACTGGCCCCAGCTGAACGACCAGGGGATGGCGCGCAGATCCTCGATCGCACGCGTGGCCTTGCGTGACGCGGGTCGCGAGCCGATGTTGAGCTCGGCGATCTCGCGGATCGGCGTGGCGCTGAAGAAGTACTCGGTGAAACCCGGCGTTTCGTAGACGAGGTGGCGGTAGGCCTTGAAGCTGGCGTCGCTGATCTGCGCCGCGGCGTCGAGGAAGGCCTTCGGCGCGCTCTTGGTGGGGTGGAGCAGCGTGGCTTCGAGCGTGGCCGCGACCAACGTCTCGAGGTTGCGACGGCCGATCTCGGGGTGCGCGTATTTCGACGCGATCACCTCGCCCTGCTCGGTGAGGCGGATCTGCCCGTTCACCGTGCCGGGTGGCTGCGCGAGGATGGCCTGGTAGCTCGGGCCGCCGCCGCGGCCAACGGTGCCTCCGCGGCCGTGGAACAGGCGCAGCGTCAGGCCGTGCTCCTTGCGCAATTCGCCGAAGAGTTCGACCAGATCGATTTCGGCGCGGTACAGCTCCCAGTTGCTGGTGAAGCTGCCGCCGTCCTTGTTGCTGTCGCTGTAGCCGAGCATGATGTCCTGCTCGGCACCCGAGCGCTTCATCATCGCGGCGATGCCGGGCAGCGCGTAGAACGCGCGCATGATCGGCGCGGCGTTGCGCAGGTCGCCGATGGTCTCGAACAGCGGCGAGACGATCAGCGACGATTCGGCCGCGTCGTCGAGCGTGCCGCGCAGCAGGCCGACTTCCTTCAGCAGCAGCATCACTTCGAGCAGGTCGCTCACGTCCTCGGTGTGCGAGATGATGTAGTGGCGCAGCGCATCGTGGCCGTACTGCTTCAGCATCACGACCGCAGCCTCGAAGATCGCGAGTTCGCCGACCGTGTGTTCGCTGTACGCGGCGGCGCGCACGCGCAACGGGCGCGCGTCGTTCAGCTCGCGCAGCAGCAGCTCGCGGCGTGCGGGTTCGCTCAGCGCGCTGTAGTCGGCCTCGACGCGGGCGACGCGCAGCAGCTCGGCGACGACGGCTTCGTGCTTGTCCGAACTCTGGCGCAGGTCCACGGTCGCGAGGTGGAAGCCGAACACCTGCACCGCGCGGATCAGCGGCATCAGCCGCGGCGCCGCGAGCGCCTGCGCGTGGTGCGCGGCGAGCGAGCGGCGGATGATCTGCAGGTCGTGCAGGAACTCGGAGGCGCTCGCATACGGCCGCTGCGGCGCGACCGCGTGGCGCAACGCCTCGGTGCCGGTGAACTCGTGCAGCGTCGCGGCCAGGCGCGCGTACATGCCGATCAGCGCCTTGCGGTAGGGCTCGTCCTCCCGGTGCACGCTGTGGTCGGGCGAGGCGGCGGCGAGTGCCTTCATCTCGTCCGTCACCGGTGCGAGCGAGGCCGAGATCGAGAGCTCGGCGCCGAGCTCGTGCGCCTCGGTCAGGTAGAAGCGCAGCACCGTCTCGCTCTGGCGCGCCAGCGCCATCTGCAGCGTCTCGGCGGTGACGAAGGGGTTGCCGTCGCGGTCGCCGCCGATCCAGTTGCCCATGCGGAAGAACGACGCGATCTCGTGGCCGGGCAGCGCTTCTTCGAGCTCACGGTACATGCGCGGGATCTGGCGCAGGAAGGTGGAGCGGTAGTAGCTCAGCGCGTTCTCGATCTCGTCGGCGACCGTGAGCTTGGCGGTGCGCAGCATGCGCGTCTGCCAGATCTGCGTGACGCGGGCGCGGATCAGCGCCTCGTTCTCGGCCAGCTCGCGCGCGCTGCGCGTGCCGTCGCGCTGCTCGACGAGCTCGGCGATCATGCGCTCGGCGTCGAGGATGCTCTTGCGCTGCACCTCGGTCGGGTGCGCGGTGAGCACGGGCGAGATGTAGGCGTGGGCCAAGGTCTTCACGACATCGGCGGCGCGGATGTCGGCCTGGCCGAGGCGCTCCATCGTCATCGCCAGCGAACCCTCCTGCAGGTGGCCCTGGCGCTCGTGGTGGTCGCGCCGGCGCACGTGGTGGCGGTCTTCGGCGATGTTGGCCAGGTGCGAGAAGTAGCTGAAGGCGCGGATCACGCTGACGGTCTGGTCGCCGGTCAGGTTCTTCAGTAGCCGGTCGAGCGAGCGGCCGGCCTGCGCGTCGCTCTTGAGCCGGTAGGCGACCGAGAGCTGGCGGATGCGCTCGACCAGCTCGAACACCGTCTTGCCTTCCTGCTCGCGGATCACGTCGCCGAGGATGCGGCCGAGCAGGCGGATGTCGTCGACCAGCGGTTTGTTCTTTTCGGCAGCGTCGTTGGGGCTGGTCTTGAGTCGGGCCATGGGCGTCTCGCGTCTTGTCTTGTGTCGGTGGGGCGGCTCTCGATCTTAGGGCAGGGGTGATGCAAGAGACGGGCCTGCTAGCATCGGCGCATGCCCGAAACCACCCTGATCGCCACCCGGGAAAGCCGCCTCGCCCTGTGGCAGGCCGAGCATGTGCGCGCACTGCTGACGCAGCGTTTCGGGCTGAGCGTGGACCTGCTCGGCATGACCACCCGCGGCGACCAGATCCTCGACCGCACCCTGTCCAAGGTCGGCGGCAAGGGCCTGTTCGTGAAGGAGCTCGAGACCGCGCTCGAAGAGGGCCGCGCGCAGCTCGCGGTGCATTCGCTGAAGGATGTGCCAATGGACCTGCCCGAAGGCTTCGAGCTCGCCGCGGTGCTCGAGCGCGAGGACCCGCGCGACGCGTTCGTGTCGACCCGCTACGCGTCGCTGGACGAGCTGCCGAACGGTGCCACCGTCGGTACCTCGAGCCTGCGCCGCGTCGTGCAGCTGATCGCGCTGCGGCCCGACCTCGATGTGCAGCCGCTGCGCGGCAACCTCGACACGCGGCTGCGCAAGCTCGACGAGGGCGGCTACGACGCCATCGTTCTGGCCGCGGCCGGGCTCAAGCGCCTCGGCCTCGCGCAGCGCATCGCCAGCGTGTTCGACGCCGAGACGATGCTGCCGTGCGCCGGGCAGGGGGCGCTGGGCATCGAAGTGCGCAGCGACGCGCACACGCTGCGCGCGCAACTGGCCGAGCTGACACACCGCCCGACGTGGCTCGCGGTCGAGGCCGAGCGCGCGGTTTCGCGCGCCCTCGGCGGCAGCTGCAGCATGCCCCTGGCCGCGCATGCGACCTGGTCTGGCGACACCCTGAGCCTGCATGTCGCGCTCGGCCACGCGCTGACGCCGACTTCGCCGCTGCTGCGGGCGGCGCAGCAGGGCGCCGTGACCACGCCGGCCGAAGCCCGCGCGCTCGGCGAGGCCGCCGCGCAATCGCTGCGCGACACCGGCGCGGCGACGTACCTCGCGCCGCCCCCCGCCTGACGGTGAAGCCCTTGCGCGTGATCGTGACCCGCCCCTCGGCTCAGGCGGCCGAGTGGGTGCTCGATCTGCGTGCACGCGGCATCGATGTGGTCGCGCTGCCGCTGATCGACGTCGCGCCGGCCGATGACGCCACACCGCTGCTCGACGCGTGGCACTCGCTCGAGCGGTACCGGCTGGTGATGTTCGTGAGCCCGAATGCCGTGCAGCATTTCTTCGCCCGCCGACCGGCCGAGAGCGCGTGGCCCGACACGGTGTTTGCAGGCTCGTCAGGGCCGGGCACGACGCGCGCGCTCGTCGCGCTCGGTCTGCCGGTCATGCAGATCGTCGAACCCGCACCTGACTCACCGCAGTTCGACTCCGAAGCGCTGTGGCTGCGCCTGCGGCACCGCGACTGGCGGGGCGAGGCGGTGCTGATCGTGCGCGGTGATGGCGGCCGCGACTGGTTGGCCGACACGCTGCGCCGCCACGGTGCGAGCGTGACGCACGTCAGCGCGTACCGACGCGTGATGCCGACATTCGGCGCCCCCGAGCGGGCGATCGTCCAGGCGGCACTGGCCGAGCCGGATGCGCATCTCTGGCTGTTCAGCAGCTCCGAGGCGATCGACAACCTCGAGGCCCTGGCGCCGGCCGGCGCTGACTGGCAGCGCGCGCGTGCGATCGCCACGCACCCGCGCATTGCCGATCGGGCGCGGCGCGCGGGCTTCTCGCACGTGGTTGAGGCGCGGCCGTCCCCGGCCGTCGTGATCGCCTGCATACAATCGATTCGACCGTGAACGACGACTCCCACACCGCTGCCCCCGAACCCGCGCCAGCCCTCGCGCGCGCTGCGGTCGCGCCCGCGCGCCCGACCTTGCCGCGCGGGTGGTGGATCGCCGTCATCGCGCTCGGCGCGATCAGCGTCGCGAGCCTCGGCGTGGCGTGGCGGGCAGATCAGCGCGGGGCCAGCCTCGAACAGGAACTCGTGCGGCGCCAGCAGGACGGTGCGACCAAGATCGCCGAGGCCCGCATGATCGCCAAGCAGGCCCAGGAGACGACGAGCGAATCTGCCGCCAAGGTCGCCCTGCTCGAAGCGCGCGTCGCCGAGGTCGCGGTGCAGCGCACCCAGCTCGAGGAGCTGATCCAGTCGCTCTCGCGATCGCGCGACGAGAACGTGCTGACCGATATCGACGCCGCCATCCGCGTCGCGCTGCAGCAGGCCGCGATCACGGGCAGCGCCGAGCCGCTGGTGGCCACGCTGAAGCAGGGTGAGGAACGACTGGCGCGCTACAAGCAGCCGCGCCTCGAAGGCGTGCGGCGCGCGATCGCACGCGATCTCGCCCGGGTGCGAGCCGTCAGCGTCGCCGACATCTCGACCCTCAGCATCAAGCTCGACGAAGCGGTCCGCATGGTCGACGACCTGCCGCTGGTGGCCGTGGCCGAGACGCGCAAGGACGCGGCCGCGCGCGACGCGAAGGTCGCGCCTGCACCCGCACGGCCGGCGAGCGCGGCGCCGGCCGCGAGTACCGCGGCCGTGTGGGGCGGCAAGGTCGGTGATGCGTGGGGTGCGGTCACCGAGCGCATCTGGGCCGAGGCGAGGTCGCTGGTGCGCGTCACGCGCATCGACCACCCCGATGCGATGCTGCTCGCGCCCGAGCAATCGTTCTTCGTGCGCGAGAACCTGAAGCTGCGGCTGCTGAACGCGCGGCTCGCGCTGCTGAGCCGGCAGTTCGACACCGCGCAAAGCGACCTGCAGGTGGCCCAGGCCTCCCTCGAGCGCTACTTCGACCGCAGCGCCAAGCGCACGCAGGTCGCGACCGAGCTCGTCAGGCAGGTGATCGCGCAGGCGCGCCAGGTCGGTGTGCCGCGGCCCGACGACACGCTCGCTGCGCTCACGGCCGCCTCGGCCGGCCGTTGATCAGGCGGGCGATGCGCAACATCATCTGGTTCGTGCTGCTGTTCGGCGTCGCCGTGCTCGCGGCGAGCACGCTCGGCACCAATGACGGGCTGGCCACGTTCTACTGGCGCTCGTGGCGCATCGACATCTCGCTGAACCTGTTCCTGCTCGCGCTGATCGGCACCTGCTTCGTGATCGTCACCGCGATCCAAGGTTTGAGCGCGTTGATCGGGCTGCCCCAGCGTGCGCGCGAGTGGCGTGTCGCGCGCCGCGACCGCACAGCGCAGGCAGCGCTGCGTGACGCGCTCTCGCAGTACTTCGGCGGCCGCTACAGCCGCGCGCAGAAGTCGGCGCAGCGTGCCCTCGCGATCCAGGCCGAGACGCCCGAACTCGCGCAGGACAACGAGTTCACCGTGCTCAGCCACCTGCTCGCCGCCGGCAGCGCGCACCGCATGCAGGATCGCCCGGGCCGTGACGATCAGCTCAAGCGCGCACTCGATCTCGCCACGCGCCACGCGGCGGCGCGCCCGGCCGAAGAAGGCGCGCGGCTGCTCGCCGCCGAGTGGGCGCTCGACGACCGCGATGCGCCGCGTGCGCTCGAACTGCTTGGCCAACTGCCGCAGGGCGTGGCGCGCCGCACCCATGCACTGCGCCTGAAACTGCAGGCGACGCGGCTGGGTCGCCAGCCGCAGGAGGCGCTGAAGACCGCGCGGCTGCTGGCCAAGCACCAGGGCTTCTCGAAGATCGCGGCGCAGGGGTTGTTGCGGTCGCTGGCGTTCGAGTCGCTTGACACCGCGCACGACATCGATCAGCTGCGTCGCGTCTGGGTTCAGTTCGATTCGGTCGACCGCCGCGATGCGTTCGTCGCCGCGCGCGCCGCCGATCGCGCCGCGGCGCTCGGTGCGCACGACGACGCACGCGGCTGGTTGCGCCCGTTCTGGGACCAACCCGCCGACATCGGTGCCGACGAGCGCGCCACGATCGCACTCGCGCTGGTGAACGCGTTGCCGGGGATCGGGCCGGAGTGGCTGCCGCGGCTGGAAGCCGCGTCGACCGCCTACACGCGCGAAGGCGCCGTTGCGCTGGCCGTCGGCTGCGCGCTGGCCGAGCGCCAGCTGTGGGGCAAGGCGCGCCGCCTGCTCGAGCAGGCGGCTGCCGATGTGACGCTGGCCAACGCCGGCCGGCGCCGCGCGTGGCTGTCACTCGCGGCGCTCGCGCAGCAGGAGGGCGATTCGGCACGTGCCGGTGCGTGTTTCGAGTCCGCTGCCAAGCTGGGCTGAGACTCTGCCAGAACTGCTATACTGCGTGGCTGCGCGGCTGTAGCTCAGCTGGATAGAGTACTTGGCTACGAACCAAGGGGTCGTGGGTTCGATTCCTGCCAGCCGCACCATAAATGACGAGGGTCAGCACGCAAGCGCGTGCTGACCCTTTAGTCTTTGGCTCTGTTCGCGTTGAGTAGTGACAGGCTCACTTGGTGAGCCACTGGGCG
>JBDTVC010000071.1:0-19772 GCA_040007475.1 Burkholderiales bacterium
TCGCGCCGATCGCCTGCACGATGCGGTTCATCGCGAAGATCGAATCGAAGTCGTTCGCGGTGACGATCAGCGCGCGGTCGGCGTGCTGCAGGGGTGCTGCGAAGCCGCCGCAGACCACGTCGCCGAGCACGTCGAAGATCACCACGTCGGTGTCTTCGAGCAGGTGGTGTTCCTTCAGCAGCTTGACGGTCTGGCCGACCACGTAGCCGCCACAGCCGGTGCCGGCCGGCGGGCCGCCGGCTTCGACACACATCACGCCGTTGTAGCCGGGGAAGACGAAGTCCTCGACGCGCAACTCCTCGGCGTGAAAATCGACGGTCTCGAGCACGTCGATCACCGTTGGCAGCATCTTCTTCGTGAGTGTGAAGGTCGAGTCGTGCTTCGGGTCGCAGCCGATCTGCAGCACACGCTTGCCGAGCTTCGAGAACGCCGCCGAGAGGTTGCTCGAGGTCGTGCTCTTGCCGATGCCACCCTTGCCGTAGATCGCGAACACCTTGGCGTTGCCGATCTTGACGTTCTCGTCGAGCGCGACCTGCACACTGCCTTCGCCGTCGAGCCGCAGGTTCTTGCGCACCCCCGGGTTCTTGATGTCGGGGAACGGGATCGTCGTGGTACTCATGCGGGGCTTCCTTCAAACACACCTTCGAGCCGGTCTTCAAGCTCCTCACCGGCCCGGCGCAATGCGGCCAGCATCTTCGCGTCGGGCTTCCAGAAATTGCGGTCCGAGGCTTCGAGCAGGCGATTCGCCACGCGCGCCGAGGCGGTCGGGTTCAGTTTGGCGAGGCGGTCGCGCATCGAAGGGTCGAGCATGAAGGTCTCGCTCAGCTGCTCGTAGACCCAGGGCTGGACCTGGCCGGTCGTGGCCGACCAGCCCATCGTGTTCGTCACGTGAACTTCGATCTGGCGCACGCCTTCATAGCCGTGCTTCAGCATGCCCTCGTACCACTTCGGGTTCAGCATGCGGGTGCGCGTTTCCAGCGCGACCTGCTCGCTCAGCGTGCGCACCGTGCCGCCGCCATTCGCGTCACGGGTCTGGTCGCCGATGTAGACGGGGGCCACTTCAGCGCTCGCGCCGTCTCTTGCGGATTTCGCGCGCTTCACGGCCCGGCTGATACCGCCCAGCGTGTCGAAGTAGGTGTCGATCGTGGTCACGCCGAGTTCGACCGAGTCGAGGTTCTGGTAGGCGAGCTGCACGCCGGCGAGCACGCTGTTCAGCAATGCGGCTTGCTGCACCGGCCGGCCGCTGCGCCCGTAAGCGAAGCCCTTGCGCCGGGTGTAGGTCTCGGCGAGTTCGTCGGCGTCATCCCAGCGGCTGTTGTCGATCAGGCTGCCGACGTTCGCGCCGTACGCGCCTTCGGCATTGCCGAACACGCGCAGCGAGGCCGTCTCGAGATCGCCGCCGTGCTCGGCTTGGTAGGCCAGCGCGTGCTTGCGGATGAAGTTGCGTTCCAGCGGTTCGTCGGCGCTGGCCGCGAGGAACGCAGCCTCGGCGAGCAGCTTGATCTGCAGTGGCAGCAGGTCACGGAAGATGCCGGACAGCGTGATGATCACATCGACACGCGGCCGGCCGAGCTCTTCGAGTGTCATCAGCTGCGCGCCGGCGAGCCGCCCGTAGCTGTCGAAGCGCGGCACAGCACCCATCAGCACGAGCGCCTGGCCGATCGGGCCGCCTTCGCTCTTCAGGTTGTCGGTGCCCCACAGCACGAGCGCGATTGATTCCGGGAAGGTGTGGCCGTCGGCCATGTGCCGCTGCAGCAGCCGCTCGGCCTGGCGTGCACCGTCCTTCACCGCATACGCGCTCGGGATGCGGAACGGGTCGAAGCCGTGGAGGTTGCGGCCGGTCGGCAGGATGGCCGGCGTGCGCAGCAGGTCGCCGCCCGGCGCGGGGCGCAGGAACTTGCCATCGAGTGCGTGCAGAATTCCGTCGACCTCGTGGTCTTCGGCGATCAGTGCATCGGCGGCGGCGAGCTCGGTCAGCAGCGCGATGGTCCGCGCGTCACCCTGTGCCGTGCCACCGGCGACGAGCGCCTCGATCACCGCGCGATCGGGCCGTGCGCCATGCGACGCCTCGGCCAGCGAGAGCAGCAGGTCGACGCGCTCGCTCGGCGTGGGCGCCTGACCGACGACGTGCAGGCCGTACGGTATCAACGTGTACTCGAGTTCGAGCACCGCGTCGTTGAGCTTTGCGACCTGCGTGGATGCGGCGTCGGCCCAGTGCGGTTCGATCACCGCGAGTTCGAGTTCGGCCGCCTGCGCCTGGATCATCAGCGCGAGTTCGTCGGCCTCTGCTACTGCATCGGGCTCGAGACCGCGATAGCGCTCAAGCAAGCCCTTCAGGTCGGCCAGCCCCTTGTACAGCCCCGCCTGCGCCACCGGCGGCGTCAGGTAGCTGATCAGCGTGGCCGCGGCGCGGCGTTTCGCGATCGTGCCTTCGGACGGGTTGTTCGAGGCATAGAGATAGAAGTTCGGCAGGTCGCCGATCAGGCGGTCAGGCCAGCAGGTGGCGGTCAGACCGTTCTGCTTGCCCGGCATGAATTCGAGCGCGCCGTGCGTGCCGAAGTGCAGCACCGCGTGCGCTCCGAAGTCCTCGCGCAGCCAGCGGTAGAAGGCCGAGAACGCGTGCGTCGGCGCAAAGCCCTTCTCGAACAGCAGCCGCATCGGATCGCCCTCGTAGCCGAACGCGGGTTGCACGCCGACGAAGACGTTGCCGAAGCGCTCGCCGTAGACAAAGAGGCTGCTGCCATCGCTCTGCTGCTTGCCCGGTGCCGGGCCCCACTGCGCCTCGATTTCCTTCAGGTGCTTTTCGCGCCGCACATGGTCGTCGGCAGGGATGCGCACATGCACGTTGGCGGCGGCGCCGAAGCGCTGCGCATTGCCGTTGATGATGCGTCCGCGCAGTGCGTCGACGCTCGCGGGCATGTCGACCGTGTAGCCCTCGCGCTGCATCGCCGCCATGGTGTTGAACAGCGACTCGAACACCGACAGGAACGCGGCCGTGCCGGTGTTGCCCGCGTTCGGCGGGAAGTTGAAGACGACCGCCGCGACCTTGCGTTCGGCACGCTCCGAGCGACGCAGGTCGACCAATCTGCCGACGCGCGCCGCGAGCAGGTCGGCGCGCTCGATGCAGCTGTGCATATCGTGGGCATCGACGACGTTCTTGAACGTGCACCCATGCGCGCAGCCGGTGCACGCGATGTGCTCGGCGCTGCCGCGGCCGCCGAAGACCATCGAGCCGGTCGCGCCGTCGAGTTCAGGGATCGCGACCATCATCGTCGCCTCGACCGGCAGCAGCCCGCGCGGCGAACCGCCCCACTGGTCGAGCGTCTGGAACTCGACTGGCGTGACGGCGAGATACGGCACGTCGAGCTTCGCGAGGATGTCCTCGGCCGCCTTGGCGTCGTTGTAGGCCGGCCCGCCGACGAGCGAGAAGCCGGTCAGCGAGACGACGGCGTCGATCGTCGGCCGGCCGTCGGCGAAGAAGAAGGCATCGATCGCGGGCCGCGAGTCCAGCCCGGTCGCGAAGGCCGGCACGACGCGCAGGCCGCGCGCTTCCATTGCGGTGACCACGCCGTCGTAGTGATCGGTGTTGCCGGCCAGCAGGTAGGAGCGCATCAGCAGCAGGCCGACCGTGCCGCGCTTGCCGCTGGTGGCCACGCGCGGCAGGTCGGCGAGCTGCGTGGACATGCGCTGCGCCATGCGCGGGTGGTAGACGCCGACCTCCGGGTACTCGACCGGCGACGACGGTTTGAGCGTGCCGCGGATCGCCTTGCGCGGCCCGTCGGCATAACGGTCGACGAGGAACTGGACCATGCTCGCGACGTTCGCTTCCGAACCCGCGAGCCAGTACTGCAGCGTCAGGAAGTAGGCCCGCACGTCCTGCGCGGTGCCCGGGATGAAGCGCAGGATTTTCGGCAGCCGGCGCAGCATCTTCATCTGCCGCGCGCCGGCGGTGGCTTTCACGCCGGTCTCGTTGCCTTGAGCTTCGGGCTTGCCGCGCAGCCGCTTGAGCAGCGCCATCGGGCCGCTCGCCGGCGCGCTCATGTCGAAACGGCCCATGCGGGTGAGCTTCATCACCTCGGCGGCCGACATCGCGCAGACCATCGCGTCGCAGGTGTCGCGCCGTGCCTGCAGCGCAGCCAGGACCGGCAGGAAGTGATCCTCCATGAACAGCATCGTCGCGATCACGATGTCGCCGTGCGCGATGTCGGCCCGGCAGCGCTGCAGCGCTGCGTCGTCGCCACCCCATTCGGCAGCGGCGTGCACCGCCAGTTTCAGCCCTGGCATCGTGCGCGCGAGCGTGCGATTCGCGCGCTCCGCCGCGCTCGCGAGGTGGCTGTCCATCGTCACGATGACGACGCGCATCGCGGGATGCAGCGTGAGAGGTGCGCTAGCGGCTGAAGTGCGCTTTGGCGTCATACAGCGTCTCGATGGTGATCAGCGGCACGCCGCGGTCGAGCGCGTAGCGCTCCGTGTTGCGACGGGCCTTGCCGCGCACGAAGAAGGGGATCTTGCGAAGCTCTTTTTCCGCATCGTCGGCCCAGGCGGCGACGACGATCTGCGTGGGGGCGTCGGTGACCGGATCGGCCGCTGGCGGTGCTGCTGTCGGCGAGGTTGGCTGGCCACCGAGGTGCGACGGCGCCGCGTCCTCGTGGAACTCGAAGTCGCCCCGAAACATGCCGATCAGGTGCTCCTCCAGCCCCATCATCAGCGGGTGCACCCAGGTGTCGAACAGCACGTTCGCGCCCTCGAAGCCCATCTGCGGCGAGTAGCGCGCCGGGAAATCCTGCACGTGCACCGGCGCCGAGATCACCGCGCAGGGCACGCCCAGTCGCTTGGCGATGTGGCGCTCCATCTGCGTGCCGAGCACCAGCTCGGGCTGCAGCTCGGCGACCTTGGCCTCGACCTCGAGGTAGTCGTCGGTGATCAGCGCCTCGATGTCGTAGAGCTTGGCGGCTTCGCGCACCTCGCGCGCGAACTCGCGGCTGTAGGTGCCTAGGCCAACGATCTTGAAGCCCAGTTCGTTCGATGCCACGCGCGCCGCCGCGACCGCGTGCGTTGCATCGCCGAAGATGAAGACGCGTTTGCCGGTCAGGTAAGTCGAGTCGACCGAGCGCGCGTACCACGGCGAGTGCGAGCGGATGTCGGCGAGCGCCCGTGTCGGGTCGATGCCGGCGAGGGTCGCGACCTCGTGGATGAACTCGCGCGTCGCGGCAGCGCCGATCGGGATCGTCTTCGTTGCCGGTTGCCCGTAGGTGCGCGTCAGCCAGCTTGCGGTGAGCGCGCCGACCTCGGGGTAGAGCAAGATATTGAAGTCCGCGTCACCCAGGTGCGCGAGGTCGTTGGCGCTGGCGCCCAGCGGCGCGATGGTCTGGACATCGATGCCCATCTGGTCGAGCAGCTGCGTGATCTCGCGCACGTCGTCGCGGTGGCGGAAGCCGAGCGCGCTCGGGCCCAGGATGTTGCAGCGCGGGCGATCGCCCTCGGCGCGCGGTGTGCGCACCTTCGAGCCGGCGAGCGCGCGGACCATCTGATAGAAGGTTTCGGATGCGCCCCAGTTCTCCTTGCGCTGGTACGACGGCAGTTCGAGCGCGACGACGGGCACCGGCAGGCCAAGCGCCTTCGCCAAGCCACCCGGATCGTCCTGGATCAACTCGGCGGTGCACGACGCACCGACCATCATCGCCTTCGGCTGGAAGCGCTCGTAGGCCTCGCGTGCCGCGGTCTTGAACAGCTGCGCGGTGTCGCCACCGAGGTCGCGCGCCTGGAAGGTCGTGTACGTGACCGGCGGCCGCTTCGGCAGGCGCTCGATCATCGTGAACAGCAGGTCGGCGTAGGTGTCGCCCTGCGGCGCGTGCAACACGTAGTGCACGTCCGTCAACGCGGTGGCGACGCGCATCGCGCCGACGTGCGGCGGGCCTTCATAAGTCCAGAGGGTGAGCTGCATGGTCAGGCGACGAGCTTCAAGCGCCGCAGCAGCGGGCGGGTGAACAACTCGGCGAGGTCGCCGGCCTGGTCGTAGCCGTGAATCGGCGTGAACACGAGTTCGATCGACCACTTGGTCGTCATGCCCTCGGCCTCCAGTGGATTCGCCAGGCCGAGGCCGCAGACAACGATGTCGGGCTGCGCGGCGCGGCAGCGGTCGAGCTGCTTCTCGACGTGCTGGCCTTCGGACAGCACGGTGCCGCCCGGCAGCAGCGCCAGTTCCTCCGCGAGGTGCTGGCGGTGAAGATAGGGCGTGCCGACCTCGGTGAGCTGCATGCCGAGTTCGCGCGACAGGAAGCGAGCGATCGGGATCTCGAGCTGCGAGTCGGGAAAGAAGAACACCCGCTTGCCGGCCAGCGTGGTGCGCTGCCGCGCCAGCGCGGTGCGGGCACGCTCGCGGCCCGGCGCGGTGACGCGGTCGAATACCTCGGCGTCGACGCCGAACGCACTGGCCGCGGCCTGCAGCCACAGCGTCGTGCCTTCGGCGCCGAGCGGGAAGGGCGCAGGCAACCGCGTCGCGCCGCGCGCTTCGAGCGCGCGAGCGGTGTCGGCGAGGAAGGGCTGCGCGAGCAGGATGCGCGTGCTCGGCCCGATCGCCGGCATCGCGCCCGCACGGCGCGGCGGGAAGAAGTGCACCGGGCCGATGCCGAGCTGGGCGAACAAGCGCGTGAATTGGTCCTCGACGACGTCGGCCAAGGTGCCGACGATCATCAGCGACGCAGGCGCATCGGCCGCTTCAGCAGGCAGGCCCGGTACCAGCGACGCGAGGCAGGCGTCCTCGCCCTGTGTGAACGTCGTCTCGATGCCGCTGCCCGAGTAGTTCAGCACCCGCACGTCGGGCGAGAAGCGGCCGCTCAGGCGAGAGGCGGCGCGCGACAGGTCGAGCTTGATGACTTCGGACGGGCACGAGCCGACGAGGAACAGCAGCTTGATCTCGGGCCTGCGCTCTAGCAGCCGGGTCACGACGCGATCGAGTTCGGTGTTCGCATCGGCGAGGCCGGCGAGGTCGCGCTCATCGATGATCGCGGTCGCGAAGCGCGGCTCGGCGAAGATCATCACGCCAGCCGCCGACTGGATCAGGTGCGCGCAAGTGCGCGAGCCGACGACGAGGAAGAACGCGTCCTGGATCTTGCGGTGCAGCCAGATGATGCCGGTCAGGCCGCAAAAGACCTCGCGCTGGCCGCGCTCGCGCAGCACCGGAGCGTCGCTGCAGCCTTCTGAGGCCGCGGCGCGGATCGGGATCACCGGGCTCATGCCGCCACTCCCTGAGCCACCGCCGCCTGACCGAGTCGGGCTGCGCGCAGCTTCAGGATGAATTGCGTCGCGTTGATCACATAGGTCGCGTAGGCGGCGAGCGCCAGGTACATCAGCTGCCGCGCGCCCAGCGCATCGGTGAACAGCGCAATCAGATAGGCCGTGTGCAGCGTCAGCACCAGCATGCTGAACACGTCCTCCCAGTAGAAGGCGGGCGCGAACAGGTAGCGGCCGAAGACGACCTTCTCCCAGATGCAGCCGGTGATCATGATCGCGTAGAGCGTCAGCGTCTTGGCGACGACCGAGAAGGCGGCCGCGTCATGCCCGGCGCCCGTGGCGAGGTAGCGCAGCACGAGTCCCAGGCTCACCAGAAACACCACGAACTGAACCGGTGCCAACACGCCCTGCACGAGGGTCCAGCCCGACGCGTCGCG
This sequence comes from Burkholderiales bacterium, assembly GCA_040007475.1. Lineage (GTDB taxonomy): Bacteria > Pseudomonadota > Gammaproteobacteria > Burkholderiales > Burkholderiaceae_C > LMDS01. The sequence goes on from JBDTVC010000071.1 coordinate 7,671, forward strand.
GCGCTGGCGCTCCTCGGCGGAATACAGGGGCCGGTGTGACGCCGGCCTTGCCCCATGTGCTTGCATCGATGTCCTCGGTATGCTGCTGGCGCCGAATCTAGACCTGCGTCCCGAGGTTGTCAATTAGGCTAGACGTAAATCAAACATGACACTATATTGAAGGTCGAGCCGATCCTCTTGAGGGCGCTAACCCGGTTGACGGGCCGCGATGCCGGCAGTAGAACTTCAACCGCGACGCACGCAGCGATGACAGCTTCGACGTCGATTTCCAGGCCACCCCCGAAACGGTGGAAGCGCCGCCGGGCATCTCCCCGAGGCGAAACGCCAGAACATCGCAGGAGACCGTCGATGGAGAGCTTTCCGCAGGAATATTCGGCGCGGGAGGGATCGTCCAGAGGCGCTGCCTCGCCCGAATGTGAAGCCGAGTTGCCAGGATTTCGCCCTGCCGATGCAGCCAACGACACGCGCATGTCGCGACTCGCGCGGACGATAGAGGAAGAGATCATCCCGCGCTTGATGCTCGCGCACCGCAGCGCCACCGAGCCGATGCTGCGACCTGCTGGCGGCGGGCATGCGATCACCGACGCCGACGTCAAGCACTTCGCCAGGCTGGTGCTGTCACACGAAGAGGACGTGGCCTTCACGACGATCCAGAGCCTGCGCTCCCGCGACGTGTCGGTCGAGAAGATATACCTTGACCTGCTCGCGCCGACCGCTCGCTACCTGGGCGAGCTGTGGGAAGAGGACCTGTGCAACTTCACCGACGTCACCGTCGGCCTCGGCCGTCTGCAACGAGTGCTGCGCGAACTCAGCCCGGCGCTGGGCCGCAGCGTGGAGCATCCCGCGCGGGGGCGACGAGTGCTGTTGCTGCCCAGCCCCGGCGAACAGCACACCTTCGGGCTGGTGATGGTGGCCGAGTTCTTCCGACGTGCGGGATGGGACGTGACCGGCGGCGCGTGGGCCGCGGGCGCTGATGCTGCGTCGCTGGTCAGCCTCGAATGGATCGACGTGATCGGCTTCTCGCTCGGTGCCGAAGTGCATCTGGGCGCGCTGGCCGACAGCATCGCTGCCGTCAGGCATGCCACTTGCAATCGTGACATCGCCATTCTCGTCGGCGGCCCGCTGTTCGGTGTGCACCCGGAGTTCGTGGCCCGGGTCGGTGCCGATGGCATGACAATAGACGGGCGCGAGGCACCGGCGCTGGCCGAGGGCCTGATCTCCCGAGGCACGCGACAGCACGGTTCCGTCGGCTGATGCTCGCTGCGCGCGAGGGCATCGGCCACCATGAGGAAAAACGAGGTAGTGATGCGTCAGCGACCCCGAAAGCAAGGCAGATGAGAGAGTTCGAAGCGCCTGCGCGAACGCTCGGTGACTTGAGCGCCGACGTGGCCGGCAAGCTGATCGCAGCGGCGGCCGATGTGGCGCTGATCATCGACGACAAGGGTGTGATCCGTGACCTCGCCTTCGGCAGCGAGGACCTGCTGCGTGAGGGCTACTACGAGTGGCTTGGCAAGCCCTGGGCCGACACCGTGACGATCGAGAGCCGCCCCAAGGTCGAGGCGCTGCTGCGCGACTCCCGTGCGAATGCCGCACCGCGTTGGCGCCACATCAACCACCCGTCGATCGACGGTGCCGACCTGCCGCTGTCTTATTCGGCGATCGCGTTGCCGCAACAGAACAGTGGCCGCAACAAGGTAGGCGCGCGTTCGGTCGTGTTCGGCCGCGACCTGCGCGCCAACGCGGCGCTGCAGCAGCGGCTGATCAGCGCGCAGCAGGCGATGGAGCGCGACTACTGGCGCCTGCGCCACATGGAGACGCGCTACCGCTCGCTGTTTCAGGTGACGTCGGAAGCGGTGCTGATTCTCGACGCCGTCACCGGCAAGCTGGAAGAGGCTAACCCGGCCGCGAGCGCATTGTTCGGTGCCGACGTGTCGCGCCCGGGCTGGATCCTGACCGAGAGTTTCGAGCCCGACACCGGCGCGAAGTCGACCGCCGGGGTCGCAGCGATGCTGGGCCGCGTCAGTGCCACCGGCCATGGCGAGACCATGAGCGCACGCATGACCGGCCGCACCGGCGAGTTCCGCGTCGCGGCCTCGCTGTTCCGCCAGGAGAAGACCGCGCACCTGCTCGTTCGCGTCGCGCCGCAAGACACCGCGCGCGGTGTCGTCGAGAGCAACGGCCAGAGCGCGATGCTCAAGCTGATCGACAGCGCGCCCGATGCCTTCGTCGTCACGAGCCTGGACGGCCTGATCCTGACCGCGAACCACGCGTTCATGGATCTCGCGCAGCTGGCCACCGAGGCGCAGGTGCGCGGCCAGTCGCTGGAGCGCTGGCTGGGCCGCACCGGCGTCGACCTGAACGTGCTGATCACCAACCTGCGCCAGCGCGGTGCGGTGCGCCTGTTCGCGACCGTGATGCGCGGCGAGTATGGCGCGTCGACCGAGGTCGAGATCTCGGGGGTCGCCGTCCCTGAAGGCGAGCAACCCTGCCTGGGCTTCACGATCCGCGACGTGAGCCGACGGCTCGCTGCCGAAGTGCGCACCACCGGCACCGGCCGCGAGATGCCGCGCTCGGTGGGGCAGATGACCGAGCTGGTGGGCCGCGTGCCGCTCAAGGACATCGTGCGCGACACCACCGACCTGATCGAGCAGCTGTGCATCGAGGCCGCGCTCGAGCTGACGCACGACAACCGCGCCTCCGCGGCCGAGATGCTGGGCCTGTCGCGCCAGAGCCTGTACGTGAAGTTGCGCCGCTTCAACATCGGCGACCTGACGCCGGTGCCCGGCGAGGAGTGACCGAGGCACCCGGCGCCGGCGTAGCGTCGCCACTCGCCGAGCGGGTGCGCGGCCGCTTGGGGCGGCCCGGCGCTGGCCGCGCCAGGTGCAACTCTAAGTTGACACTCTGAGTGTAAATTCAGATTGACGACTTGAGGTGTCGCGTGCAGTATGGGCTGCATGGCTCGACCCGAACTGTCCGCCGTTGCGGAGCTGCTCAAACCGATCACCTGGTTCCCACCGATGTGGGCCTTCGGCTGTGGCGTCGTGGCCTCGGGTGTCGCGACCGAGGGGCGCTGGCCGCTGATCGTCGTCGGCGTGCTGCTCGCCGGGCCGCTGGTGTGCGCGAGCAGCCAGGCCGTGAACGACTGGTTCGACCGCGAGGTCGATGCGATCAACGAACCGCAGCGGCCGATTCCTTCGGGCCGCATGCCGGGTCGCTGGGGCCTGGGCGTGGCGATCGTGTGGACGCTGCTCTCGCTGGTCGTCGCCGCGTTCCTCGGCCCATGGGGTTTCGCGGCCGGCGTCGTCGGCCTGTTGCTGGCCTGGGCCTACAGCGCGCCGCCGCTGCGCTTGAAGCAGAACGGCTGGTGGGGCAATGCCGCGTGCGGCCTGTGCTACGAGGGCCTGGCCTGGATCACCGGCGCGGCCGTGATGGCCGGCGGCGCGATGCCCGAACTGCGCTCGCTCGCGCTCGCGCTGCTGTACAGCATCTCGGCGCACGGCATCATGACCTTGAACGACTTCAAGTCGGTCGAGGGTGACCGGCAGATGGGCATCGGCTCGCTGCCGGTTCAGCTCGGCATCGACAAGGCAGCGCGCACTGCATGCTGGGTGATGATCGTGCCGCAGGTCTGCGTGCTCGGGTTGCTGGTCGTATGGCACCAACCGCTCCATGCGGCCGCGGTGGCCGGCCTGATCGCCTTGCAGGCCGTGATGATGCGGCGCTTCGTGCAGCAGCCTGTCGCGCGGGCGATCTGGTACAGCGGCTTCGGCGTGCCTTTGTTCGTGGCCGGCATGATGGTCAGCGCATTCGCGCTGCGAGGCGCGGCATGAGTCGTCATTCGGTTGGATGTCGGTCGCTAGGCTCGGCCTCCGCGAGCGATCTCGCGCGCTGGTTGATCGGCACGCCGGCGATGGCGTGCGCCGCGGTGTTCGCGTTCGAGGTCCGGCCGCCTGCACACGGAGCGGCTGCATGACCTCCACCGAGATCTTCGACGTCGTCGTGATCGGCGGCGGTCCGGCTGGCGCTACCGCCGCGCACGACTTGGCGCGCGCCGGTCTGTCGGTGCTGCTGCTCGACCGTGCCGGTCGCACCAAGCCGTGCGGCGGCGCGATCCCGCCGCGGCTGATCAAGGACTTCGCAATCCCCGACGAGTTGCTCGTCGCCCGCGCGACCGCAGCGCGCATGGTCTCGCCGAAAGACGTGCGCGTCGACATCCCGATCGACAACGGCTTCGTCGGCATGGTCAACCGCAACCAGTTCGACGAGTGGCTGCGCGAGCGCGCCGCCTCATTCGGTGCACATCGGCGCGTCGGACGCTTCGACCGAATCACGCGCGACGCCGATGGCGTCAGCGTCGTGCACTTCGACACCGGCAAGAAGGGCGAGTCGGTGCCGGCAAGCGTTCGCGCCCGCGCCATCGTCGGCGCCGACGGCGCACGCTCCGAGGTCGCTCGCCAGACCGTGCCCGGCGCCGAGCGCACCAAGTACGTCTTCGCGTACCACGAGATCCTGCGCACGCCATCGGTCCCGCCCGCAGGCTTCGACGGCTCGCGCTGCGATGTCTACTACCGCGGCACGCTCTCGCCCGATTTCTACGGCTGGGTCTTCCCGCACGGCGACACGATGAGCGTGGGCACAGGCAGCGCCGACAAGGGCTTCTCGCTGCGCACTGCCGTCGGTGGCCTGCGCCACGCGGCGGGCCTGACGGGTGCCGAGACACTGCGCCGCGAAGGCGCCCCGATCCCGATGAAGCCGCTGCCGCGCTGGGACAACGGCCGCGACGTGGTGCTCGCGGGCGACGCCGCCGGTGTCGTCGCGCCGGCTTCGGGCGAGGGCATCTACTACGCCATGTTTGGTGGCCGTCTCGCAGCAGAAGCCGTCGAGGCATTGCTGAAGACCGGCGACGTGCGTTCGCTCGCACTGGCACGCAAGCGCTTCATGAAGGCGCATGGCACGGTGTTCCGCGTGCTCGGCATCATGCAGTGGTTTTGGTATTCGAGCGACCGGCTGCGCGAGCGCTTCGTCGCCATCTGCAAGGACCGTGACGTGCAGCAACTCACCTTCGAGTCCTACATGAACAAGGAGCTCGCACGCAAGAAGCCGATGGCGCACGTGCGCATCTTCTTCAAGGACCTGGCGCACCTCTTCGGGGTGGCGCGTGTATGACGCGCTGGAAGCCCATCGCAGTCGCCGCCGGGTCGGCGCTGTTCGTCGCCATGCTCGGCGGCTTGATGACGGATCTCGGCCCTTGGTATGTGGCCCTGAAGCAGCCGTCCTGGAAGCCGCCAGATTGGGCTTTCGGTCCGATCTGGACGACCATCTTCGCGCTCGCCGCCGCAGCCGGCGTGATCGGCTGGCGGCGTGCGCCATCGCGTGCCGATCGGGAACTGCTGCTGATGCTGTTCGCAGCAAACGGTTTTCTGAACGTGTTCTGGAGCCTGCTGTACTTCCGTCTGCACCGGCCCGACTGGTCGCTGTTCGAGGTGCCGCTGCTCTGGTTGTCGGTGCTGGCACTGATCGTCGTGCTCGCGCGCTACGCGAAGAGCGCCGCGTGGATGCTCGTGCCCTACCTCGTGTGGGTGATGACGGCGGCGTTGCTGAACTGGCAGACGGTGAAGCTCAACGGGCCCTTTGGCGCGGGCTGAGGTGAAGGCTTGGACAACAGCTCGCTCATCGCCTCGCTCATCGACCTCGTGATCGTGGTCACGCTGGTCGAAGGCCTTGTGCTGCTCGTGCTCCACCACGCCAGCGGCCGCGGCGTGACGCCGCGCGACTTTCTGCTGAACATGATCTCAGGTCTGTGTCTGATGCTCGCGCTGCGCGCGCTCGTGCGCGATGCCGGGGTGCTCTGGATCGCACTGTGCCTGCTGGCCGCAGGCGTCGCGCACGTTACCGATCTGTGGATGCGCTGGCAGCGGGGTGAGCGGGTCAGCCGAGATCAAGAGGTGGCGGCATGAGCGTGATCGCCCTGGGCCTGAATCACACGACCGCACCGCTCGAGGTGCGCGGCCGGTTCGCCTTCCCCGGCGACACACTGGTGCCGACGCTGCGTGCCTTCCGCAGCCGCGTCCAGCGCGCGGCCGAGGTTGCGATCGTCTCGACCTGCAACCGCACCGAACTGTACGTCGGCAACGACGGCGACGGCACCGAGGGCGTCGCCGAGCAGGCGTTGGGCTGGCTCGCCGAATCCGGCGGCATGGCGCCAGCCGAACTGCGGCGCCACTTCTACCTGCTCGAAGACGCTGGCGCGGCGCGCCACGCGTTCCGGCTGGCCAGCGGCCTGTCGTCGATGCTGATCGGCGAGACACAGATCCTCGGGCAGATGAAGCAGGCCGTGCGCGAGGCCGACACCGCGGGCACCCTGGGCACGACACTGCACCAGCTGTTCCAGCGCTCATTCGCTGTCGCGAAGGAAGTGCGCAGCGGCACCGAGCTGGGCATGCACACGGTCAGCTTCGCCGCCGCGATCACGCGGCTGGCCGGCGACCTGTTCGGCGAATTCGCGGGCTTGAGCGTGCTCTTCGTCGGCGCCGGCGAGATGGCCGCACCGGTGCTGGCGCACCTGGCAGCGAAGTCGCCGAAGCAGCTGACGATCGCCAACCGCAGCATCGAGCGCGGAGCAGCGCTCGCCACGCAGTTCCATGCCGAGGCGGTCGGGCTGGCTGCGGCGATGGCGCGTCTGGCCGAGTTCGATGTCGTCGTGTCGTGCACTGCGAGCACCTTGCCGTTGATCGGGCTGGGGGTGGTCGAGCGCGCCGTCAAGGCCCGCCGGCGGCGGCCGATCCTGATGGTCGACCTTGCCGTGCCGCGCGACATCGAGCCCGAGGTTGCCGCGCTGGGCGATGTCTACCTTTACACGCTCGACGATCTGGCGCGCATCGTCCAGTCGGGCAGCGACAAGCGCGGCGCCGCCGTCGGCCAGGCCGAGACCATCATCGAGACCGGCGTTCAGGACTTCGTGCACTGGCTCGACCGGCGCGAATCGGTGCCTCTGATCCAGGCCCTGCAATCGCAGGCCGAGACTTGGCGCGCCGCCGAACTGCAGCGCGCCCGGAGGATGCTCGCAAAGGGTGACGACATCGAGGCCGTGCTCGAGACCTTGTCGCGCGGCCTCACGCAGAAGATGCTGCACGGCCCGATGGCGGGATTGCAGGCGAGCGCGGGCGACGAGCGCTCGGCGCTGACCGACACCTTGTCGCGGCTGTTCCTGCGCTGCCCGATGCGGGAGCAGCGATAGGGCCGTTTGTGGCCGAGAGCGGCCAGTCGGACACGTTGGCACATCGCCCGCATGGGCTGCGAAGCCGGGGTTTGCAAAGTGATCGCGGGGCCGCGAGGGCGCCGATCTGCAGCCGCCCTGCGCTGGGACGCTACCGCGCCAACAACTTCTGCCGCCGCTCTAGGAGCCGCATGATCATCGGCGTGAAGATCAGTTGCATCGCCAGCTCCATCTTCCCGCCGGGCACCACCAGCGTGTTCGCGCGCGACATGAACGAGTCATGCAGCATGCTCAGCAGATAAGGCATGTCGATGCCCTTCGGGTTCGCGAAGCGGATCACGACCAGGCTCTCGTCGGCGGTCGGGATCGTGCGCGCGATGAACGGGTCGGAGGTGTCGACCACCGGCACGCGCTGGAAGTTGATGTGGGTGCGGACGAACTGCGGGCAGATGTAGTGCACGTACTCGTGCATGCGCCGCAGGATCACGTCGGTGACGGCCTCGGTCGAATAGCCGCGGGTGTTCTTGTCGCGGTGGATCTTCTGGATCCACTCGAGGTTGATGACCGGCACCACGCCGATCAGCAGGTCGACCAGCGCGGCCACGTCGACCTGCGGTGTCTTCACGCCACCGTGCAGCCCTTCGTAGAACAGCAGCTCGCTGGGTGGCAGCGCCCCCCACGCGGTGAAGGTGCCCGGGGGCTGATCGAAGGGCGCGGCTTCTTCGGCGTTGTGCAAGTACTTGCGGCTGCGGCCCGTACCGCTCTCGGCGTAGTCGCGAAACAGCGTCTCGAGTTCGGCGAAGAGGTTGGCTTCATCGCCGAAATGGCTGAAGTGCCGGTTGCCCGTGGCCTCGGCCTCGGTCATCGCGATCTTCATCGCCGCACGATCGTGACGGTGGAAGCTGTCCCCTTCGACGATCGCCGCGCTGACGTTCTCGCGCCGGAAGATGTTCTCGAAGGTGCGCGTCACCGAGGTCGTGCCGGCGCCCGACGAACCGGTGATCGCGATGATCGGGTGTTTGACAGACATGCGGGTCTCTGCTGGCGTCAGGGTGTGCCGTCAGGCGGTGGCGGCGAACAGGCCGCGCGTGCCGAACAGCGGCGAGTCGAACGCCTCGGGCGCCTCCTCGGTGTGGTACGTCTGGATCCGCGCGACCTCGAGCCGCGAGCCGAAGACGAAGCCGATGCGCTGATGCAGAGCCTCGGGCACGACCTCCAGCAGCCGCGCCCGCCCGGTGCTCGCCGCGCCGCCGGCCTGCTCGATCAGGAACGAGATCGGGTTTGCCTCGTACAGCAGCCGCAGACGGCCTGCGCGCGACGGGTCCTTGCTGTCTCGCGGGTAAAGGAACACGCCGCCGCGCATCAGGATGCGATGGGTCTCGGCCACCAGCGACGCGATCCACCGCATGTTGAAGTCGGCACCGCGCGGGCCGGTCTGGCCGGCCATGCACTCATCGACGTAGCGCTTCACTGCGGGCTCCCAGAAGCGGCTGTTGGAGGCGTTGATCGCGAACTCGCGCGTGGCTTCGGGGATCGTCAGGTCGGGGTGGCTCAGCACCCACTCGCCGAGCATCGGGTCGAGCGTGAACGCGTGCGTGCCGCGCCCGAAGGTCAGCACCAGCATCGTCGACGGGCCGTAGATCGCGTAGCCCGCGCAGACCTGCGCGGTGCCAGGCTGCAGGAAATCCGCCGCTTCGGGATCCCGCCCCGGCGTCGGTGATCGCAGGATCGAGAAGATGCTGCCGACCGAGACGTTCACGTCGATGTTCGACGAGCCGTCGAGCGGGTCGAACAGCAGCAGGTACTTGCCGCGCGGGTGTTGTGGCGGCAGGGCATACGGCACCTCCATCTCCTCCGACGCCATGCCGGCGAGGTGACCGCCCCATTCGGTTGCGCGGATGAACAGTGCGTTGCTCAACACGTCCAGCGTCTTCTGCGCTTCGCCCTGCACGTTGTCGCCACCGGCGTTGCCCAGCACGCCGCCGAGCGCCCCGAACGCGACCTTGCGCGCGATCGCCTTGCAGGCCAGCGAGACGTCGGTGACGAGTGCGTTCAGATCGCCGGTGGCGCCCGGGTGCCGGCGGCGTTCCGCGATCAGGAACTGGGTCAGCGTGGGTTTTCCGCCTGTGGGCATGGCGCTCTCCTCGGGTCTTCGGTTTCGGCGGCCAGCCCGGCCGCTGCAGGCAGCCGGTCGAGCAGGTCGTGTGGCGTCTGCAGCGTCCAGACCGCGGACGGCATCGGCACCGGGGCGTGGCCGTAGCCCCAGCCGGCCCAGGCCGCCTGCGCCCCCGCGGCGTGGGCCGACGCAATGTCGACCGGAGCATCGCCGATCATCAGCAGCCGCTGCGCCGACAGGCCGAGCGCGTCGGCGGCCTGCCGGATGAGCAGCGGCGAGGGCTTGCGCTGCGCCGCGGTGTCGGCGCCATGGACACCGGACAGGAAGGGAAGCAGCCCGGCGGCCTCGAGCACGGCGCGCGCCAGTGGCGTCGGCTTGTTCGTGACCACCACCAGGCGGTGCCGAGGCGCCAGCACGGCCAGCACGCCTCCCACCCCGTCGAACACGCGGCTGCCGATCATCGGCGCATCGAGCGTGGCGGCGTCGAATGCGTCGCGCAAGCGCGCTGCCAACCCCCGCACCGCGTTTGGCGCGATCGCGCTGGCGGCCAGCGCGCGGGCGATCAGCGCGTCCGGCCCGTCGCCAATCCAGGTGCGCACCGTGCGCGGGTCGAACGGCGCGAGCCCCGCGCCGGCAAGCGCCGTGTTGAGGGCGTGCGCGATGCCGCCGGCACTGTCGATCAGCGTGCCGTCGAGGTCGAAGGCGATCGCGTCGATGGGGCTCATCGGCCGCTCGCTTCGCCGACGGTTCGCTGCGCATCGATGCGCCCGCGCTCCGCGGGGCGTTCCGGGCGCGCCCGGCGTTCCAGCTCGGCCAGGCCGAGCCAGGCTGCGTCCTCCAGCAGTCGGCCGGGCTCGCCGTGCAGTGGCTTGTCGGCGCTGCCGAGGTGAGGCAGCACGAGCCCGGCGGCTCGGAAGTCGCCGCCCTCGGTCCAGTAGGTCGGTGTCACCACCGTCCACAGCCCGGCCGACGTCGCGGCGGCCAGGCCGTTGGGTGAATCCTCGAACGCAATCGCGTGCTCGGGTGGCAACGCCAGGCCGCGCAGCGCGAGCCGGTAGATGTCGGGCGCGGGCTTCTTGGCTCGCACCTGGTCACCGCAGGCGATCGCGCTGAACATGCCGAGACCGCGTGCACCGAGCGTGGACCGCAGCAGGGCGTCGATGTTGACGGCGGTCGTGGTGCTGGCGATCGCGAGCTTGCAGCCCGCGGTGAGCGCATCGTCGAGCAGCGCGGCGACGCCCTCGCGCAGCGGCACTGCGCCATCGGCAACGAAGGAGCTGTAGAAACGCGTCTTCTCGGCGTGGATGTCGGGCACGATCGTGCTCAGGCGACGCCGCTCGTAAGCCGATACATCGAGCTGTTCGATGTAGTGGGCCATGCGTTCCTTGCCGCCGGTGATCTTCAGCAACTCGCGGTACTCCGGCGGCTTCCAGACCCAGCCGAGCTGGTAGCGCTGGAACGCGAGGTTGAACGCGACACGGTGTGCTTCCTCGGTGTCGGCCAGCGTGCCGTCCACGTCGAAGATCAGGGCTTCGATGCGCATCTCATGCCTCCTGTGGCGTCGGGGTGCCGAACACGCGGCTGGCGAGGATGTCCTGCGCCTGCAGCGTCGTGAGCTGCTCGCGCGTCAACACCGTGGTGCTGGCGAACAGGCGCGTCGCGTGTCGCAGCCGGATGCGGTCGAGCGCGTTGCGGATCGAGCGTGCGTTCGCGAAATGCGGCTGCTGCCGTCGCAGGTCGATGTAGCGCCGGAACGCCGGCGCGGCGTGGTCGTCGAAGCAGTAGTTCAACGCGCTCAGCATCAGCTGCGCGATCTGCATCAGTTCGACCTCGCTGTAGTCGGGGAAGTCGATGTGGTGCGCGATGCGCGAGGCCATGCCCGGGTTGCTGCCGAAGAAGGTGTCCATGCGGTCCTTGTAGCCGGCGAGGATCACCACCAGATCGTCGCGCTGGTTCTCCATCACCTGCAACAGGATCTCGATCGCCTCCTGCCCGTAGTCGCGTTCGTTCTCGGGCCGGTAGAGGTAGTAGGCCTCGTCGATGAACAACACGCCGCCCATCGCCTTCTTCAGCACCTCCCTGGTCTTGGGCGCGGTGTGGCCGATGAACTGGCCGACGAGGTCGTCGCGTGTCACCGCGACGAGATGGCCCTTGCGCACGTAGCCGAGTTGCTTCAGCACCTCGGCCATGCGCATCGCCACGGTGGTCTTGCCCGTCCCCGGGTTGCCGGTGAAGCACATGTGCAACGACGGCGGTGTGGACTGCAGCCCCTGCTGCTCGCGCAGCTTGTCGATCAGCAGCAGCGCGGCAACGTCGCGGATGCGGCCCTTCACCGGTGCCAGGCCGATGAGCTCGGCATCGAGTTGATCAAGCACCGCGCGCACGCCGGATGCCTCGAGCATCTGGCCCGGGGTCAACGTGATGGCGGCCTCGCTGGCCGGTGCGTTCATGGTGCGTCCGCGTGCTGCAGCTCAGTACCGCTCACCTTCGCCACGCGACTGCACCGCATAGCTCTGGACGCTGTAGCCGATGTTGCGGCCACCTTGCTCGCTGCGCATCAGCCGGAAGCCGGGTTCGTTGGCCGGCCGGTTGACGATGAACGACATGCGCACCGACTCGACGCCCTGCGTCGAGTCGAACGCGGTGACGCGGATGTAGTGGCTCGGGAAGGCCTTGCGGCAGCCGTTGATCTCCAGCAGGATGCCGGCCGGGTCTTTCAGGTCGAACATCGGGTTGCCGTACATCTCCCAGTAGGTGTTGCGCGGGTGCG
>JBDTVC010000072.1:0-19228 GCA_040007475.1 Burkholderiales bacterium
CGATATGCGCAATGATAGAGAAATTGCGGATGAATTCGCGGTCCATGCTGTAGTTGGGAGCTTTCTCCCCAGTATCCCACAGGCGTTGGCGGACTATGGTCGGCTGCAGTCTTGCGCTGGAAGCGATCAGCCGCCTCGACCCTGGGCAGTCGGCGTGAAGGGCGCTGATCACGAAAGGCGAAATCCCTCATAGCCTTGCGCAGCGACTTCGGTCAGCTTCTGGCGGTAGCGAGGGGCGCCGCCGTTGTAGATCAAGTAGCGGATCTTGTCGTGCCCTTCGACGTTGGAGTTGTAGCCCGTGAACCATGACTTGGCCTTGCGCAACAGCAGGCCCTGGTACATCTCCTTCACGTGCTCGGTCCACAGCGTGTCGGCCTCCCTGGTCGGCTGGAGGTCGCCCGGCTGCACGTCGAGTGCCCGCAGCGCGCCGGCCAGCCGGCGGACCTCGGCGTCGAATTCGCGGTAGCTCAGGCTGCGCTGGGCGCTTCGGTCCTCGCCCTCCCAGACCAGAAAGGGCCGGTCCCAGACCGGCGTGTCGCGACGCCGGTCGATGCAGTTGAGCACGATGTCGTGCCGCCAACGCACCAGCGTGCCCACTCGATGCCACGCGAGGTGTCGAGCATCTGCTCGTAGGGCTTGTAGAAGCGGAAGTCGCAGAACTCGAACACCTGCTGCATCAGCCAGGCCAGGCCAGGCCGGGTCGGCATCGGCGTGGCGCGACAGGGCCTGCAGGTCGGGCTCGCCGGTGCGGCGGATGAAGGCACCTAGATTCGAGTGCGCGAGGGTCTCGGGTGTCGGCAGCCAGACAAACTAACGTCTGGTAGAATTCATGTCGATAGAGTCAGCTGTGACGCCCGGACCGGGCTCCGCATCTGCACGCACCATACCCCGGAGAAGCCCCATGCATGTCGACGAAGCGATCCGCAGCCGCAAATCGGTCCGGCGGTTCCTGCCCACCCCGGTGCCCGCCGCGGTGGTGAGACACATCCTGAGCGTGGCCGCGCGGGCGCCGAGTGGCAACAATGTGCAGCCCTGGCGCGTGTACGTGGTCGCTGGCGAGCGCCGCGACAAGCTCTGCGATGCCATTGTCGAGGCCGCCAGCGGCGACCCGGACCGCCATCAGCCGGAGTATGCCTACTACCCGACCAGCTGGTTCGAGCCGTACCTGGAGCGCCGGCGGCGCTGCGGCTTCGGTCTGTATTCCACAATGGACATCGCCCGCGACGACAAGGTCGCGCGCGAGCGCCAGATGCTGCGCAACTACACGTTCTTCGACGCGCCGGTGGGGCTGATCGTCACGCTCGACCGGCGCTTGAACACCGGCAGCTTCATGGACGTGGGCATGTTTATCCAGAACATCCTGGTGGCGGCGCGCGCCCAGGGGCTGCACACCTGCGCCCAGGCCGCGTTCGCCTGGTTTCACAAGATCGCTCGCGAGCATCTGCCGATGGGCGACAACGAGATCCTGTTGTGCGGCATCGCGCTCGGGCACGAAGACCTGGACGCACCCGAGAACGCGTTCATCACCGAGCGAGCGGACCTCGATGAGTTTGTCAGTTTTCATGGTTTCGAGGCGACCGTGTGACACCGTGCCTGTGGCGCCTCAATCGATGACCGTGTGACGAAGCCACGAAGGTCCCTGCTCATCGTGTACCACACGATGAGCGGCGGTACGCTGCAAATGGCGCAGGCGGCCGCGGCTGGGGCGCGCGAAGCGACGGCACGATCGATGTGCGTTTGCGGCGCGCGCGTGATGCCGGGCCTGACGATGTTTTGGCAGCCGACGGCCTGATCTTCGCCACGCCCGAGAATCTGGCCGCGATGTCGGGCATCCTGAAGGATTTCTTCGACCGCAGTTACTACGGCGTTCTCGACCGCATCAATGGCCGTCCCTACGCGATCATGGTCTGCGCCGGCAGCGCCTTGCCCAGCGCATTGCGCGTATCCACTGGCGCGAGCAGGCCGTCGTCCCACAGCCGCGAGGTTGCGAAATAGGCGTTCGATTCGAGCTCGGCCTTTTCGAAGACGCGGTCGCGCAGCACCTTCATCGCGGCCTCGTCGGGCGCGTGGCCGTGGCGCCGCAGCTGCGCGATCTTCACGTCGGCGAGCGTGTTGGCGGCCTGCTCGGGGCCCATCACGCCGTCAGTGCTGAAGTTCTTGGTCGTCTCGAGTTCTCATCGCGTTGCTCTCTCAGCCGATCATGCTGTAGCCGCCCGAGACCGACAGCACCTGCCCGGTCACGTGGCCTGCCTTGCTCGACGCCAGGAAGACGACGGCGTTGGCAATGTCCTGCGGTCGGCCGATCTTGCGCAGCGGCAGTGACTTGGCGATCTTTTCGAGCTGCTCGGGCGTGAATATGTTGTCGGCACTGCTCCACATGCTGTTGCCACCGACCTCGTCGGTCGTGGAGGGGATGGTCGCGCCGGGGCAGACCACGTTGCAGCGAATGCCGTAGCGGCCGTTTTCCTTGGCGATGGTCTTCATGAAGCTGTTGACTGCCGCCTTCACGCCACCGTAAACGGCTTCGCGCGGCTCGCCCTGGCGGCTGGCGTCGGAGCTGATCGAGACGATCGCGCCGCTGTTCTGCTTGATCATCAGGTCCAGGGCGGTCTTGGTGCAGTTGAGCACGCCGACGTAGTTGATGTCGATGACCTTGCGCCAGAACTCGGGCGTGGTCTGGGTGAAGAACATCAGGTTGTCCCAGCCGACGTTGTTGACCAGCACGTCGACGCGGCCGTGCTTGTCGGTCGCGGCCTTGAACATGGCCTGGACCTGCTCGAGGTGGGTGACGTCGGTCTTGACGACCTGAACCGATGCGGCGCCGAGCTTGGTGGCGAATTCGGCGGTCTTGTCGGCCTGCGCGGTGTCGATATCGCCGATCGTGATGTGCGCGCCTTCGGCGGCGAATGCCAGCACGATGGCGCGGCCGATGTTCGAGCCACCACCGGTGACGATGATCGACTTCCCCTTGAGTTCGAGATCCATAAGTCCTCTCTTCTTAATAAGTGCGCTCCCAAGCGCGTTGCTCGCCAGTATATCTGTCAAACGATTGTTAGATAAGCGGGTATGCCGGTTTTCGCGTGAGTTCGGGTGGGCTACTCGATCTTGATCCCGGATGCGCTGCTGCGCTCGGCTCAGACCTTGGCCGACGGGAAGTTCGCTGCACGCTTCTCGCGCACCGCGGCCACACCTTCTTTCACGTCGTAGTCGAAGAAGCACAGCATCTCCATCGCCAACGAGCTCTCGAAGATCGGCCGTGCCATGTTCATCCAGCCGTTGAGCGACCGCTTCGTGAAGCGGATCGCCTGCTGGCTGCCGGAGGCGAGCTTGTTGGCCACTTCCATCGCCTTGTCCATCAGTTCTGCGCGCGGCACGCACAGGCTCACCAGGCCGATGCGCTCGGCTTCCTTGCCGGATACGAACTCGGCCGTCATCGGGTAGTACTTCGCCTTGGCCATGCCGCACAGCAGTGGCCAGCAGATCGCGGCGTGGTCGCCGGGGGCCACACCCAGCTTGACGTGGCCCCGTCAGTGATCTTGGCCTCCTCGGCCATGATGCTGATGCATGTCGTGCACCGGCTTGACCGGCCCGCTCGGGCCGCCGAAGCCGCCATCGGCACGGCAGAAGGTGGTGGAGCCGAGCGTCGCGATCTGTGCGCCGCTGACGGCGTCGGTGATACGGCGCTCGGTGTAGATCAGCGCGCCCTTGCGGTGCCCTTGTCGACGATGCCGGTGACCCGGGTACGACCGATCACGTCGCCTTCGGTCCCTGGGTGACGACCTTCTCGTAGACGTAGCGCAACTCGCCTTCGTCGGTCGGGTCGGCGCCCAGTCCCAGGCCGAGCGCATAGAGCATCGTGTCGCGCTGGGTGTAGCGATGGCGCACGTCTTCGAACGGCCAGGCCATCAGTTTGTCGTGGTCGATCGCCATGACGCCCTGCCTCAGACCGGGTCCCAGGAGAACACGATGTTCCCGCTCTCGAGCGGGAAGAAGTTTTGCTTCATCGCCGGCAGTACGCGCTCGGCGATGGTCTCGGGCGTCCAGCCTTCCGAAGTGTGCATCCCGCGCACTGGCCGCGGCTGGCTCATCAGGAAGATCTCGTTGCCGCGCACCGCGAAGATCTGCGCGGTGACCTCGGCCGCGGCGTCGCTGGCGAGGAAGGCGGCCATCGGGGCGATCTGCGCCGTGTCGAGCTTCTTCATTCTGGCCACGCGCGCCTGCTGGTCCGGTGTGTCGGTGGGGATCGCGCCGATCATGCGGCTCCAGGCGAACGGCGAGATGCAGTTGGAACGCACGTTGTAGCGCTGCATGTCGCCGGCGATCGAGCGCGACAGCGCGACGATGCCGAGCTTGGCCGCGCCGTAGTTGGCCTGGCCCGGGTTGCCAATCAGGCCCGAGGTCGAGGTCATGTGCACATAGGCCCCCGACTGCTGCGTCTTGAAGTGCGGCGCCGCGGCGCGCGAGACGTAGAAGCAGCCGTTCAGGTGCACGTCGATCACGGCCTTCCACTCCTCGACCGACATCGTGAAGAACATGCGGTCGCGCAAGATGCCGGCGTTGTTGACGACGATGTCGATACGGCCGAACGTGTCGGTGGCGCACTGGATGATGCGGTTCGCGGACGTCCACTCCGACACGCTGTCGGTGCTCAGCGCGGCCTCGCCGCCGGCCGCCGTGATCTCGTCAACCACCTGTTGGCCCGGGCTGGCGTCGTTGCCTTCGCCGTTGACCGAGGCGCCGATGTCGTTGACGACGACCTTCGCGCCTTGGGCGGCCATCTGCAGCGCGATGTCGCGGCCGATGCCACGGCCCGATCCGGTGACGACCGCGACCTTGCCTTGCAGCATTGTTCCTTTGTTCATGAGCAAAATACTCCTTCGGTATGGACCGGGAAAAGGCGTTCGACTGATCAGCTCGTCAGCCGCAGCACGTTGGTGGCCAGGATGTTGCGCTGGATCTCGTTGCTGCCGCCGTAGATCGTCGCGGGGCGGGCGTTGTAGAAGGTGGTCAACACGTCGATGTGGTTGCCGTCGAGCTCGATGTCACCGGGCGTGCCGCCGCTCGAACCGGCCACATCGACCAGCAGATTCGCCAGGCGCGAGTAGGTCTCGGTGGCGAATATCTTGAGCATCGACACGTCGGGCCCGAGCGTCTCACCGCGCTTGACCTGCTCGACGAAGCGCGTGTAGAGCGTACCGAGATCGGCGACGTCGAGCGCGAGCCGGGTGTACTGGTCGGTGAAGACCGGGTCATCGAAAAGCCTCAGCAGTTGCGCCGCCTCGCGCACCCGCGCCAGCGCATACTGGCTCTGCTTGGGGCTGCCGAGAAAGATACGTTCAAAGCTGAGCAGCGCCTTCGCGATGGTCCAGCCCTTGTTGAGCTCGCCCACGCGCTGGCTGCGCGGCACGCGCACGTTCTCGAGAAACACCTCGCAGAAGTCTTCGTGGCCGGCAATGTTGCGGATCGGCCGCACCGTGATGCCTGGCGTCTTCATGTCGACGAGCAGGAAGCTGATGCCTTCCTGATTCTTCGCGGTCTTGTCGGTGCGCACGAGCAGAAAGATGTGCGTGGCGTCCTGTGCCAGCGTGGTCCAGGTCTTCTGGCCGTTGACGATGAAGTCGTCGCGGTCTTCGACCGCCTCGGTGCGCAGGCTGGCCAGGTCGGAGCCGGAGTTCGGTTCAGAGTAGCCCTGGCACCAGATGTTCTCGCACGACAGGATGCGCGGCAGGTATTGGGCGCGCTGCGCGTCGCTGCCGTGCTGGATCAGCAGTGGGCCGACCATCGAGATGCCCATGTCGGGCGCGCGTGCGACGCCGTGGCGCTCTTGCTCCTCGATGAAGGCGATCAGCTTCTCCGGCGCCAGGCCCATGCCGCCGTAGCGCGTCGGCCAGCTCGGCGCGAGCCAGCCATGGCCCGCGAGCTTCAGCGTCCAGTCACGGATCTCGGTCCAGCGCAGTCGCCGCTTCGGATAGCGCAGTTCCTGTGGGTACTCGCGCTCGAAGAAGTCGCGCACCTGCGCGCGGAAGGTCTCGGTGTCGAGGGCGTTCCAGTCCGTGCTCATGCCATCGCCTCCGCCATCGGGTGCGCATGCCGGGCCATGGAAGCGAACCGGCCCCGCTGCATCCTGGCATTGCCGAGCCACGCCGCGAGGACCAGTGTGCGCTGCAAGTAGAGCCCGAGGTCGTAGTCGTCGGTCACGCCGATCGCACCGTGCAGTTGAACCGATTCGCGCCCGATCATCAGCGCTGCTTCCGAGCAGCGCGACTTGACACGCGCCGCCAGCAGCGCGCGCTCGTTGCCGCCGCAGCCGCGATCGAACTCGGCGATGGCCTGCGCGACGACGGCGTCGCTCAGCTCCTGCTGGATCAGCATGTCCACGGCGCGGTGCTGCAGACTCTGGAAGCTGCCGATCAGCTTGCCGAACTGCTTGCGTGTGCGCAGATACTCCAGGGTCATCGCGAGCATGCGGCGCGACGCCGCGAGCAGTTCGAGGCCGGTGAACAGCAGGGCCTCGTCGTACGCTGCGGCCAGGGCGGTCTCGGCCGCTGCACCGGACGCCAGCACGTGGCTCACCGGCAGTTCGATGTTGTCGAAGACCAGACGCGCGGCGTAGGTGCCGTCGGCCAGGCGCTCGCTGGTCTTGGTCATGCCGGGGCTCTGCGCCGGCACCCAGACCAGCACGAGCCCCTCGGTGGACGACGCGCTGACGATGTAGCCGGTGGCGGCTGCACCCGGCCGCACATGGCGCTTGTCGCCGCGCAGCGTCACGCCCTGACCCTGGCGCACGCACACCGTCGCCGGTTCGGCCAGACCGCCCGAGGCGGCGAAGCCGGCCGCGCCCGAGGTGTCCTCCTGCCACGCCACCGCGGGCAGCGCGCGGCCCTGCGCAAGCTCGGCCAGCAGCCGCTGCGCCAGCTCGTTACGGGCGCTGGCCTGCAGCACGCGGCCGGCGAACACCAGCACCGGCGTCACTGGCTCTGGCGCCACCTGCCCAGCGAGCGCGGTCACCACCTCGGCCATCTCGGCGAAGCCCTGGCCGTAACCGCCGGCGGACTCCGGCACCAGCAGCCCGGTCCAGCCCTGTGCCGCGAGGGCGTTCCAGAATCGCAGGTCGTAGCCCGGTGCTTTGGCCCGAAGCGCGCGGGCCCGCGACAGCGGCGACTCTTTGGTGGCGAACGCGAGCGCGCTCGAGCGCAGCATGTCGAGCTGCTGCTGACGGTCTTGATCGGCGATGACGGTGGACATGGTGTACAGGTTCGATTCGGGGTTAATAGGACTTGGGCAGGCCCAGCACCTTCTCGGCGATGAAGCACAGGATCAATTGCGGGCTGATCGGCGCGACGCGCGGGATCAGCATCTCGCGCAGGTAGCGCTCGACGTGGTACTCCTTGGCGTAGCCGAAGCCGCCGAGCGTGGCCATCGCGCGCTGGCAGGCGTTGAAACCGGCCTCGGCGGCCATGTACTTGGCGGCGTTGGCATCGGCGGCGCAGTTGAGCTTCTGGTCATACTTCCACGCGCCGCGCATCGCCATCAGCCAGGCGGCCTCGAGCTCCATCCACGACTGCGCCAACGGGTGCTGGATCGCCTGGTTCTGGCCGATCGGGCGGTCGAAGACGATGCGTTCGTTGGCGTACTTGACGGCGCGATCAAGCGCCGCCTGGCCCAAGCCGACCGCCTCGCCCGCGATCAGGATGCGCTCGGGGTTCATGCCGTGCAGGATGTACTCGAAGCCGCGTCCTTCTTCGCCGATGCGGTCTTCGACGGGAACGCGCAGGCCGTCGATGAAGAGCTGGTTCGAGTCGACCGCCTTGCGGCCCATCTTCTCGATCTCCCGCACCTCGATGAATTTGCGGTCGAGGTCGGTGTAGAACAGGCTCAGGCCCAGGGTCGGCTTGGTGCACTCCTCGGCTGGCGTGGTGCGGGCCAGGATCAGCATCTTCTTGGCCACTTGCGCGGTCGATATCCAGACCTTCTGGCCGGACAGCACATAGTGGTCGCCCTTGCGCTCGGCCCGTGTCTTGAGCTTGGTCGTGTTCAGGCCGGTGTTCGGCTCGGTGACCGCGAAGCAGGTCTTCTCCTGGCCGGCGATCAGCGGCGGCAGCATGCGGCGCTTCTGCGCGTCGCTGCCGAACGCGACGACCGGCTGCAGTCCGAAGATGTTCATGTGCACCGCCGACGCGCCCGACAGCCCGGCGCCGGAGCGCGCGATCGCAGTCATCATGACGGTGGCTTCGGTGATACCCATGCCGCTGCCGCCGTATTCCTGCGGCATGCAGATGCCGAGCCAGCCGCCTTCGGCGAGCGCGTTGTACAGCTCGTGCGGAAAGCCGCCGTCGCGGTCGCGCTGCAGCCAGTAGTCGTCACCGAAGTTTGCACAGACGCGGCCTATCGCCTCGCGGATGTTTTCGTGTTCGCGGTTGTCGCTGAAGTCCATTTTTCCCAGTCCTTAAATGGCCATCGCCAGGCGGGTGCCCCGATCGATGGCGCGCAGCGCGTCGAGCTCGGCCGCCAGTTCGGCCCCGCCGATGACTTCGGGTTCGATGCCGTGGCCGCGCAGTTCCGCGGCGAGCGCGTTCTCGGAATCCTGGCCGGCACAGATCACGACCGTGTCGACTTCGAGCAGGCGGGCCTCGCCGTTGACGCGCAAATGCAGCCCGGCATCGTCGATGCGCTCGTAGCTGCAGCCCGACAGGGTCTGCAGGCCGCGTTGTTCGAGCCGGGCGCGCAGCGCCCAGCCGGTGGACAGACCGAGCGTGCGGCCCGGCTTCTCGGGCTTGCGCTGCAGCAGCGTGACCGTGCGCACCGTCGTCGGCGCGTGTGGCGGTTTCAGGCTGCCGGGCACATCGAGCGCGGTGTCCACACCCCACTCGGCAAAGAATTCGCCGACCACGCTCGCGCCCGGTTCGGCGCCATTGCGGACAAGCTCGTGCAGCAGGTACTCCGCGACATCGAAGCCGATGCCTCCTGCACCGATGATCGCAACGCGCCGGCCGGCCTGCTTGCGGCCCGAGAGCAGCTCGGCGTAGCCCACGACCTTGGGATGCTCGATGCCCTGTATCTGCGGGAGGCGCGGGCGCACGCCGGTGGCCACGACAATGCGGTCGAATCCGGCCGCCGCCAGTTCGGCCGCGCTTGGCCGCGCGCCCAGGAGTAGCTGGATGCCTTCCTGCTCGACGCGGGCGCCGAAGTAACGCACCAGTTCGTGGAATTCCTCCTTGCCCGGCACGGCACGGGCCAGGTTGAGCTGGCCGCCGATGGCGGGCGCAGCTTCGTACAGCGACACGCTGTGACCGCGTTCGGAAGCGGTCACGGCGCAGGCCAGCCCGGCCGCGCCAGCGCCGATGACGGCGACGCGGCGCTGGCGCGTGCTGGCAGGCATCTCGGCGAACTCCAGCTCGCGCCCGGCGCGCGGGTTGACAAGGCACGAGGTCGGCCGACCGGCGAAGATGAAGTCCAGGCAGGCCTGGTTGCAGGCGATGCAGGTGTTGATCGTGTCGGGCCGGCCGGCCGCCGCCTTGAGCACGAAGTCGGAGTCGGCGAGGAAGGGCCGAGCCATCGACACCATGTCGGCGTCGCCGCTGGCGAGGATTTCCTCGGCGACCTCGGGCGTGTTGATGCGGTTGGAGATGATCACCGGGATCGACACCGCGCGCTTGATGCGCGCCGCGGCGAAGCGGAAGGCCGCGCGCGGCACGACATAGGCGATGGTCGGAACGCGGGCTTCGTGCCAGCCGAAGCCGGTGTTGATGACGTCGGCGCCCGCCGCCTCGACGGCCTGGGCCAGCGCGATGATTTCGTGGGCCGGGGCTCCGCCCTCGACCAGATCGAGTGCCGAGATGCGGTACATCAGCAGCGCCTGTGGCCCGAGGCGCTGGCGGGTGCGGCGCACGATCTCGACCGCGACGCGATGGCGGTTCTCCGCACTGCCGCCGAACTCGTCGCTGCGATTGTTCGTGCGCGTCACCGCGAACTGATTGATGAAGTAGCCCTCGGAGGCCATCACCTCGACGCCGTCGAAGCCGGCGCGCATCGCCAGCTCGGCGCAGCGAACGTAGTCCTCGATCGCCTGCCAAACCTCGGCGGTGCTCAAGGCGCGCGGCACGCGGCGATTGATCGGCGAGGGGATGTTGGACGCACCCACCAGCTGCGCCGTCTTGCCATAGCGACCGGTGTGCAAGACCTGCAGGATGATCTTGCCGCCCGCGGCGTGCACCGCCTGCGGAATCGGCCGCAACTCATTGGCCTGATCGGGCGTGATCAGCTGCGGGCCGTGATCGTCCAGCAAGGCCTCCAGATTCATCGCGTAGCCGCCGGTGACGATCAGGCCGGCACCGCCGCGCGCCCGCTCCGCATAGAAGGCGGCCAAGCGCTCGACGCCGCGCTCGAGCCCGTCGAGGCCCGTGTGCATCGAGCCCATCAGGGTGCGGTTACGAACCGTGTGGGCGCCGAGCTCAAGGGGCGAGAGCAAGGTCGGAAACGAGGAGGCGATACTCATGAGGGATGGGGCATGCTGTGACTAACTAACGTATGTTCGATGGTATAGTCGTTTGACGGTTTCGGGGTGCTCGGCGGGGCAAGGGTTTCCCCGACCTACGTGGCACGTGGCCCGACGCCTTCACCGCCTGCGTGATCGACTTCCTCGGCGACGTGATGCCTTTTGCCAACCCGGCCGCCGGGTCGGTCACCGGAGCACCCGAAACATGAGTCTCAGATCCTTCACCCTGCACGACCAGATCGAGCGCAACGCGTGGCTGCACGGCAGCCGCACGGCCTTCGTCAGCGGCGCGCAGCGGGTCACGCACGCGCAGTATGCGGTTCGCGCTGCTCGGTTGGCCGCCGGTCTGGCCGGGCTGGGCGTCGGCGTCGGCGACCGGGTCGCGATCCTGGCGCACAACGGCCAGGAGTATGTCGATCTGTTCGGCGCCGCGGCGCGGCTGGGTGCGATCGTCGTGCCGGTCAACTGGCGGCTTTCGGCCGACGAGGTCGCGTATGTGCTGCAAGACACCACGCCGCGCGTGCTGATCGCCGCGCCGGAGCTGCACGCGCTCGCGCCCGAGTCGGGGCGCGGGAACGCGCTGGCCTACAGCCTCGGACCGGCCAAAGATGGCTCTTGGCGCGCCGTCGGCGAGCTGTACGTCGATGCGCAGATGGCCGCGGCCGCCATCGACGACAGCGCCGGCCTGGTGATCGTCCACACCGCCGCCGTCGGTGGGCGCCCGCGCGGCGCGTTGCTGTCGCATCGCGGCCTGCTTGCCGCCGCGGCCAAGTCGCAGCAGGCCTGGAACCTGACGCCCGATGACGTGCAGCTCGGTGCGCTGCCGCTGTTCCACCTGGCCGGCTTCGGCTACACGCTGGCGCTGCTGGTGGCCGGCGGCTCGACGATCGTGCTGCCGCGCTTCGACCCGAAGGCGATGGTTGCACTGATCGACGAACAGGGCGGCAGCGTGATGGGCTCGTTCCCGCCCATGCTGGGCGCGTTGCTCGACGCGGCGGCCGAGACGGGCTCGAAGCTGGCGCGCCTGCGCGTGGTCACCGGGATCGATGCGCCGCAGACCCTGGCCCGCTTCGCGGCCGCGTGTCCACACGCCGACTTCTGGGTGGCCTACGGCCAGACCGAGACCTCGGGCTCGGTGTCCATCGCGCGCTACGCCGAGCGGCCGGGCAGCGCCGGCCTTCCCGTCGCCCAGCACGCGGTAGCGATCGTCGACGACCTGGACCAGCCGGTGCCCGTGGGCGGCACCGGCGAGATCGTGGTGCGCGGGCCGATGGTGTTCAACGGCTACTGGGGTTGCGACGAAGACAACGCGTTCACGTTCCGTGGCGGCTGGTACCACACCGGCGACATGGGCCATTTCGACCCCGACGGCTACCTCTGGTACGCCGGGCGCTCGCTGGCCAAGGAACTGATCAAGCCGGGTGGCGAGAACGTCTACCCGGCCGAGGTCGAGCGCGCGCTGCTCGAACACCCGGCGCTGGCCGATGCCGTGGTCTTCGGCGTGCCCGACGCGCAGTGGGGCGAGGCGGTCAAGGCGGTGTGCGTGCTCAAGCCGGGCCAGACCCTGGCCGCCGAGGTGCTGATCGAATTCGTCGGCCAGCGCATCGCGCGCTACAAGAAGCCCAAGCACGTGGTCTTTGTGGCGACCTTGCCGCGCAATTCAGCCGGTGGTCTCGATCGCGCGGCTGTGAAGGCCGTGCATGGCGGCGCCTGACGATGTCAGCCCGGTGTGCTCAGACCGCCGTTGACGCTGAGCGTCTGCCCGGTGATCGCGTCCGACTCCGGGCCGGCGAAGAAGGCCGCGGCCTACTCGGTGTCGCCCCAGAAGCCGGAGGCGCAGCCGATGCGAACGGTGTCTTTGAAGCGGTCGCGCGGCCTGCGCTAGGCATCGCCACGCGGCCAGAAGATGCGCCAGATGCCCTTGGCCGTGGCGCAGACGCGGCCTTGCGCGTCGAACAACTGGCCTTCGGCGAAGGCCACGCTGCGACTGGCGCGCACGACCTTGCCGCGGGCTTCGAAATGCTCACCGCTGGCGGCTTCGATGTAGCTGATGTCCAGATTGATGGTCGACTGGCGCAGTCGCTAGTTGTTGTTGCCCCAGCGTTGCCAGAACGCGTCGAGCACATGTTGGGGGCGGTGTTTGTCGCTCAAGGTCGAATTCCGATTCAAGAAGCCAGGGCCAGCGCCCGGATGCGCTCCACGTGCGCCAACAGCGAATGCTTCGCCATCGGCCACAGATTTGTCGGTGTGTCGGCGTAGGCCAGCGCCACCCAGTCCTCTGGCCCGCCTTCGGGCATCGCGCGCATCGCGGCGATCACCTTGGCTTCGCGCCCCAGGCGATGCGCCTTGAGCCGGGCGATGGTGTCTGCGGCCGAGCCCATGACGTGACCGTGCGCGGGCAGGATGAAGCGGATGGCGTCGCTGCTGCAGGCCGCGCTCAGCGCGTCGAGCGAATCAAGGTAGGCCGCCATGTTGCCGTCCGGCGGGTCGATGATCGTGGTGCTGCCGTTGAGAACGTGGTCGCCCGAGAACAGCAGGCCGTCTTCTTCGACGACCAGGCACAAGTGGTTGGCGGCGTGGCCCGGCGTGTGGATCGCGCGCAGCGTCACCGGGTGCTCCGGGTCGGCAAGATGCACACGCTCGCCGTCGCCGAGTTCGCGATCGGGCACGAACAGCGAATGGGCGCACGCGGTCGGTGCCGACGCCATGCCCAGGATGGGCGGGCGCCGGCCGGTCCGGTCTGCGCAGAGTTGCGCCAGCGGCCTGGCTGCGGGCGAATGGTCGGGGTGCGAGTGCGTGCACAGGATGGCCCGGATGTTCCCCTCGGTCGCCGCGAACAGGCGCGCCACGTGCTCGTCGTCGGGCGGGCCGGGGTCGATCACGATGAAGCCAGCGGCCGCGCTGCCGACGATGTAGCTATTCGTGCCAGGCCCTGTCATCACGCCGCCGTTCGGCGCCGTCAGCCGCCACAGGTGGCGCAGCAGCTGCACCGGGCGTTCGTGCTGCCAGTCGAGGGCATGTTCGAGCTGGCCATCGGGGCAGACCATTTCCAGCTCGCCGAAGGGCAGATCGTGCTCCATGTAGCTTTGTGGCCGACCGTTGACCAGGGCGCCGCGCGGGCACGATTCCCACAGCGGCCGGCCGCTCGCGCAGGCCTGCAGCACGGCGTCGACGCCGCGAAACGGTGCCAGCCAGCGTAGCGTGCGCAGGGTCGGGAAGATCAGCGGCAGCGTGCCGTCCTGATGACGTCCCGGTGCGTCCTCGGCACGCAGCCAGACGGGCTCGAACTGTTCGGCGTTGTCGGCCACGGCCGTCTGACCTTCGGGCATGCGGGCGATCAGGAAGGCGGTGTCGAAGCGCCGCGGGCCAACGTCGCGATCGGTGGTCCAGCGTGCCAGCGTGCGCACTTCGGCTGCCGCCAGCTTCAAGCGCTGTGCGCGCAATTGCGGGTACAGGGGCTGGTCGCGCCGCAACGCCGCAATGTCCTGGGGGGTCAAGGAGCAGCCGTCGTCGCGCACGGCGTGCAGAACGCCCAGTTCCTCGAAGCTCTCGCGCAGCGCGGCCAATGCCGGCGTCAGACGCTCGGGTGGGTGGCCGGCAGCGCCGTGAACCAGGTCGTGGGCCTGCGCGTCCTCGGCGTCGATGCGTCCACCGGGGAACACGAACACGCCGGGCAGGAAGCTCGCGGTCGGCGAGCGCCGCGTCATCAGCACCTCGGGCCCGGCGTCGGTGTCACGCAGCCACAGCACGGTGGCCGCGGGCCGCGGCGTGGCCGGTGTCCGGGTGGCATGGAGTTGCAAGGTGGCACGGACCACGACAGCGGTTCCTTCAGGCGCTGGCGCTGTCGGTGCGCAGCAGTTCGTCAAGCGTGCGCTCCAGGTGGCGCAGCGAGTTGCATTCGCGCGCAATGTGGCAGTAGGGCGCGTAGCGCTTCATCTCCGAATCGCCGAGGCCCCAGAACGACACCGGTTCGGGGTTCAGCCAGATCACCCGCCGCGCTCGCCCGTACAGCGTCTTCATGATCTCGGCATGCGCCTCGCCGCGGTTGTTGCGCGCGTCGCCCAGGATCAGCACCGTGGTGCGGCGGTCGATGCGGTGCATCAGCTGCTCGTCGATGTCCACCAGCACCTGGCCGTAGTCGGTGCCGCTGCCGCCCACCGCCTGCATCACCCTGTCGACCGCCTGCTCGACCGGCAGCGACTCGAAGGTCGCGCTGACATCGACCAGATGGTTCGTGAAGGCGTAGGACTGCACGTCCGAGACCAGTTCGTCCAGGCTGTACAGGAACAGCAGCAGGAAGCGCGCGTACTGGCGCACCGAACCGCTCACGTCGCAGATCGCCACCACGCGGGGGCGCTCAACCTTCGTGCTGCGCCAGAAAGTCTCGAACATCACGCCGCCATAGGCCGCATTGGCTCGCATCGTGCGGCGGAAGTCGAGCTGGCCGCGCTGTTCGCGGCGCTTGCGGCGCGCGTGGCGCTCGGCCAGCCGCCGCGCGATCTTGCGCACGATCTCGTGCATGCGGGCGAAGTTGCGACGGTCGATGTTCGACAGCTTCTGCGTCTGCAGGAAGTCGTCGTGCAGTTCGCGCGTGGGCGCGGTGCCATACATCGAGAGCTTTCGCTCGACGAAGTTGCGAACCTCGTTGAACAGGTGCTTGCGGGCTCGCTCCAGCTCGGCCAGCCGCTCGGGCGCCATGGTCTGGCGGCGCGCGTCGCTGATCTCGCGGTCGAGCAGTTCCAACCCCATCGCCTGCTGGATCTTCTGGGTGTAGTAGCCCTTCTGCGTGAAGAACCAGATGTCGGTCAGGCCAACCTCGCGCGCGGCCTGCTGCATCCGGCGCGACAGCGCCGCCGAGTCGCCCGACTGCAGCAGCTGCGACAAGGCCTGCCCGGCGCTGCCCTGGCAACCCCCCGGGCCGCCGCTGCCCTCGCCGGCACCTTCGGCGTTCGACGGCGGGTCAGACTGGGGTGGCCTGGCCGGGTCTGCACCGACCGGCAGCGTCGCCGGGTTGCGCGTGCCGAAGGAGTCGAAGCGGAAGAAGCGGTCGAAGGTCTGGTCGAACACGGCCCGGTCGGGCAGCGTCTTGGCCAGCGTTGCGCCGAGCGCGCTTTTCAGCAGGTCCCGTTCACGCCAGCCCACCAGCGCGGTGGCGCGCGCGGCATCGATCTGCGCGTTCAGGCTGATCTCGAGGTCGCTGCCGCGCAGCGCCTTGAAGAAGTCTTCAAGGGTGGCTTGCAAGAGGTAACTCCGCTTCCTTGCGCGCCTGGGCCAGCAGCGCCGGCAGCTGCTCGGTGGCCGAGGCGATGTCCTGCTCGAACTTGAGGAACACGTTGAGGGTGTCGCGCACCAGGTCGAGGTTCAGGTGCTCGGCATTCAGCAGCAGCAGGGTCTTGGCCCAGTCGATGGTCTCGCTGACCGATGGCTGCTTCTTCAAGTCGATCGCACGCACCGCCTGCACGAAGGCCACCAGTTCGCGGTTCAGCGTCTGCGACAGGCCGGGTACGCGCCGTTCCAGGATCTGGCGTTCGACCTTGGCTTCCGGAAATGGGATGTGCAGGTGCAGGCAGCGGCGCTTCAAGGCGTCGCTCATTTCGCGCGTGTTGTTGCTGGTCAGGAAGACCATCGGCTTGATCTTGGCGACGATCGTTCCGAGTTCGGGCACCGAGACCTGGAAGTCCGACAGAACCTCGAGCAGGAAAGCCTCGAACTCGGGATCGGACTTGTCGATTTCGTCGATCAGCAGCACGCAGCCGCGTTCCTGGTGCAAGGCCTGGTAGAGCGGGCGCGGCTCGAGGAAGTGCTCGGAGAAGAACAGGTCGTCGTGCGCATGCAGCTTCTCGATCGATGCCGCAAGGCCGACCGCGCCCTGCATCATCTCGGCCAGCTTGTCCTTCAGCAGCTGCGTGTAGAGCAGCTGCTTGCCGTACTTCCATTCGTACAGCGCCTTCGATTCGTCGAGGCCCTCGTAGCACTGCAGGCGGATCAGCGGCACTTCCAGGATGCTGGCCATGCTCTTGGCGAGCTCGGTCTTGCCGACCCCGGCCGGGCCTTCGACCAGCACCGGCTTCTCGAGGTTGAATGCGAGGTAGACCGCGGTCGCGAGCTGTCGGTTGGCGATGTAGTCGACGTCCGAGAGTCGCGACAGCACGACATCAACGGTATCGAAATGGGAGTCATGCAGGGACTTCATCGGGTTTTTTCCTGGTGAGCAGGCCGGTGCCCGCTGACAGTTGACGCGTTTCGCAAACGCCACGAGCGATGCCGAGCACGGTACGGATGTCCCGTCGCAATTCGAGCAGGTTGGGGCTGTGATCGTCCAGCGGGGCGGCAAATGCTTCGCAGGCGCCTTGCCAGCGTTCCAGCATGAGGCGTGCGCCGACGTTCAGGTCGGCCAGGCGCTCGTCTGCACCCTGCTTGTCGAGGTGCGAGGCGGACGCGGCGGCCAGTTGCGCCAGCGCCGCGAGCTCGAGCTGCAGCGCGCCGAGGGTGCGCAGGGTCGCGGGCGTCGGTGCCGCGCTTCGTTGCCACAACGCCAGCGCGTCCAGCTCGGCCTGCATCGCGCCGCACATGACGCCGGCCAGCAATGCGTCCTCGAGCGCGCGCAACGGCTTGGCGATCAAATCGAAAGCGCGGCCATCGGTGCGCAGGCGGCCGGCGCGGGCCACGTCGCAGGCGTCGAACGCAAACGCGCAATGGCCGAGCGGCGGCAACGCGGCCGGGCGACTGTTCGGCAGCTTCTTCAGGCCAGCCGCATCGGTGTCGACGACGAAGGCATCGAAGACCTTGCGACCGCCAGCCTCGCCGGTCACGGCCAGCACGACGACGGCATCGGCGGCCGGGCCGTTGCTGACGAAGGCCTTTTCGCCGTCGAGCTGCCAATGGGCATCGCGACGGCTGGCGAAACAGCTCAAGTGCTTGGGATGGGCACCGACATTCGGTTCCGAGATGGCGAGCGCAACGATCTTCGCGCCGCGCGCCATCATCCTCACCAGTGCCCGCTGAGCATCGTTGCGGGCGTGCGGAGCGATCACGAAGCGCCCCAGCATTTCGTTCATCAGCCACGCGAGTGCCAGGCCCACGCTCGCCGTTTCACGGGCGATCAATCCCGCCAGTGCCGAGATGGCCGTCCAGTCGGCGCGCGGCGCGCGGCCGTCGGCATCGAAACCCACTCCGAGCAGACCGCGGGACGCCAGGTGCTGCCACCAGCCGCGCGGGAACTCGCCCTCGCGGTCGAAGGGCGGCGCGCAGCGCAAGGCGATTCGCATCGATTCGAGCAAGTCTTCGTCGCAAGTGTCGATGTCGGCGGGGTGGGTGTTCATGGCATGCGGCCTGCGTTGTGGAACCCGAGCTGGCGCGCGGCAAGGTCACGCATCACTTCCTCGGCACCCCCGCCGGCAGCAAGGACACGCCACCCGCTCCCGCGCCGCCCGGTGCGCACCGCCACAGTGTAGAAGTCGGCGCGCATGCCGGAGGTGATGAACGTCTTGGAGCCGTTGATCACATAGTGATCGCCGTCGCGCCGCGCCGTGGTCTTCAGATTCGCGACGTCCGACCCGCCCGACGGTTCAGTGATGGCAACGGCGCTGATCTTCTCGCCGCGCAGCACCGCAGGCAGCACCTTGCGCTTGAGCGCCTCGGATCCCACGTTGACGATCGGCGGGCAGCCGATGCTGTGCGACAAGAGACTCGCCAGCACGCCGCCGGCGCCGCAGCGCGCCAGCTCTTGCGCCGCGATGGTCATGAACTCTGCGCCGGGGTCGATCTGGGTCTGCAGGACAGGCATGCGTCGTGGGGGTTGGTTCGATGCGAATCGGAGGGTCGGCCGGCGACGATGATGACCACGTCGCCATCGATCGAAACGAAGGCTGCAGGAGCGAATCAAGCGACGGCGCTGGCGAACAAACCTAACGATTGTTAGAAAATAATATGGTACAGGAAAACCGGCCGACGGTCAGAGACTAGACTGCCGCGCCGGTTGAAGCAGCACGAGGTCCAGCCGCTGTTGCCGGTTGCCCGGGCTGAAGGTGTGTGGCTTTTCGACCCGGAAGGCCGGCGCTATCTGGACGCCACCAGTTCCTGGTGGGTCAATCTGTTCGGCCACCAGCACCCCGACATCAAGGCCGCGCTTGCCGGTTGGCGTCAACGGGCGGGCGGCGCCGACAGCGCGTCGGCCGAGGCATCGCCCAGGCCGTGCCCGCCGTCGCAGTCGATGATGGCGCCGGTGATGTACTTCGCCGCATCGCTGGCCAGGAACAGCGCGGTGTCGGCGATGTCGCGCAGCTCGCCGTAGTCGCGCAGCGGCAGGCGCTGCTTGATCTGCCGCTCGCGCTCAGGGGTGGCCAGCTTGGCCATGCCGACGGTGCCGGCGATCGGCCCCGGCGAGATGGCGTTGACCCGCACGCCGGCTGGGCCCCATTCCATCGCCAGGCACTTGACCGTCATGTTGATGCCGGCCTTGGCCGCGTTGGCATGCACCTGGAACACGCTTGGATGCGTGCCGCCCGGCGCAGTGATCGACATCAGCGAGGCACCGGGCTTGTTCAGGTGGGCGAAGCTGGCGCGCAGTACGTTGAAGTTGCCGATGAGGTCGATGTCGACCACTGTCTTGAAGGCGTTGGCCGACAGGTTGATGGCAGCGGCCGGGAAGTTGCCGGCCGCCCCCGACACGACGATGTCCACCGGGCCGAAGGTCGCCACCGCCTCCTTGAACACCGCCTCGACGGCGTCGAA
>JBDTVC010000073.1:0-19145 GCA_040007475.1 Burkholderiales bacterium
CCTGGCGCAGGTTCTGGTACATCAGGTCCTCGAACACCGCGTGCGAACGCTTGTAGCCGTTCGTCGACGCATTGGCGAGGTTGTTCGAGATGGTGTCCAGCTGGGTTTGCTGGGCCTCCATGCCGGTCTTGGAAATCCACAGGGAACGCATCATGGCGGTGCTCCGGTAATGCCACGGATGATGGAGTTCCCGGGCCGCCCGGAATGCCTCGAAAAGACGGGTGCCTGCCCGTCATCTTCAGGCTTCGAGGCCCGAGTCGGACACCACCTACGCCAAGTGAAGCTGCCGACCGATGCCCGCGCCCTTCGCGCGGCCCTACCGTGGCAGCAGCGCAAGCGTGCGCGACCCGTCCCCGGGTCCGGCGCTCGGCGCCACCGGAGATGAACATGGTCTACACCATCGCAATCGTGCTTCTGGTCCTTTGGGTTCTCGGGGTCGTGACCTCGTTCACCGCCGGGGGTCTGCTTCATCTGCTGCTGGTGGTCGCGCTCGCCGTGCTCGCCTTCCGTCTCATCACCGACCGGCCGGTGATGTGAGCGCCATGAAGAAAGCCACCCGCGCCCGCGCGCTCGAGACACTGCTCGGCCTCGGCGCCCTCGTCGTCGCGGCGCAGGCCGTGGCCCAGGTCACGCTGTACGAGGGCGAAGGCTTTCGCGGC
Source organism: Burkholderiales bacterium (assembly GCA_040007475.1). Taxonomy (GTDB): domain Bacteria; phylum Pseudomonadota; class Gammaproteobacteria; order Burkholderiales; family Burkholderiaceae_C; genus LMDS01. Next base: position 660 of record JBDTVC010000073.1, read on the forward strand.
CGGGCCTTCACCACCAACAGCGTGGTCTGGAATCTCAACAGCAAGGGGTTCAACGATCGCGCTTCGTCGGTGGTCGTCGACCGGGGTCGCTGGGAGGCCTGCGAGGACGTGCGCTTCCAGGGGCGCTGCGTCATCCTGCAACGTGGCAGCTACGACTCGCTGCGCGGGCTGGGGCTGGAGAACCGGATCTCGTCGCTGCGTGCGGTGAGCGGCAGGGGCCACTACGACAACGAGGCGCCCGAGCCGCTGGCGGCCCCGACCTACGACTACCGGCGCCGCCCGAACGAGCGGGTATTCGACGCGCCCGTCACCTCCGTGCATGCCGTGGTCGGACCGCCGAACCAGCGCTGCTGGGTCGAGCGCCAGCAGATTTCACAACCGGACCGGGGCGGCCCGAACATCGGTGGCGCCGTCGTGGGTGCGTTGCTGGGCGGCGTGCTCGGCCACCAGGTGGGTGGTGGGCGAGGCAAGGACATCGCAACCGCCGGCGGCGCCGTCGCCGGCGCGGCGGTCGGTGCGAACGTCGGGCGCGACAGCGCGGGCACCTACGACCGCGACGTCCGCCGCTGCGAGACGACGGCGAACACGACGCCGGAGTACTGGGATGTGACCTACACCTTCCGAGGCCTCGAACACCGCGTCCAGATGAGCGCGCCGCCCGGGCAGACGATACCGGTCAACCGCGACGGCGAGCCTCGCCAGTGAGGCCGCGGCGAGGTTGACGCGCGGCGCGTCGTCGGTCAGCTCGCGGCGCGCTTGATGGTCATGCCAGCGAACGACTGGCAGTTGGGCATCATCGAGAGCGCGTTGATCGTGACGTGTGCGGGCCGCGTGACGACCCAGTGCACGGTGTCGGCGATGTCGTGCGCCGTCAGCGGCAAGGTGCCGGCGTACACGGCCTTCGCCCGATCATCGTCACCCGCGAAGCGCACGTTCGAGAACTCGGTGCCACCACACAGGCCGGGTTCGATGCAGGTCGCGCGCACGCCGGTGCCGACCAGGTCGGCGTTGAGGTTCTGTGTGAACTGGTGCACGAAGGCCTTGGTCGCACCGTAGACATTGCCGCCCGGGTACGGGAACTCGCCGGCAACCGAGCCGATGTTGATCACCGTGCCACGGCCCTGCGCCACCAGCCGCGGCAGGATCGCGCGCGTGACGTGGACCAGCCCGGAGCAGTTGGTCGCGATCATCCGGTCCCAGTCGTCGGCGTCGGCAGCTTGCGCCGGCGCGAGCCCGAGTGCGAGGCCGGCGTTGTTGACCAGCGCGTCGACGGTCGCGAAGTCGTCGGGCAGCATCTGCAGCGCGCTCTCGATCGCCGCGCGATCCGTCACGTCCAGCGTCACGGCCAACACGCGGCCCGGATGCCGGGCGGCCAGTTCGGCCAGCGGCTCGGCGCGGCGTGCGCAGGCGATCACGCGCCAGCCGTCGGCCAGGAATCGCTCGGCGATCGCGTGCCCGAAGCCCGCGCTGGCACCGGTGATCAGGATGGTCTTCATCGTCTCGTCCTCAAGCTCAAAGCGCGTATTGTGCGAGGACCCCCGGGCACGACGAAGTACCGCAGCCGAATCCAACGCGTCCTATCGACGCTCTCGCGCTGCCGCTCGGTCTCGTGCTGCTCGTCGTCTGGTACGACGCGAGCGGAAAGTCGCAGCAGGCCTACGTCCTGGCGTTCGCGGGCCTCGTCGGCTTCGTGGTGGCCATGATCCTCGTGGGCCTGGCCCTCGGGATGGCCAGCGGCGAGGGCTGACCCCGCGTCAATTCGCGGTCAGCAGTTGCGACGCGGATTTCTCGTCCGCTTCCGCGGTCTGGATCATCTTCATCTGCGCCTCGAACTGGCGCGCGGCCGAGATCATGGCGACCATCGATTCGACCGCACTGACGTTCGAGCCTTCGAGCGCGCCATCCTGCACACGCGCCTTGTCGTCGGCACTGAGGTCGCCGTCGGCGCCGCGGAACAGGCCATCCTCGCCGCGCTTGAGCGGCGCCTCGGGCGTGACGAGCTTGAGCTTGCCGATCGAGGTGTTCTTGCCGTCCGCACCCTTGGCACTGACGGTGCCGTCGGCGCCGATGCTCACGGCCGTGTTCGGCGGCACCTGAAGCGGGCCACCGTCGCCCATCACGGGCAGGCCGCTGCGCGTGGTCAGTGTGCCGTCGCTCGACACCTCGAGCGAGCCGCCCCGCGTGTACGCCTCGGTGCCATCGAGCGCCTGCACGGTCAACCAGGCATTGCCCTTCGCGGCCACGTCGAGGTTGCGACCGGTGCTGGTGATCGAGCCCGGCGTCGCGTCGTAGCCCGTCGTCGTCTCGAGCGAGAACACGCGCGTGCTCGCGCCGCTGCCTTCGACCGGCACCGCGCGAAAGGCCTGCAGCTCCGCACGGAAGCCCGGCGTGGCCACGTTCGCGAGGTTGTTCGCGAGCGTGTCCTGGCGCTGCATCGTCGCCTTCGCGCCTGACATCGACAGATAGATCATGCGGTCCATGGCGAGCCCTCAGTGACGAATGGAATCAGCGCAGATTGACCAGTGTCTGCAGCACCTGGTCCTGCGTCTTGATCGTCTGCGCATTGGCCTGGTAGACGCGTTGCGCGGTGATCATGTTGACGAGCTCGCCGGTGAGGTCGACGTTGGACTCCTCAAGCGCTCCCGCCTGCAGCCCGCCCAGGTTGCCGGTGCTCGGCGCGCCGACGGTCGGATCCCCCGAATCGAAACTGCGTGCCCACAGGTTGCCGCCCAGCGGCGTGAGGCCCTGCATGTTGCGGAAGGTGGCAAGTTCGAGCTGCCCAGCCGGCTTGGACTGGCCGTTCGAGTACGTCGCCATCACGATGCCGCTCTTCTCGATCGTTACGCCGGTGAGTTGGCCAGCCGTGTAGCCGTCCTGCGACATGCTGGTCACGCCGAACGCGGAGCCAAACTGCGTCGCGCTGGTCAGGTCGAGCGCCACGTTCGGGATCGCCAGCGTCGTTGCGCCTGCGGCGTTGGTCGTGCTCGGTATGGTGACCGCCACCGCGCCTGCCGGCGACACGGGCGTTCCCCCGTTGGGTGGGAAGTTGATCGTCGTGACCGGCAGCGGATTGCCTGCGCCGTCGACGTTGACCGAGGTGCCGTTCGCAGTGGCGTACACGTTCCAGGTGTCGGTTGCCGACTTCTGGAAGTAGTAGGTCAGCGCCACGTCCTGGCCCTTGGCGTCGAACATGGTGACCGAGGTCGCGTCGTTGTAGGTCTTCGCATCGCTGAAATCGATCTGCGGCGTGCCCGCCGGCAGCGTGACGGCCTTGCGCGCATCGAGGTTCATCTCGATCGTGTTGTTGGCGGTGACGTTGGGAGCCACGCCCCCGGTCGGGAGCCGCAGGGGCGATGCGGCGCCGGGCTGGATCGTGCCGTCGACGGCCGCCGGGTAGCCCACCAGCTGCAAGCCGGCGCTGTTGGTGATGTAGCCGTCCTTGTTGGCCTCGAACTGGCCGTTGCGGGTGTACAGCACCTGCTTGCCGTTGCTGACCTCGAAGAAGCCCTCACCATTGATCGCGAGGTCCAGCGAGTTGCCCGTCGTCGTGATGTTGCCCTGGTTGAACTGCTGCGTGACCGCCTGCAGATTGACGCCGATGCCGATGCCGCGCCCGCTGATCGCCGCGGCGTACATGTCGCCGAACTCGGCGCGCGACCCCTTGGCGCCGACGGTGTTGGCGTTGGCGACGTTGTTGCCGATCACTTCGAGGTTCTTGCTCGACGCATTCAGACCCGACAGACCTTGCTGGAAACTCATGACTATTCCTTCAGTTCGAGATGGTGGGGATCGTTCAGTTGATGGCCTTGACGGTGCTGTATGCCACCGTGCCGGCCCGGTCGAGCTCGAGCATCAGCCCCTCGCTGCCGGTGCTCACGGCGTCGACCTTGTCGCGCATCAGGGGTGTGCTGCCGAGCGGGGTGCTGCCGCTGCTCGCGGTCACGCGGAACGTGAGGTTGCTCGTGTTGTCGTAGTCCGCGCTGGCCCAGTCGAAGCTGTGCATGCCGCTGCTCTGCGCGCCGAGGTTGAGTGTGTCCAGCACGCGGCCGGCCGGGCTCATCACCTCGACCTTGACAGCATCGGCTGCACTCGTCAGCTCGAACCCGCCCTGGCCCGAGCCGTTGGCAAAGTCGAGCTTGTTGCCCGGCACGATCACGTCCTTGCCGACGAGCGCCGCGCCCTGCAGCGACTGCATCTGCAGGAACTGGCTCGACAGCGACTGCACGCTCGTGTTGAGCGTGGCGATGCCGGTCACGGTGTTGATCTGCGCGATCTGGCTCGTGAGCTGCGCGTTGTCCATCGGGCTCAGCGGGTCCTGGTTCTTCAGCTGCGTGACGAGCAGCTTCAGGAAGCGGTCCTGGCTGCCCGCGGTGTCGGTGGCGCTCGCGGCAGCGGTACCGGTGCCGTTGATGTTGTTCAGCGTCGCGGGGGAGATGGTGGTCGACATGCAGGTGCCTCGGGTTCAGTGCGGTCTACTGACCGAGTTGCAGCGTCTTGAGGATCAGGCTCTTGGCCGTGTTCATCACCTCGACGTTGTTCTGGTACGAGCGCGAGGCCGAGATCATGTTGACCATCTCCTCGACCGCGTTGACGTTGCTGTACGTCACATAGCCGTCGGCATCGGCGCTCGGGTGCTTGGGGTCGTGCACGCGGCGGCCGGCGGTTTGGTCCTCGGTGATGGTGCTGACCTTCACGCCGGCGCTCGTCGGGTCGTTCGCGTTGGCGCCCATCAGCTGGGTCTGGAATGTGACCTGGCGCGCCTTGTAAGCGGTGCCATCCGGGCCGGCGACGGTGTCGGCATTCGCCAGATTGCTGGCGACAACGTTCAGCCGCTGGCTCTGCGCGCTCGCCGCGCTGCCCGACACATTGAAGATGTTCATCATCGACATGAGGTGCTCCCTTACTGGCCGGTGATCGCCGACAGCGTGGTCTTCACATGCGCGCCGATGAAGCGCAGCGTGGCTTCGTACTTCACCGTGTTGTCGGCGAAGCTGGCGCGCTCGCGATCCATGTCGACGGTGTTGCGGTCCAGGTTGGTCTGGCTCGGCGAGGCGTACATCAGCGTGCTGTAGGTCGCCCCTTGGCTGGCGCTGCTGCCACCGATGTGGCCGGGCTGACTCGCCGCGAGGGTCGACGCGACCTGCCCGTTGCCGGTGGCATTCTTCAGCGCCTGCGCGAAGTTCATGTCGCGGGCCACGTAGCCCGGCGTGTCGGCGTTGGCGATGTTGCTGGCGATGAGCCGCTGGCGCTCCGAGCGCAGGGTCAGGGCCTGGGCCTGGAAGTCGAGCGCGTCGGTGAGTCGGTTGAGCATGGCTGCCCTCGCAATGGGTGGAACTGTGAGGGATTGTGTGGAGCGCCCGCGCCAACATAAGCGCGAATAGAAGGCGCTTTGCCCGCCAGTTCGGGGCGCTGCGCGAGGGCGCCCTTCACTACAGTGATGGCATGCAAGCTGCCCTCGCCCTGTTCTGCCGTGCTGCCGCCGCCATGCTGCTGACGCTGCTCGCGCCACTCGCCGGCGCGCAGGCGCCCGCCGAGCCGGCCACGGCGCTCGATGGCGGCCTCGCGCAGCAGGTGCGCGAGCTCGCGCTGAGCGGCGCGAAGACCGGCACGGCCGTCGCGCCGCGCATCGACGTGAGCGTCGGCCAGATCGACCCGCGCCTGCGCCTCGCGCCCTGCCAGCATGTGGAACCCTATGTGCCCGATGGCATGCGGATGTGGGGCAAGAGCCGCATCGGCCTGCGCTGCACCGCCGGCCCGTCGAAGTGGAACGTCTACCTGCCGATCACCGTGCGCGTGTTCGGCACTGCCCTGGTCGCCACCAGCGGGCTCGCGTCCGGCGCGGTCCTGACGGCTGCAGATCTGACTCAAGCCGAGGTCGATCTGGCCGAAGACGCCTCAGCGCCGCTGGCGAATGCCGACCTCGCTGTCGGCCGCACGCTCGCGCGCGGGCTCAAGGCTGGCCAGAGTCTGCGTCAATCGCACCTGAAGGCGCGCCAGTACTTCGGCGCCGGCGAGACGGTGACGGTGTTGGCCCAGGGCAACGGCTTCAGCGTCGCCGGCGAGGGCCAGGCGCTGAACCCCGGCATCGAGGGCCAGCCGGTCCGGGTTCGTACCGAGAGCGGGCGGGTGCTGACCGGGATGCCCATCGGCGAGCACCGCGTGGAGCTTCCGCTGTGAACGACTTCGCCCCTGCCCTGAAAGAATTCGCTAAAGTCGCCCGAACAGGGGCCGATACACCGTGCATATTGAATGGTTGGAGCCCCCGCCCCGGCCTTTGGAGAGCACCATGAAGATCGGCAATCCCGCAGACAAGCCCGCACCGGCCCCGGCCGCCCACGGCGCACCCGTGGCCCACGGCCACCACGCCGCCAGCGCCACCGCGATCCCGGCCAAGGCGGACGACAGCGCGACGATCGAGCTGTCGAATGCCGCATCGACGCTGATCTCGGGCAGTTCGACACCCGAGTTCGACGCCGCCAAGGTCGATCGCATCTCGAAGGCGATCCAGGCCGGCACCTTCAAGATCGACCCCGAGGCGATTGCCGACAAGTTGATCGCGAACGCCAAGGAAGCGCTCGCCAAGGTCCAATCCTGATCCCCGGCCTCGGGATCTCTCTTGGGTTCGAGGCTGGCGCATGACGCCGGCCTCGGGCCTTCAGCCCCTCTCGCGACGGGCTTCTCGAACAACCCAGGCCCGCCCTGCCATGCCGCAACCTCAAGTCGAACTCGAAGCCGCGTTGTCCACCGTCGAAGCGCGCCTCAGCGCGCTCGGCGAATCACTGCGTGCGCGCGACAGTGCCGGGATCGATCTCCACGCCACCGAACTGCATCGCGCACTGGCCGATGCCGTGCACCATTTCGCGAGCGCCGCGCGCCGTGGCGATCTGCCGCCCGCGCTGCGCCACCGCCTGGCCAGCGCCGGCGGGCAGGTCGCTGCGCAACGCGAGTCGCTCGCTCGCGCCACGGCCGCACTGGACCGCGCGATCGATGTACTGATGCCTCGCGACGGCGGCGTCTATTCGAGCCACGGCGCCGCGGATCGCAACGCCCTCGGCGGCGCGCTCCAGGCCTGAGCGCGCGTCAGCCGGGCACCGCCCGGCTGATCCACAAGTCCTTCGCGAGCCGCACGCAGGCCTCCTGGCCCTGGTAGTAGCCAGGCAGCGACTGGATCTCCTGATACCCGAGCCGCCGGTAGAACGCGCGCGCGTCTGCGTTCGTCAGACGCGCTTCGAGCATCACCCTGCCGATCCCGGCCACCAGCGCGGCGCGCTCCAGCCAATCGATCAATGCCGTGCCGATGCCTTGCCGCGCGTGCTCCGGGTGCACCGCGAGCAGGAGCAGGTGCGCCTCGTCGTCGTGGTACTTCATGATGCCGAAGCCGAGCGGCATGCCGGCGTTCGCGGCCACGACCACGTTGGTCTCGCGGTCGCGGATGCTGCGCAGAACGCGCGGCGTCGTCCAGCTCCAGCCCAGGCCCTGCTCGATGCGATCGCGCGACAACCGCGCGATCATCGACGCGTCGTCGCGCGTCGCCAGCCGCAGCAAAGGTCCGGTGCTCATCAGGCAGCCTCCATGCGTCGCCGCTTCTACTTGACGACGACCTGGTAGCTGACGACCTGCGTCGCCGGCTGCAGGCTGCGCGGGCGGCGCAGCTCGAAGTTCAACGTGACCGTGCCGGCCGACTGCGGGGCGAACTGCCACACCACGGCACCCTCGCCTTCGCTCGAGCCGACGTTGCGCGGCGCGCGCTCGAATTTGGGCCCCTGCGTGGCGAGCACGCCGGGCTTGAGGTCGACCACGGACCACTCCTGCCCGGTCGTGACGTTGATCGCCAGGCGCACGATCAAGGGCTGCGCCCGCTCGAGCGTGATGTTGGCACCGGCAACCTCGCCGGTCACGGTGATCGCGCGTCGCCCGGCGTCGGCGATCATCACCTGCGGCGCGGGCGCCTTCGGCGCATCGGGTGTCGAGCACGCGGCCAGCAGCGCGGCGGCAAGGGCCAGGCCGCCGTGCAGGCGCTGAGTCATGGTCATTCGCGGGTCTCCGATCAGGATCAATACAAGGTGGTCTTCACGCGCGCCGGCAGATCGCGGTCATACGCTGCGCCGTCGATCTGCGCGCTGGTCAATGCCGACAGAATGGTGCCGGGCGACGGCAGGCTGCTGCGGGGCCGCTGGATGGCGGGGTCCCACAAGCGCGAGCGCACGAGTGCGCGCGAGCACTGGAAATACACGGTCTCGATGGCGATCACGAGCACGGAGCGCGGCAGCTTCCCGTCGACCGCGAATCGCGCCAGCAGCGCCGGCTCGATGCTCACATGCGCACGGCCGTTGATGCGCAGCGTTTCGTTCACGCCGGGCACCATGAACAGCAGCGCGACACGGGGATCCTCGATCACGTTGCGCAGGCTGTCGATGCGGTTGTTGCCACGCCGATCGGGCAGCAGCAGCGTGCGCTCGTCTTGCACGGTGACGAAGCCCGGCGCGTCTCCGCGCGGCGACGCGTCGAGGCCTTCCGCGCCGCAGGTCGCGAGCACGGCGAACGGCGCCGCCTCGACGATCGCGCGGTAGTGCGGGTGCAGAAAGCCCACCTCCTTGCGAATCGAGCTCTCGCCGGGCTCGCCGTAGAGCGCGGCCAGCACGGCGGCATCGCGAATGCGGTACGGGTCGGAAGGATCAGGCGTGGCGGCGATATCGCTCATGCCGCGCAGGGTATCAAAGTTTGCACCCGCGCTATGCTTCGCTCCCCATGGCCGCGCTGCATATCACCGACATCGAGGCCGCCATCAACTGGTGGCGCGACCGCTCGCCGTCACCCGACGGCATCACGGCGTGTGCCGAGGTGCGCGCTCTCGGCACCGTCTATGCGCTGATGGTCTACTACCACGAGGTCGAGTGCGACGAGGCAACGATGCCCGCGAAGGCCCGCGACGCCTGGCTCGCGTGGTACGCGAGCACACCCGATGCACCCTGCATCGCGATCTGCTCGACGAGCCAGGGCGATGACATCTGCAAGGGCTGCGGTCGCACGTTCGACGAGGTCCAGCACTGGCCCGTGATGACGCCCAGCGAGAAGCGCGCAACATGGCGGCGCATCACGATGGATGGCACGGCCTGGCGCTTCAACAAGTATGCCGAGCGTGCGCGCGAAGGCGCGGCCGCGCCGCTCGCGAGCTGACTCAGGCGACCGCGGGCAAGGTCAGCACGAAGCAGCTGCCGCCGCCGTCGCGGCCCTCGCAGCGCACGCTGCCGCCATGGCGCTGCGCGATCTGCTTCACGAGGCTCAGCCCCAGCCCCACACCACCCGCCTGCTCGGCGTGGCCGGGCAGGCGAAAGAACGATTCGAAGATGCGCTCGCGCATCGCCTCGGGCACGCCCGGGCCGCGGTCGCGCACGCACACCACGGCCTGGCCGTCGCGTGTCTGGACGCTCGCGTCGATCTCGCTGCCACCGTAGCGGCGCGCGTTCTCGAGCAGGTTGCGCAACGCGCGCCGCAGCAGGCGATCCTCGCCGATCACGTGCGCGGCGGCGCCGTCGACCGCGGCGTCGACACGCGCCGCCTCCTCGGCGACCATGCCAAGCAGCTCGACACGCTCGTTGCGCTCGGGCGTCGGCGCCGCGTCGAGCCGGCTGGCGAGCAGCACCTCTTCGACCAGCGCGTCGAGTTCGGCCACGTTGGTGTCGATCTCCTGCTTGAGGCGCGCACGCTGCATGGGTGATGCATCTTCGAGCATCGACACGGCCATCTTCATGCGCGCCAGCGGCGATCGAAGTTCATGGCTCGCGTTGGCCAGCAAGGACTGGTGCGACTGCACCAGCGCCTCCACCCGCGCGGCGGCGACGTTGAAGCTGCTGGCGACCGCCGCAACTTCGTCGCGCCCCGTCACCGCGACGCGGTAGTTCAGTTGTCCGGCACCGAAGCGCTCGACGCCGTGCTTCAGCGACTCGAGCCGCCGCGTCAGCCGACGCACGACCGGATACGCCCCCGCCGCAACAGCGATGAACAGGATCAACAGCACGACCACGAGGCCCAGACCTCGCTGCCACGCAGGCGGCATGAAGGGCAGAAAGGGCGTGAAGTCCGGCCGGTCGTCAGGGCTGCCGAGGCGCACACCGTGCGGTGGACCGTAGTCGGTCACGCCCGCACGCGGCGGCGGCAACGGCTCGCCAAGGCCGCGCCGTGCCGCGTCGGCCGCCTGCCGCAAGCGGCCCGGGCGCATGATCCACAGCGTGCGGCCGTCCTCGAGAAGCACCGCTTGCCCGCGCGCAACGCCGTCCGCCTCACGGCGCGTGAACGATTCGGACTGGGCAATGCGCGTGCCGTCGGGGCCGTCGAGCGCCAGCGGCAGCCGCAGGCGCTGCGACCACTCGCGCAGCGCGGCGGCCTGATCGGTCGCGGGGGTGTCCTGCCCCGGCAGCGACCGCTGGATCACCAGCGCCCAGGCGCCCATGCGCTCGGTGAACACCGCATCGGCGCGCACGCGTTCCTGCTCGAGGTGCTGCTGGAACACCCAGCCCGACGCTGCGGCAAACAGCGCCAGCACCACCACGACGGTGACGTAGATGCGCAGGTACAGGCTCTTCATGCCTGCATCATGCCCGCGGCACGTTCACTCGTGAGATGCGTCGGCGTCCTGCTTGCGCGCGAAGACGTAGCCGGCACCCCTGACCGTGAGCACACGGCGCGGAAGCTTCGGGTCGTCCTCGATCACGGCACGGATGCGCGAGATGTGCACGTCGATCGAACGATCGAAGGCTTCGAGCGGATGGCCCTTCAGCGAATCCATGATGTGATCGCGCGAGAGCACCCGGCCCGGGCTCTGCGCGAGCACGACCAGCAGGTCGAACTGATGCCCGGTCAGGTCGCAGATCGTGCCACCGAGGCGCGCGACGCGTGCGCCCAGATCCACCTCGAGGCGGCCGAAGCGCAGCACGTCGTCGACCCCAGGTTGCGGCGAGGCGCGGCGCAGCAGCGCCTTCACGCGCGCCAGCAGCTCGCGCGGCTCGAAGGGCTTGGGCAGGTAGTCGTCGGCACCGAGTTCGAGGCCGACGATGCGGTCCATCGGCTCGCCGCGGGCCGTGAGCATCAGCAGCGGGAGCTGGCGGTGGCGCGCCTCCGAGCGCAGCTCGCGGCACAGATCCAGCCCGTCGCCGTCGGGGAGCATCAGGTCGAGCACGAGCGCATCGAAGCTGCCCTGCGCGAGCTGCTCGCGCCCGGCCGCGAGCGAGCCCGCGGTCTCGACCACGAAGCCCGAGTTGCGCAGGTATTCGCCCACCATCGCGGAGAGGCGGGCATCGTCGTCGATCAGCAGCAGTCGCGCGGTCATGGCGTGGTGGGGTTGGGCAAGCCGCGAGTTTGACATCACGGCCGATTGCAGTGCCAGTGCGGCCAGGCCGCTGTCGGGGGTGATCATGCTTCGGCCCGGCATCACTTGGGCGCGCTGGGAGCGTGATCGCGCTGCATGCGGTCGTGCATCGTCGCGCGGCGCTCCTTCATGCGCGCGGCCATCTTGGCGCGCTGCTCGGGCGTGAGCACCTTGCTCACGTCGAGCATCGCCTGCAGCATGCGCTTGCTCGCCTGGTCGTGCTGCGCCAGCATCTGCTGACGAACCGCCTCGGCCGCGGCGGCATCGACCGTCGGCGCCGCAAAGATCTGCATGCCCTTCTCGTGCAACGCGCGCCCGGCCTCGCGCTGTGCCTTCAGGTCGGCCGCCGCAGACATCGCGATCTGCTTGATCTGGCTGCGCTGCGCGTCGGTGGCCCCGAGACCATCGAGCATGTGATCGATGCCGCGACCGACGTGCTCGGGCGACCCGCCGAACATCATCATCCCGTGCCCGCGACCACCCGGCCCTTCCATGCCCTGCGCATTGGCATTGAAAGCGGCGCTCACCGTCGCGATCACCAGCACACCGGAAGCCAGCAGCTTCATCGCGGATGAAGAACCTTGTCGCGGCCCAGCCGCCGCCATCACATTGCGCATCGCTCTCTCCGTTGAAACGGGCCGATCGCCCATGCCGTGATGGTGTTGGTGGGGGGTGAAGACGGCTTGGCTGCGCAGTAAAGATGTGTGAATCGATGGCATCGGCGCCACAGACCGGACAAGCGCTACGATGGCGACCGAGGGGGTCCCACATGATTTCGAAACCCGATTGGTTGTTGCGCTTCGCGACGCACCTGCACCGAATCAGGCCGCTGACAGTCGGCCACGAAGCCGCCGCCATCGCGGCCGAGCGCTTCGACGAGTCGAGCGACATCACGCCCGAAGAGGCGGCGGAGTTGTATGCGTCGATGGAAGCGCCGGAGCATCCGGGCGCGCCGGAGTGAGAAAGCGAAAACGGGCCCCGAGGGCCCGTCTTTCCTAGCTTTTTGGCGGAGAGGGTGGGATTCGAACCCACGGTACCTTGCGGTACGCCTGATTTCGAGTCAGGTACATTCGACCACTCTGCCACCTCTCCTGTGTGTCGAGCCGCAATTCTAGCAGGCTGGCGGGCGGTTTATTTCCGGGCGGGCGAAAGAACGGTCATGCCGCCCATATAGGACTGCAGCACCTCGGGTATGGCCACCGATCCGTCGGCCAGCTGGTAGTTCTCAAGCACGGCGACCAGCGTGCGCCCCACCGCCAGGCCCGAACCATTGAGCGTATGAACAAACTCGTTCTTGCCTTGCGCATTCTTGAAGCGCGCCTGCAGCCGTCTGGCCTGGAAGGCTTCGCAGTTGGACACCGAGCTGATCTCGCGGTAGGTGTTTTGCGCGGGCAACCACACTTCCAGGTCGTAGGTCTTGCTGGCGCCAAAGCCCATGTCGCCGGTGCACAGCAGCATGACGCGGTACGGCAGGCCGAGTTTTTGCAGGATGGCTTCGGCGTGGCCGGTCATGGCTTCCAGCGCGTCGTAGCTTTTCTCGGGGTGAACGATCTGCACCATCTCGACCTTGTCGAACTGGTGCTGGCGAATCATGCCGCGCGTGTCGCGGCCCGCGCTGCCGGCTTCGGAACGGAAGCACGGGCTGTGCGCGGTGAGCTTGATCGGCAGTTCGGCAGCAGCGAGCACCTGCTCGCGCACCGTGTTCGTCAGCGAGATCTCAGACGTGGAGATGAGGTACTGCTCGGCCTGCGCCTCGTCGCCGCCGCGGCTGACCCAGAACATGTCCTCCTTGAACTTGGGCAGCTGGCCGGTGCCTTCGAGGATCTCGCGGTTGACGATGTAGGGTGTGTAGCACTCGGTGTAGCCGTGCTGCAGCGTCTGCACATCGAGCATGAACTGCGCGAGCGCGCGGTGCAGTCGCGCGACCGGGCCGCGCAGAAAGGTGAAGCGCGCGCCCGACAGCTTGGCGCCCATGTCGAAGTCGAGCCCGAGCGGCGCGCCGAGGTCGACATGGTCGCGCGTCGGGAAGTCGAACGCACGCGGCGTGCCCCAGCGGCGCACCTCGACGTTGGCCGACTCGTCGGCACCGACCGGCACGCCGTCCTGCGGCACGTTGGGCACGCTCATCAGCATCGCCGACAACTCGGTCTGGATCACGTCGAGGCGCTCGGCGGACGTCTTCAGCTCGTCGCCCAGACCACCGACCTCGGCCATCACGGCCGACGTGTCCTGCCCCTTCGACTTGAGATGGCCGATCTGCTTGGACAGGCTGTTGCGCTGCGCCTGAAGCTCCTCGGTGCGGGTCTGGATCGTCTTGCGCTCGGACTCGAGCGCCGTGAAACGATCGATGTCGAGAAACGGCTGTGGCGCCTTGCGCTTTTCGAGCCCGGCGATGACGTGCGCCAGGTCCTTGCGCAGCAGGTTGATGTCGAGCATGGTCGGCGGGCACGCGCGGTCGCGGCCCTTCTGAGTGCGTGGAGCGCGGATTGTAGGCAGCGCGCGCTGCCGGCCCGCGTCAGGTCGCGTGCGTCTGCGCCGTTCTGTTGATGCCGGCGAGCATGGGCGGGTGCTGCGCGCCCCGCGCATCGCATAGCACCCGCGACGCGCAGTCGGCACAGCGGCCGCACTGCGTGGCCACGCCGAGATCGAACTGCAGGCACTCGAGGCTGTGCGCGCCCTCGGCGGCTGCCTGGCGAATCTGGCTGTCCGACACCCTGCGGCACACGCAAACAATCATTTCGGTCCTCTTGCGTTGGCTGCCGACGCGATGGCGCGCCGGTCTGCGTGCATTATGATTGCAAATCGTTCGCATTAGCAATCCGGCCATATAGCCCTCGCCGGCGCCAGTCCATAGGGGTGTTCGAGTGCTGATTCGCAGGTCGTTTGCGGCGTTGCTGGTGGCGGTGATGCTGACCGCCTGCGGTGGGGGCGGCAGTTCGGCATCGGACGCCCGCCTGCCGACCGACATGCCCTTGTCGCCGCAAGCTGCCCTCGGCGAACTGATCTTCGAGGATGTGTCGCTCTCGGCTTCCGGCCGCCAGTCGTGCGCGAGCTGCCACAGCGCGGAGAACGCGCACTCACCGGCGAACGCACTCGCCGTCCAGCCTGGCGGCCTTCTGCTCAATCTGCAGGTTAGACGCGCCGCTCCGTCGACCAACTACCTCGCGTTCAACACCGCCTTCTACTTCGCCGCAAACGGCACGCCCACCGGCGGCTTCTTCTGGGACGGTCGCGCGACCTCGCTGCAGGACCAGGTCGGTGGCCCCTTCCTCACCGCCTTCGAGATGGCCAACGCGAGCAAGGCCGACGTGATCGACAAGCTCGCGCGCGCCCTACGCCGAGGCGTTCAAGGCCGTCTTCGGCGCCGACATCTTCACGCGGCCCGACGACGCCTTCGACCTCGTCACGCTCGCGCTGCAGCAGTACCAGCGCAAGGATGCCGCTGCACTGAGGCGCACACATGCCACGCTCGCCGCTGCACACGACACAGGTCACCTCGCACCATTTGGCGGGCTGGCATCGCCTGAGCATCTATGCGGTCGGCGCGCTGCTGCTGACCACGGGGCTGGCCTGGCTGGCGCTGCACTACCTCGTCGGCGCGGGCGCCGGCGAACTGCCCCATCCACTCGAAGCCTGGACGCTGCGGACGCACGGCATGGCCGGGTTCGCCGGGCTGTTCATGCTCGGCGTCGTCGCCGCGGCGCATTTGCCGCACGGCTGGCGCCTGAGCCGCCGCCAGCATGCGGCAATCAGCGTCGGGATGGCCGGCGCACTGGCGTTGCATCGGCGCGGCGCGTGACATTTCCTTGAGCAGGGTCAAGGTCCGGCCCCACGAGCGAGGCTTCAAATGAGAGACAATCTCATTCGCATGTGCACCTGCCGGCGTTGCCTGAACCCCTCCTCATGATGCTGAACGAACTCCCCAACGGCGCCCACGCGACCGTGGCGCGTGTGGTCGCGGCGTCCAGCGAGCTGGACGAAGGCGCCCTGCGCCGCCTGGGCGAGCTCGGCTTCATCCCGGGCGAGCCGGTGCAGTTGCTGCGCCGCGGCCCCGGCGGCCGCGAGCCGCTCGCGGTGCTGATCGGCGACACGATGTTCGGGCTGCGGCTGCTCGAAGCGCAGTGCATCGAGGTGGTTCCGTCATGACCTGGAGCGTCGCGCTCGTCGGCAACCCGAACTGCGGCAAGACGGCCCTGTTCAACCTGCTCACCGGCGCGCGCCAGAAAGTCGCCAATTACGCGGGCGTGACGGTCGAGCGCAAGGTCGGCACGACGCGGCTGCGCAATGGCCGCAGCGTGTCGGTGATCGACCTCCCCGGCGCCTACAGCCTGACGCCGGCCACGCCCGACGAGCAGGTCACGCTCGACGTCATCGAAGGCCGGCGCACTGGCGAGGATGCACCGGACGCGATCATCGCCGTCGTCGATGCCACCAACCTGCGCATGAACCTGCGCCTGGTGCTCGAACTGCGTCGCCGAGGGCTGCCGGTGATGGTGGCGTTGAACATGGCCGACGTGGCGCGCGCGCAAGGCCTCGTGATCGACGTGGCACGCCTGAGCGCCGAACTCGGCTGCCCCGTCGTCGAGACCGTGGCCGTCAAGCACGATGGTCACGCGCAGTTGCTCGCGTTGATGGAGCAGCAGTCGACAAACACGGCCGTCGCGTCGCCCCGGCCCGCACCCGGCACGGCGGCAGAGCTGCAGCAGGAGGTGCGCCGCATCCTCGCGCTGGTCGAGCCCGCGGTCGCGCCCGACACGGCCAACGCCAAGCGCTTCCACCACCGGCTCGACGCGGTCGTGATGCACCCGGTGTGGGGCCTGGTGATCCTGGCCGTCGTGCTGTTCCTGATCTTCCAGGCCGTGTTCTCGTGGGCCAACGTGCCGATGGACGCGATCAAGGCCGTGATGGCCGGCCTCGGCGCGTGGACCACCACGCACATGGCCGAGGGCCCGCTGCGCAGCCTGCTGGTCGACGGCGTGATCGCCGGTGCGGGCAGCGTGATCGTGTTCCTGCCGCAGATCCTGATCCTGTTCTTCTTCATCCTCGTGCTCGAGGACTCGGGCTACCTGCCCCGCGCGGCGTTCCTGCTCGACAACCTGATGGGCAAGGTCGGCCTGTCGGGCCGTGCCTTCATCCCGCTGCTGTCGAGCTTCGCGTGCGCGATCCCGGGCATCATGGCCACGCGCACGATCGCGAACTGGAAGGACCGGCTCGCCACGATCATGATCGCGCCGCTGATGACCTGCTCGGCGCGGCTGCCGGTGTACGCGCTGCTGATCGGCGCGTTCGTCCCCGATCGCAGCGTCGGCGGCTTCAACCTGCGCGGGCTCACGCTGTTCGGCCTGTACGTGGCCGGTGTCGCGTCGGCGATGGCCGTCGCGTGGGTCTTCAAGCGCGTCTGGAACAAGAGCCGCTACCAGCCGCTGATGCTGGAGCTGCCGCCCTACCGCATGCCCAGTGCACGCAACCTGGCGCTCGGCCTGTGGGAGCGCGCGCACATCTTCCTCGCGCGCGTCGGCGGCATCATCTTCGCGCTGATGGTGATCCTGTGGTTCCTCTCCAGCTACCCCGCGCCCCCCGACGGAGCGACCGGCCCGGCGATCCAGTACAGCATCGCCGGCTGGCTCGGCCAGGCGCTGCAGCATGTGTTCGCGCCGATCGGCTTCAACTGGCAGATCTCGATCGCTCTGGTGCCGGGGCTCGCCGCGCGCGAGGTCGCGGTCGGCGCGCTCGGCACGGTGTACTCGATGTCGGCGGCCGGGAGCGAGGTGGCCGATGCGCTGTCGCCGGTCATCGCCAAGGGCTGGTCGCTCGCGACCGCGTATTCGCTGCTCGCGTGGTACGTGTTCGCGCCGCAGTGCATCTCGACGCTTGCCGTCGTGAAGCGCGAGACGAACTCGTGGCGCTATCCGATCCTGATGGCGGCGTACCTGTTCGTGCTGGCCTACGTGGCCGCGTTCATCACCTATCGCGTGACTCTGGCCGTCTCAGGCTGAACCAGGAGGCTCAAACATGCAAGTCCTGATCGTTGTGTTGCTGGTCTCGGCCTGTTCGGTCTATGCGGCCTGGACGCTGATGCCCGCCGCCGCGCGCCGCGCGATCGCCGTCTCTCTGCTGCAGCTGCCGCTGCCGAATGCGCTCGCACTGCCGTTGCGCCGTGCCGCCACCACGAGCGCGGGTTGCGGCTGCGACGGCTGCGATCACGCGCCCGCCAAGACCGCGCCGAAGCCTGAACAGGTGGTCACCTTCCACCCCCGCCCGCCGCGCTGACCCGGGCCAACGCCGGGTTCAGCGCTTGGGCGCCCGGCCCATCGCCTTGTCGCCCAGGCCCATGGGCAGCGGAAAGTGCGTCGTCTCCTGCACGCCCGCCAGTTTGCGCACCGACACCGCGCCCAGCGCGCGCAGCCGCTCGATCACCTGCTGCACGAGGATGTCCGGCGCCGACGCGCCCGCGGTCAGGCCGACGCGGCTCTTGCCGTGCAGCCACTCGGCCTTCAGGTCTTCGGGCGTGTCGACCATGTAGGCCTCGGTGCCCAGGCGCTGCGCGAGTTCGCGCAGGCGATTGCTGTTGGAGCTGGTCGGGCTGCCGACGACGATCACCACATCCACCGTCGGCGCGAGCACCTTGACGGCGTCCTGCCGGTTCTGCGTGGCGTAGCAGATGTCCTGTTGCTTGGGTTCGCGCACGCTCGGGAAGCGCCGCTTCACCGCGCGCAGGATCTCCGCCGCGTCGTCGACCGAGAGCGTGGTCTGCGTCACCACCGCGAGCTTCTCGCTCTGCACGACCCGCACGCTGTCGACGTCGGCCACGTCCTCGACCAGGTAGATGCCTTCGGTCAGCTGCCCCATCGTGCCCTCGACCTCGGGGTGACCCTTGTGGCCGATCATGATGAAGTCGTAACCCTCCTTGTGCAGCTTGGCGACCTCGACGTGCACCTTGGTGACCAGCGGGCAGGTCGCGTCGAACACGCTGAACCCGCGCGCATCCGCCTCCTGGCGCACGGCCTGCGACACGCCATGGGCGCTGAAGACCAGCGTCGCGCCGGGCGGCACGTCGGCCAGATCCTCGATGAAGATCGCGCCCTTGGCCTTCAGGTCGTTCACGACATACGTGTTGTGCA
>JBDTVC010000074.1:0-19099 GCA_040007475.1 Burkholderiales bacterium
AGCGCCCAGCGGGCAGCCCTTGCCGCGACGCGCCGAAGCCGCCGCAGAGCAAACAGTCACGAACGACAGCAACGGGCCGCAAGCCGTCACCTGCCCGGCCCCCGGGTTTCATGCGTCGCAGGTCGCGCGTAGCGCGATGGAGCAAGTGAGATGAACTTCCAGCAACTGCGCATCATCCGCGAGTCGGTGCAGCGCAACTTCAACCTGACCGAGGTCGCGAACGCGTTGTTCACCTCGCAGTCGGGCGTCAGCAAGCACATCCTCGATCTCGAAGACGAGCTGGGCATCGAGCTCTTCGTGCGCAAGGGAAAGCGCTTGACGGGCCTCACCGAACCGGGCAAGGAACTGGTCGGCATCGTCGAGCGCATGCTGATCGACGCCAAGAATATCAAGCGCCTGGCCGAGCAGTTCGCGAACCGCGACGAGGGCAGCCTGACGATCGCGACCACGCACACGCAGGCGCGCTACGCGCTGCCGCAGGTCGTGCGGCGCTTCAAGCAGGCCTACCCGAAGGTGCACCTGGTGCTGCACCAGGCCAGCCCGGCGGAGATCGTCGCGCTCCTCAATTCCGGTGATGCCGACATCGGCATCGCGACCGAGGCGCTCGATGGCGGGAATAGCTTCGCGAGCTTCCCGTTCTATGACTGGCACCACCTTGCCGTCGTGCCCGACGGCCACCCGCTGACGGCGCCGTTGACACTGCGGGCGCTTGCCGAACATCCGCTGATCACCTACCACGCCGGCTATACCGGCCGGCCGCGCATCGACGCGACCTTCGCCGAGGCGGGGCTCGCGCCCGACGTCGTGATGAGCGCGCTCGACGCCGACGTGATCAAGACCTACGTGGAGGTCGGCCTCGGTGTGGGCATCATCGCGTCGATGGCGTTCGATCCGGCGCGCGACACCGGGTTGAGGAGCCTCGATGCCGCGCACCTGTTCCCGCCCAACACCACGCGCATCGCGGTGCGGCGCGGCCACTACCTGCGCGGCTACGCCTACCGGTTCCTTAAGGAATGCTCGGCCTCGCTGACGCCCGAGGTGGTCAAGGGCGCACTCGACGCGGATTGATCCACCGGCCGCATCAGCGGGAGCAGGAAGACCACGACCAACCCGACAGCGGCATCGATCGCGAGCGTGACGGGATAGCCCCAGCGCCCGATCGCGTGGCCCTGCCACCACGAGGTGTAGCTGATCGCCACGTTCGACATCGCCATGTAGGCGGTGAACTGCGTGGCGGCCACCGCCTTGGTCGTCACGTCCATGAACAGGGCAGTGCGCACGCCGTAGTACAGCCCCTGGAACACGCTGTACGTGAGGCTGGCAGCCCAGAACGTGAGCAGCAGCAGCGTCGAGGGCTGCGGCCGGTTCGGCTGCTTCAGGTCCACCGGCATGATCCAGTGCGCCTGCCACATCGTCCATGCCAGCCAGAGCGTCGGCAGCACGGTGAGGACGATGAACAGGGCAAGCATGCGGCGCCGCCCGAAGCGGTCCGACAGCCAGCCGCCGGCGACGCAGGCGAACGCGAAGATCACGGTCGACGCGAGGTTGAGCTGGCCGATCTGGTTGTCGTCCAGCCCCAGCTCGACCGCCAGGTTCGATTGCAGCGCGAGGCTCAGCGCGTAGGCGCCGGCCGGCAGCAACGCGACGACGACCCCGACGAGCGCAGGGCGCGAGCCGGTGAACGCTCGCCACGAGTCGCGCGTGAAGGCCGCGAGCTCGCGGCCGATCGCCGCGGCGGTGCCGCCTTCGGGCTTGGGCTGCGGCGCTCGCGCGGGCTCCTTCAGCGGCAGCACGACGAACACCGTCACGCACAGGATCGCGCCGATGACCAGCAGGTAGCTCGTCGCGAACGGCACCACGTTCGACAGGAACAGCACGCCCGCGCCGCCGATCGCCTGGCCGATGGACGCTCCGGCGAACATGAAGCCATTCGCCGTGCCGCGCTCGGCCTCGGGCAGCACGCCGACGGCGAGGGCGTCGATCGCCACGTCCTGCGTCGCGGCGAACGCGTTGTGCACGAGGATGATGAACGTGAACAGGCCGAGCTCGGTCGTGTAGTTCACCGGCATGGCCAGCAGCAGCGTGCCGACCATGCCGAGCTGCATCATCACGATCCACAGCCGGCGCCGGCCGAAGCGGTCGGAACTCAGCGTGTCGACGAACGGGCCGACCGCCCACTTGAAGGCCCACGGTAGATAGAGCGAGCCGACGAACGCGCCGATCGCCGCCGGGCCCAGGCCCTGGCGCCGCATCTGCGTCGCGATCGCGACGGCGGTGAAGCCGAGCGGGATCCCTTCGGTGACGTAGAGCAGGAAGAAGGCGGCGAGACGACCGTTGCGAGTGGCGAGCAGATCGGGCAGGCGCATGGCCCCAGTCTAAGGTCAGCTCAGCAGCTGCTTGCGCGCCCGGTGCAGCCGCACGAACAGGTTGTCCTCGCTGATGCCCAGCTCGCGGCACACGTCCGCGGTGCTCTGCTCCTCGAGCACGCGCAGCCGCATCACGTCGCGCAGGCCCGGCGGCAAGGCTTCGATGCGCTGCAGTGCGATCGCCAGGAGCTGCTGCTGCTCGGCGATCTCGTCGGGGCGCGGCTGCGGGCACTCCATCGCGTGGACCGCGTGGCCTTCGTTGTCTTCGTCGTCGAGCGAATCCATGCCGATATTGCGGCGCACCGAGTCGACGATCTTGTTCTTCAGCACCGCGGTGAGCCACGAACGCAGTGCGGCGCGGCCGGCGAAGACCGCGCGGCCCGACAGCACGGCCTCGAACACGTCGTGCACCGCGTCCTCGGCCATCAGCGGGTCGCGCAGCTTGCGCTGGGCGAAGCGCACCAGGTAGTTGCGGTGCGCGATCATCTCGTTCAGGTTGATGTTGGCGGCGAGGTTCATGGTGATCTGGCTTGGCGTTGTCGATGGGTGAACTTTGGTTCCCGCACCTCGCGCCAGCCTCACCGAACCTCACAGGAAGATCACATCGGCGTCAATACATCGGCGTAAGAAGTGGCCACGCTGGACCGACAATCCGGGCATGCCCGCGCACATCCTCATCGCCGAAGACCAGACCGACATCCGCGACCTGCTGGTGATGAACCTGCGCACGGCCGGCTACGAGGTCTCGGCAGTCGGCGACGGCGAGCAGGCGCTGGCGCGACAGCTGCAGCAGCCGAGCGATCTGCTGATCCTCGACCTGATGATGCCGCGCATGGACGGGCTGGAGGTCTGCAAGGCGCTGCGCGCCAAAGGCAGCGCGACGCCGATCCTGATGCTCACCGCCAAGTCGACCGAGCTCGACCGGGTGCTCGGCCTCGAACTCGGCGCCGACGACTACCTGACCAAGCCGTTCTCGCTGGCCGAGCTGCTCGCGCGGGTGAAGGCGCTGCTGCGGCGCGCCGATCTGCTCGCGGCCGCGCAGCTCGGCACGCCGGGCCGCGGCGCGCTGATCCGCAACGGCGAGGTCGAGATCCTGCCGGCGAAACGCCAGGTGCGCTGCCGCGGTGAGGCGATCGAGTTCACCGCGCTCGAGTTCGACCTGCTGCTGCATTTCGCCTCGCACCCGGGGCATGTGTTCTCGCGCGCGCAGTTGCTGAATGCGGTCTGGGGCTACACGCACGACGGCTACGAGCACACGGTGACGACGCACATCAACCGGCTGCGCGCGAAGCTCGAAGCCGACCCGATGCGGCCCGAGATCATCCTGACCGCGCGCGGTGCCGGCTACAAGATGCGCGATCTCGCATGACGGTTCGCTTCAAGCTCGCGCTGACCGTCTTCGCTACCGGCCTGATCACGGCGCTGCTGGTGATCGTCGCGGTGGTCTACGCGTTCCAGCGCTTCGAGCACGAGAGCACCTACCGGCGTGGCACCGGCTTCCTGAGCCGGGTGACGGCCAACAACGACTACCTGTTCGAGACCTGGGAGAGTGAGCCCGACAAGTTCCGCGCCTGGTTGCGCAACATGGTGCTGTTCGAGCCGGACACGCAGCTCTACCTGCTCGACCTGGACGGCATCGTCCTGGCCTCCAGCGGCAACGCGAAGCTGCCGCCGGACTGCAAGGTGGCGATCGCGCCGGTGCTGCAGGCCGTCGGCCATCCCGACGCCGCGTACGTGATGGGCGACGACCCGGAGCGCATGGACGCCGACGCCGTCGTCGCGGTGCAGCCGGTGCGGCGCGCGACGATGAGCAAGGTCGACCCGGTCGTCGGCTACCTCTACCTCGTGCTGCACACCGGCCAGCTGCCGGAGGGTCGCTGGGCCGCACTGCGCATGAGCTTCGGGCGGCCGGCGCTCGGGCTGATCCTGGCGATCGTCACGTTCACGACGCTGGCCGCGGTGCTGATCATCGTCTCGGTCACGCGGCCGCTGCAGCGGCTGACCGATGCGGTGGCCGCGCTGTCCAAGCGCGGGCTGGACGACGACGGCCCCGGCGGTTCATCGCAGCTGATGCTGCCCGCCACCACGCGCGACGAATTCGGCCAGCTCACCGGTGCGTTCGTGATGCTGATCGACCTCTGCCGCACCCAGTGGAACGAGCTGCGCCGGCTCGACCACTTCCGCCGCGAGGGCGTGAGCAACCTGTCACACGACCTGCGTTCGCCGCTGACCGCCACCGTCGCATGCCTCGAAACGCTGGACGGTCGCTGGGCCGACGACCCGGCGCGCGCGGACGATCGGCGGCTGGTCGAGATCGCGCTGCGCAACACGCGCAACGCCGCGCGGCTGGTGCAGTCGCTCGGCGATCTGGCCAAGCTCGATGAGCCCGAATTCAAGTTGCACACCGAGGTCGTCGATGCGGCCGAGCTGCTCGACGACATCGCCGTGCGCTTCGCCGAGCGCGCCGCGCAGCAGGGCGTGACGCTGAGTGCGGAGCAGCATGACTCGGCGCCGCCGTTCGCGGCGCTCGACATCGAGCTGTTCGAGCGCGCAGTCGCCAACCTGGTCGACAACGCCCTGAAGTTCTGCCCGCGCGGCGCCGTGATCACGCTGGCGGCGCGGCTCGTCGACGGGCGCGTGCAGGTCAGCGTCACCGACACCGGGGCGGGCATCGCCGACGCCGATCTACCGCACCTGTTCGACCGCTTCTACCAGAGCCGGCAGAGCGTCGCGCCCGCCACCGGCGAGGGTGGCAAGGGGCTGGGCCTGGCGATCGTGAAGCGCATCGTCGAGCTTCACGACGGCGCGGTGAGCGTGAGCAGCAGCCTCGGCGCGGGTACGAAAGTGGTGCTGTCGGTCCCTGCCGCCGCCCTGTGATGGCGCGTCGGCGCGCGCACCACGCGTCGGGAAACCCCTAGTGCCAACGGGGCGTTGCGCCCCTAGAGTCACAACCCTCGCAGCAGGCACCTTCATGGTGCCTCGCAGGACGGGGTCGAGGAGACATCTCGAGCGCGCCGCGACAGGGGTCGGGGGCGTGCACAACACGCAGGCTGCACTCGGGCCGACGAAAAAATTCGAAGGGCGCCCAGGTTGACTGGGCGCCCTTTCGTCATTCCGGCCCGCCCTCGGCGCGCTCGTTGCCGCGCCAGCAGACCCGGTTCTTGCCCTCGTGCTTGGCGCGGTAGAGCTGGTGGTCGGCGCTGGCCAGCAGCTGCTCGTGGCTCTTCGCGTGCGGGTCGTCGGCGATGCCCATCGACAACGTCACCAGGAGTTCGGGATGCACGCTTGCCCAGTCGTGGGCCGCGACGGCGGCGCGCAAGGCCTCGCAGGTCCGGCTCGCGGATTCGGCGTCGGTCTCGATGAAGGCGAGGCAGAACTCCTCGCCGCCGTAGCGCGCCACCAGGTCGGTCGCGCGGCAGCGCTCGCGCAGGATCGTGGCCACGCGGCGCAGCACCTCGTCGCCGGTGGCGTGGCCGAAGTGGTCGTTGACGCGCTTGAAGAAGTCGAGGTCGCACAGCGCGAGCGCCAGCGGCTGGGCCGTGCGGCGCGAGCGCGCCATCTCGGCGAGCAAGCGTTCATCGAGCGCGCGGCGATTGGCCAGGCCGGTGAGCGCGTCGGTGCGGCTCTGCTCCTCCAGACGTGCGAGCAGGCGGTTCTTCTCGTCGTCGGCAGCGACCAGCGCGGCATGCAAGGCCTTGAGCTCCTCGTGGGCGCTGGCGATCTCGACGTGCTTGAGCCGGTGCAGTTCGGCCTCGAAGCGCGCGTCGGCCACCTCGCGCTGCGCGCGCAGCGAATGGATCTTGCGGTCGGACTCGGCGTTGAACTGCGCCCGCTCGGCCGCGTGATAGGCCTCGTGGTGCCGCAGCGCCTCCTCGAAGCGGCCGTGCTGCTTGTGCAGCTCGCTCAGCGCCAGGTGTGCGCGCGCGGCGTGATTGCGGCCCGCGGTCACGCCACACAACTGCAGCGCGCGCTCCAGCTCGGCCTGCGCCGCGGCCGTGTCGCCCAGCTTGAGCAGCAGCCGGCCGTGGTTGACGCGTGCGTTGATCTCGCCGTCGAGGTGGCCGCTCGCCGCGAGCCCCGGGATGGTCTCGGCGAAGGCCGCGCGGGCTTCGGCGTCCCGGCCCATCAGCATCAACGTCTCGCCGTAGTTGGTTCGCACCACCGCGCCTGCGGCGGCGTCTCCGAGCGCGTCGGCCAAGGCGAGCGCGCGCTCGAAATGCGCCGCCGAGTCGGCATGGCGGCCTTCGTTCTTGCAGTTGATGCCCATGTTGTTGAGCACGCTCAGGCAGCCCACGCGGTCGCCTTCGGTCTCGAACAGGCTCAGCACCTGCTCGAACTGCGCGAGCCCGGCGGCGGCATCGCCGGCATGCGAGTAGCTGACGCCGAGGGACAGCAACGCGTCGGCGATCAGGCGCGGGCCGCCGTGAGCACGCGCCGCGGCAAGCGACTGGGTCGCCCACGCCACCGCGTCGTCGAGGTCGCCGAGCAGCTCGCAGCCGATCGACAGCGCGCGCAGCACCGACGACTGCTGCGCCAGGTCGCCCTCGGGCACGGCGGCGAGCGCCTGCGTGAGCGTGGCCAGGCCTTCGGCGTGACGACCACCGTAGTGCAGCGCCAGGCCGCGCGTGCGCAGCGTGCGGGCGCGCAGCGTCGGGCTGGCGACCCTGCCGGCCGGCACGGTCGCCAGCGCCGCCAGCGCCTGGTCGCTCAGGGCCAGCGCCGTCTGCACCGACGAGGTGTACTGACGGGCGGCGTCGTCGATGAGCTGCTCGATCTGCGCGGGTGTGGCGGCGGGGGTGGTGGTCATGGGGCCGCAAGCGTAGCGCATGGCCGCACGGTGGCGCCGAACAGGACGGGCTTTGCCCCGCTATTGCGCCGACCCCGGCCTCGGCGCGTTGCCTACGATCAGGCGCACCCGTCGCTGCATCCTCCGGAAGCCTCTCGCCATGCCCGTCGATCCCCAACTCCGCTCGCTCGCCGTCGACATCCCGGCGCAGCCCGACTCGCTGGTCAAGCTGTCGCTGCTGCTCGCCGACGAGGACGTGAACCTTCAGGCCGTGAGTGCGCTGATCTCGTCCGACATGGCGCTGGCATCGGCCGTGATGAAGGCCGTCAATTCGTCGCTGTACGGCCTGCGCGGCCGGGTCCAGTCGGTACAGCAGGCGATCACGCACCTGGGCACGCGCGAGGTCGCGGCGGTCACGTTCGAGATGGGCCTGCGCGCGGTGTTCCCCGCCGCGCCGGAGCTCGAGCCGCTATGGGAACGCGCAAGCGTGCGCGGCCTGCTGATGAGCCGCATCGGCACCGCGCTGGGCGTCGACCCCTGGGCGGCGCACTCCGCCGGCCTGTTCGAGGAGTGCGGCAAGGCCGTGCTGTTCCGCCACGCGAGCCAGCGCTACCGCGCGATGCTCGCCGAGGCCGCGGACGACGAAGAGCTGCTGCTGCTCGAACACGCCGAGTTCGGCGTCAGCCACGACGCGCTCGGTGCGGCGCTGTGCGAGAGCTGGGGCCTGAACGCCGCGGCGGTCGCCAGCGTGCGCTACCACGTGATCGTCAACGCCACGCGCGAGCTGCCGATGCAGCTGCCGCGGCGCGGCGTGTGCGCGCTGTCGGCACTCGCCTACGCGCTGATGACGGACCCGAACACGCTCGACGAGGTGGCTGCCGCCGTCGCGCCACAAGCCGGCATCGACGTGACGCTCGCCACCCGCGGCGCGCGCAAGGTGCAGCAGGACATCGAGGCGGCCGTCGCACGCGCGCAGGCCCAGGCGGCCTGATCGGGGCCGCGCCCCGGGAATATCCCTGAGCCACCGCGGGGCCGCTGATTCGGCCCTACAGTTCCGTCCTGGCCCCAAGGGCCGCGAAGGAACTGATCGCATGCAAACCCGCCGAGACATGATGACGCGCAGCGCCGCCGTGGCGCTGATGCTGGCCGGCGCCGGCGTGCTGCCCGCGCGTGCACAGAGCGCCTATGCCAAGGCCGCGTTCGAAGGCAAGTCCGTCGACGAGGTGATCAAGGGCCTCGGCATCGCGAGGCCGGTCGAGAGCAAGGACATCGTCTTCACCGCCCCCGACATTGCCGAGAACGGCGCCGTCGTGCCGATCGCTGTGAGCACCGCGCTGCCTGGCGTGAAGCGCATCGCCTTCCTGGTCGAGAAGAACCCGACCACGCTGGCCGGCATCTTCGAATTCACCGACGCGGTCGAGTCCAGCGTGTCCACGCGCATCAAGATGGGCCAGAGCTCGAATGTGCTCGCCGTCGCGATCATGGGCGACGGCAAGGTGCTGTATGCGCAGAAGGACGTCAAGGTCACGCTCGGTGGCTGCGGTGGGTGAGCCAGGCGAACGACGTTGCGCTTGCAAGCGCAATGGCCGGGTGAGGTTGAAGTAAGGAGAAGAACATGTCCGACCCGATGCGCATTCGCGCCCAGGCCCAAGGCAGCGGCGCCGTCGTGCGCGTGCTGATGAGCCACGAGATGGAGACCGGCCTGCGCAAGGACGCGGCCGGCAAGACCGTGCCCGCATGGCACATCACCGACGTGGTCGCGGCGCTCAATGGCAAGACCGTGATGACCGCACAGTGGGGCACCGCGATCGCGAAGAACCCGTTCACGCAGTTCACGGTCAAGGGCGCGAAGGCCGGCGACAAGATCAGCATCAGCTGGACCGACAGCCGCGGCGACACGCGGACCGACGAGGCCGTGGTCGTATGACCGTGCGCGCCCTGCTGATCGGCGCGGCCGTGTTGTGCGCGCTGCCCGCGGCGCAGGCCCAGACCAGCACCGCCGACGGCATCGCGCAATACCGCGCGCTGCTCGCCGACGGCAACCCGGCCGAGCTGTGGGAGGCCAAGGGCGAGGCGCTGTGGAAGCGCAAGCGCGGGCCGAAGAATCTCTCGTTCGAGACTTGCGATCTCGGCAAAGGCGCCGGCATCGTGAAGGGTGCGTTCGTCGAACTGCCGCGTTTCTTCGCCGACACCCAGCGCGTGCAGGACCTCGAATCGCGCCTGCTGACCTGCCTGGAGGCGCAGGGCTTCAATGCCGCCGAGGTCGCCGCGACGCCATTCGGGCGCGGCGAGCAGGTCAACCTCGAGGCGCTGGTGGCCTATGTGTCGGCCGAGTCCAAGGGCATGAAGTTCAACCTGTCGCAAAGCCATGCCGAGGAGCGCCGGATGTTCGAGGTCGGCAAGCGCATCTTCCACTTTCGCGGCGGCCCGTACGACTTCGCATGTGCGTCGTGCCACGGCGAGTCTGGCAAGCGCATCCGGCTGCAGGATCTGCCCAACCTGACGAAGAACCCCGGCGACGGCGTCGGCTTCGCGGCGTGGCCGGCGTACCGCGTGTCCAGCGGCGAGCTGTGGGGCATGCAGCGGCGGCTCAACGACTGCTATCGCCAGCAGCGCTTTCCGTTCCCCGGTTATGCGTCGGACGCGACCATCGCGCTCTCGACGTTCATGGGCGTGCAGAGCAAGGGCGCGGTCTCGATCGCGCCGTCGATCAAGCGATGAAGGCCATGAAGATCATCCACGTCGCCGCAGTCGTGCTGCTCGCGGGCTGCGCCACGGCGCCGAGCCCGCAGCAGCTCGACCAGCTCACGCAGGGCATCGTCAAGTCGTCGTTCCGCGAGCAGGGCATCGCCAAGCTCGACCGGCTCACGCAGGACGAGCTGCAGCAGGCCTGCTCGGCAGAGACGCCGCCCGCCGAGAGCGAGGCCCGGCGCCTCGCAGCCACGCAGCTCGCCACCGTGAAGTGGCCCGCCGATGGCGTCTACCTCGGTGACTGGCGCGAGGGCGAGAAGCTCGCACAGAACGGCCGCGGCATGACCTGGACCGACCCGGCAGGCGTGCCCGCCGGCGGCAACTGCTACAACTGCCACCAGATCAGCAAGGCCGAGATCTCGTACGGCACGATCGGCCCGAGCCTGTACCAGTACGGCAAGCTGCGCGGCGTGGCGGACCCGGCGGCACCGGCGTCCGCCGAGATCGTCAAGTACACCTGGGGCAAGATCTGGAACGCGAAGGCCACCACCGCCTGCTCCAACATGCCGCGCTTCGGCCACGCCGGCGTGCTCACCCCGGCGCAGATCCGCGACCTCATGGCCCTGCTGCTCGACCCGAAGTCACCGGTCAACGCGCAGTAGACGGGCCCGCATCGCGCCGCCAGCGCGGCGCGATGAAGTGGCCGCGCTTCGCGGCGCGATCGAGCAGCACCAGCGCGAACGCCACGCACACCACGACCGCGACCACCGAGGCCTCGACGCCGAAGCGCCCACCCGAGAGCCATTCGGGTCCGGTGACGGTGCCGTCGAACAAGCCCTTGGTCGCGAAGCCCGACACCGGCACGCTGAAGATGCCGCCCTGCGTGAAGTTCCAGCCGATGTGGATGCCGATCGGCAGCCACAGCCGCCGCGTCAGCAGGTAGGCGCCGGCGAGCATCACGCCGGCCTCGAAGATGATGGCCAGTGCCCCCAGCATCGACTTGACCGGGTTCGCCAGATGCACCAGCCCGAACAACACCGCCGAGATCAGCAGCGCGATCCAGGTGCCGAGCGAGCTCTCGATGATGCGGAAGATCACGCCACGGAACAGAATCTCCTCGATGGCACCCGCGCCGACCGACATCGCCAGCGGCACGACCAGCACCGACAGGTCGCGCACGCCCTGGATGCGGTACAGGCCGAGCGCGGCGAGGATCCCGATGCTTGTGCTGAACAATGCCGCACCGAGCGCCAACCCGGCGGCCAACTCCTTCAACGCGCCGGACCGGCCGAACTCGGCGAGCGGGCGGCGTTCGACGAGCTTCACGTAGGCCGCGTAAGTGGCCCAGCCCAGAACGCAGGCGGCCAGCGCGGACAGACAGGCAGCGATCGTCGGCCCGGCGGTCCCGCGTACGAAGCGCGGCACCATCACCTCGGCGACGAAGGCCGGGATCACGAACAACAATGCAACCAGCAGACGGACGACAGCGTATTTCATGGGGCTGGATTTTCGCCGCCCCGCGTCCCCGGGTTGTCCCGACCTTGGAGCGCGGGCGTGAATGCTCTACCGTGCAGGCGCCAACCCGCGGGCCGGTCGCCCGCGATGCCACGAAATCAGGTTCCGATGCCCACCACCCAAACCCCACCCGTCTCCGCCGATGTCCTCGCGCTGCAGCGCCTCTACCACTGGGAGGCGACCGCGCCGAACCAGGTCGTCCTGACCCAGCCGCTCGGTGGCGGCGCGGTGCGCGACTACAACTGGGCGCAGCTGATGGACGAGACCCGCCGCATGGCCGCGCATCTGCAGGGCCTCGGCTTCGAACCCGGTAGCCGCATCGCGATCCTGTCGAAGAACTGTGCGCACTGGCTGATGTGCGACTTCGCGATCTGGATGGCCGGCTTCGTCTCGGTGCCGCTGTACCCGACGCTGGCCGCCGGCACGATCCGCCAGATCCTCGAGCACAGCGAGGCGCAGCTGCTGTTCGTCGGCAAGCTCGACGGCTGGGACGCGATGAAACCCGGCGTGCCCGCCGGCCTGCCGTGCATCGCCACGCCGCTGTCGCCACCGAATGACTTCACGCGCTGGGAAGACGTGGTCAAGGCGACCGCGCCGCTCCCGGGCCAGCCGGTACGCAGCGGCGGCGAGCTCGCGACCATCATGTACACCTCCGGCACGACCGGCATGCCCAAGGGCGTGATGCACAGCTTCGCGACCTTCGCGTGGTCGATCGAGAGTGCGCTCAGGCGCGTCTCGCTGAACGGCGACACGCGCATGCTGAGCTACCTGCCGCTGGCGCACGTGGCCGAGCGCACGCTGGTCGAGCACGGGCTGCTCGCGACCTCGATGCACGTGTTCTTCGCCGAGAGCCTGGAGACCTTCACCGCCGATCTGCAGCGCGCGCGGCCGACCGCGTTCTTCTCGGTGCCGCGGCTGTGGGTCAAGTTCCAGCAGGGCGTGCACTCGAAGATGCCGGCGGCCAAGCTCGCGCGCTTGCTGAAGATCCCGATCCTGCGCGGCATCGTCGCGAGGAAGATCCGCACCGCCCTCGGCCTGGACGCCTGCGCGCTGCCGGCCGGCGGCGCGGCGCCGATGCCGCCCGAGCTGCTCGCCTGGTACGAGGCCCTGGGCCTGCCGATCGTCGAGGTCTACGGCATGACCGAGAACTGCGGCGTCTCGCACGCCACGCTGCCCGGCGTGCAGCGGCCGGGCACGGTGGGCCTGCCCTACGACGGTGTGCAGAGCCGCCTCGACCCGGCCAGCGGCGAGATCCAGATGAAGAGCCCGGGCCTGATGCTCGGCTACTACAAGGAGCCGGCGCTGACGCGCGAGGCGTTCACCGAGGACGGCTGGCTGCGCACCGGCGACAAGGGCCAGCTCGATGCCGGCGGCAACCTGCGCATCACCGGTCGCGTGAAGGACTTGTTCAAGACCAGCAAGGGCAAGTACGTGGCGCCTGCCCCGATCGAGGACAAGCTGGTGATGAACGGCGTGGTCGAGGCCTGCGTGGTCACCGGCGCCAACCTCGGCCAGCCGCTGGGCATCGTGATGCTGAACGCCGAAGCCGCGCAGCGCGCGCAGGACAACGGCGGGCGCGCCGCAATGGAGGTGTCGCTGACCGCGCACCTCGACGCCATCAACGCACGGCTCGATCCGCACGAGCAGCTCGATTGCCTGGTCGTCGTGAAGGACGCGTGGACGGTCGACAACGGCTTCATCACGCCCACCTTCAAGGTCAAGCGCAACCGCATCGAAGAGGTGTACGGGCCGCGCCTCGCGCAGTGGAGCGAGGCGCGTCGGCGCGTCGTCTGGGAAGGCACCTGACACCGCTTCGCGGCTGACGTTTCGAAGGCACGGCGGCCAGCGCGAGCGCTTCGTCCATCGAAGCGCGCAGTTCGTCGCAGCGGCAGCGCGCCGCAGGTGGCAATCAGGCATATTCGCGGGCTCGGCCAAGCCGGCCACTCCACGCCTGCTCCCATGAACCTTCGAGCGATCCACCGCGGCCTCGCGGCGTTGACCATCCTCCTGGCCTTCTCGGCGTCGGCGCAGACGGCCCCACCGCTCGGGCCGCTGAACAACCCGCTGTGGCTGCGCTACTCGTCGATCTCGCCCGACGGCCAGCAGATCGCGTTCGCGTTCCAGGGCAATCTGTTCATCGTGCCGGCGAGCGGTGGCGCGGCCCGGCTGCTCGTGAGCAACGGGCACCACAGCTTCCAGCCGGTCTGGTCACCAGACGGCCGCAACATCGCCTACGCCTCGGACACCTACGGCAACTTCGACGTGTTCGTCGTCGCGGCCGACGGCGGACCCTCGCGCCGGTTGACGACGCACTCGGCCGCCGAGCTGCCGCTGAGCTTCACGCCGGATGGCCGCGAGGTCCTGTTCTCGGCGCAGCGCATGGATGCGCGCACGAACGCGCAGTTCCCGAGCCGCGCGGTCAGCGAGCTCTACAAGGTCTCGATCGAGGCCGGCCGCCGCCCGGTGCAGATCCTGACCACGCCGGCGATGGCGGCGCGCTTCGACAAGAGCGGCAGCCGGATGCTGTACGAGGACTGGAAGGGCTACGAGAGCCCCTGGCGCAAGCACCATGTCTCGCCCGTTGCGCACGACATCTGGCTCTTCGATGCGAAGGCCGGCCAGCACCGCCGTCTCACGACCTTCGGCGGCGAGGACCGCGAGCCGGTCTGGTCGCCCGACGAGCAATCCGTCTACTACCTGAGCGAGAAGAGCGGCTCGTTCAACGTCTGGAAGATGCCGCTAAGCCGGCCCGACACCGCGGTGCAGATCACGCGCTTCACGAAGAACCCGGTGCGCTTCCTGAGCGTCGCGAACAACGGCACGCTGAGCTTCGGCTATGACGGCGAGCTCTACAGCATGGCGGGCGACACCGGCGAGCCGAAGAAGGTGGCCGTGCAGATCACGGCCGACACGCGCGTCGGGCGGATCGAGACCACGCACCTGAGCCAGGGCGCGACCGAGATCGCCCCCAGCCCCGACGGCCAGGAGATCGCCTTCGTCGTGCGCGGCGAGATCTTCGTTGCGTCGACGGAGTTCGGCGACACGCGGCGCATCACCGACACGCCGGCGCAGGAGCGCTCGGTCGGCTTCAGCCCCGACGGGCGCCGGCTCGTGTTCGCCGGCGAGCGCGACGGCACCTGGAACCTGTACGAGGCGAGCATGCCCGGCGGCAAGAAGGAGTCGCCGTACTTCTTCAGCGCGACGCAGGTGCAGATCAAGACGCTCTTGAAGAACGGCCACGAGAACTTCCAGCCGCGCTACTCGCCCGACGGCAAGGAGGTGGCCTATCTCGAAGACCGCACGACCGTGAAGGTGCTCAACCTGGCCAGCGGCCAGACGCGGATGGTGCTGCCGGGCGAGCTGAACTACTCGTACGCCGACGGCGACCAGTGGTTCGACTGGTCACCGGACGGCCGCTCGCTGCTCGTGAACTTCGTCGACCGCAACCGCTGGAGCAGCGAGGTCGGGCTGATCGATGCGCAGGGTAAGGGCCCGCTCGTGAACCTCACGCACAGCGGCTATGACGATGCGCGCCCGATCTGGACCGACGCCGGTCGCGCGATGATGTGGGTCAGCGACCGGATGGGGCTGCACGGTACCAGCGGTTCGTCGCAGCAGGACGTCTTCGGCATGTTCTTCACGCGCGAGGCGTTCGACCGCTTCAACCTCGACAAGGGCGAGTTCGCGCTGCTGAAGAAGCAGGAGGACGAGGACCAGAAGGAGAAGGACAAGGCCAAGGAGAGCGCGAAGAAGCCAGGCACGAAGGAGGCCCCGAAAGACGAACCCGCGAAGCTGCCCGCGCCGGTCAAGATCGAATTCGGCAACCTCGAAGACCGCGTCGCCCGCCTGACACCGAACTCCGGGGATGTGCGCGCGATGGCGATGACGCCCGACGGTGAAACGCTGCTCTTCATCATGAAGACCGCCGACAGCTACGAGCTCTGGATCAACCGGATGCGCAAGAAGGAGCTGAAGCGGGTCGCCGGCTTCCCGGCCGGCAAGGAGCACCCCGGCGGGGGCCAGCCCGTCGATCTGCTGCTCGATGCCAAGGGCGAGACCGGCTTCATGCTGGCCGACGGGGCGATCCAGAAGTTCAAGATCCCGAAGGACGACGGCGACATCAAGCCCGAGCCTGTGAAGTTCAGCGCCGAGATGCGGCTGGACCGCAGCGCCGAGCGCGCCCGCATGTTCGAGCACGTGTGGCGGCAGACGCTGCAGAAGCTCTACGTGCAGGACATGAACGGCGTCGACTGGGCCGGCTATCGCAAGGTGTACGAGAAGTTCCTGCCCTTCATCACCGACAACCACGATTTCGCGGAGTGCCTCAGCGAGATGCTGGGCGAGCTGAACGTCTCGCACACTGGCTCGGGCTACCGGCCCCGTGGCCCGGACGCCGACGCCACCGCCGCGCTCGGTGCGTTCTTCGACGAGTCGTATGCGGGCGCGGGGATCAAGGTCGCCGAGATCATCGAGGGCGGCCCGCTGGTCGCCGCGAAGTCGGCGATCAGGCCGGGCATGGTGATCGAGAAGATCGACGGCGTCGTGATCGCGCCCGGCGTGGAGTTCGACTCGCTGCTCAACCACCAGGCCGGCAAGCGCATCGCGCTCGCGGTGCTCGACCCGGCGACCGGCCAGCGCTTCAGCCAGATCGTCAAGCCGATCTCGCTGGCCGATCAGGGCGAGCTGCTCTACAAGCGCTGGGTGCGCACCGAGCGCGACGCGGTCGAGCGCCTGTCCGGTGGCCGGCTCGGCTATGTGCACGTGCGCGGCATGGACGACGAGAGCTACCGCGACGTGTATTCGGAGATCCTCGGCCGCGACAGCGGCAAGGAGGCGTTGATCGTCGACACCCGCTTCAACGGCGGCGGCAACCTGCACGACGAGCTGGCCACGCTGCTCAGCGGGCGCCGCTACCTGGACTTCGTGCCGCGCGGCCAGGTGTTCGGCTCGGAGCCCACCGGCAAGTGGACCAAGCCCTCGCTGGTGCTGATCAGCGAGAGCAACTATTCCGATGCGCACCTGTTCCCGTGGACCTACCGCTACCTCGGCATCGGCAAGCTGCTGGGCATGCCGGTGGCCGGCACCGGCACGGCCGTGTGGTGGGAGACGCTGCAGGACAGCACGCTGTTCTTCGGCATCCCGCAGGTGGGCTTCCGCGACGCGAAGGGCGAGTTCATGGAGAAGGCGCTGATCGAGCCCGACATCGTCGTGCCGAACGACGCGGCCCGCCTCGCCGCGGGGCAGGACCAGCAGCTCGAAGCAGCTGTCAAGGAGCTGCTGAAGAAGTGAGATGACGACCCCCACGTCACTTTGTTCCTGCCCCCCGAGGGGGCGCTCAGCCGGCTTGGGGCGGCCCGGCGCCGCCTGAGCCAGCGCGCCCGGCTCACACGGCGTTGAGCGGGATCTTCAGGTAGCGCACGCCGTTGGACTCCGCCGTGGGCCAGCGGCCGGCGCGCACGTTGATCTGAATCGACGGCAGCAGCAGCACAGGCTTCGCGAGCGTGACGTCGCGACGACGTGCGTCACCGTCGAGGTCGCGGGGTCGAAGAACGCGTGGATCAGGGCTTCGGGCATGGGACGAGGCCGGCGGGTGGGTGCACGGAATATAAGGCGGCCGGCCGCGCTACAGTCGCAAGGCGCCGCTTCATCAACGATCCATGACCACCACCCCGCGCTCACCCCGCCCCGCGATCAGCTGCGTCGTGCCGGCCTTCAACGAGGCCGCCAACCTCGGCCTGCTGCTGACCGGCCTGACCGAGCAGCTCGCCACGCTGTCGGACCGCTGGGAAATTCTCGTCATCGACGACGGCAGCCGCGACGCCACGCCGGCCACGATGGCGCCGTGGCTGACGCGGCCGGGCGTGCGCTACATCCGACTGTCACGCAATTTCGGCAAGGAGGCCGCGCTCACCGCGGGCATCGACCGCGCGGCCGGCGAGGTCGTGCTGCTGATGGATGCCGACCTGCAGCACCCCGCGTCGCTCGTGCCCGAGATGGTCGCCGCGTGGGTCGCCGGCGCCGACATGGTTTGCGCGGCGCGCGCGTCGCGGGCCGACGAAAGCTGGCCCAAGCGCATCGGCACCTCGATCTTCTACCGCCTCGTGAACCACAACTCGGCGGTGCCGATCCCGGTCGACGCGGGCGACTTCCGGCTGATGGACCGGCGCGTCGTCGACGCGCTCAAGTCACTGCCCGAACGCAACCGCTTCATGAAGGGGCTGTATGCGTGGGTCGGGTTCCACAACGTGATCATTCCGTACGTGCCGGCCGAGCGCAATGCGGGTGCCAGCAGTTTCTCGATGCGGCGCCTGGCGGGGCTCGCGTTTACCGGCGTCACCGCGTTCACGAACGCGCCGCTGCGGCTGTGGAGTGCGCTGGGCATCGTGATCGCGCTGTGCGCCATGGCGTTCGGTCTGTACATCGTCGTCGACTACTTCGCGTACGGGAACAACGTGCCCGGCTGGGCCACGCTGGTGTGCGGGATGATGTTCTTCAGCGGCGTGCAGCTGCTGTCGATCGGCATCGTCGGCGAGTACGTCGGCCGCATCTTCGACGAGGTCAAGCAGAGGCCGGTCTACCTCATCGGCAGCGAGTCGGGGCGCGGGGCGATGGGCGACAACGCGGCATGACCCGGACGCTGGCGCTCTGCGCGGACGACTTCGGGCTGTCGCCCGGCATCAGCGCCGGCATCGCGCGGCTCGCGCACTCGAAGCGGCTCACCGCGATCTCGTGCATCACCAACAGCCCGCACTGGGTCGAGCAGGCCAAGCGCCTGCAGGGGCTGCCCGAGTCGGTCGACATCGGGCTGCATCTGAACTTCACCGAGGGCAAGCCCCTGAGCGCGCGGCTCGCGCGCCGCTGGCCGACGCTGCCTGCGCTGCCGGTGCTGATCGCGCGCGCACACGTGCACTGGCTGCCGCAGGCGGAGATGCGCAACGAGGTGCACGCGCAGCTGCGCGCGTTCATCCATGCGGTCG
The DNA here is from genome assembly GCA_040007475.1 of Burkholderiales bacterium. Classification (GTDB taxonomy): domain Bacteria; phylum Pseudomonadota; class Gammaproteobacteria; order Burkholderiales; family Burkholderiaceae_C; genus LMDS01. The sequence goes on from JBDTVC010000074.1 coordinate 18,336, forward strand.
GCGTGCCGCCGCGCTTCATCGATGGGCACCAACATGTGCATCACCTGCCGGGGCTGCGCGACTCCATCCTCGACATGGCCGAACACATTCAGCCGCTGCCCGCGCTGCGCAGCACGGGGCGCATGATCGGGCCGGGTGCCGGCTTCAAGCGCTGGATGATCGAGCGCACCGGCGGGCGCGCGCTGGCCGTTGCGCTGAGGCAGCGCGTTTTCGCGCACAACCCGACGCTGCTCGGCGCCTACGACTTCGTCGAGCCCGACTACGGCGCGCTGATGCGACGCTGGCTGAAGGCGCTGCCGGCAGAGGGTGGCCTGCTGTTCTGCCACCCCGGCACGCATGAGCCCGGCGACCCGCCGGACGCGATCGGCGCGGCGCGCGAGCGCGAACTGGCCTACTTCGCGAGCGCCGAGTTCGGTGATGACCTCACCGAGGCGCGTGTCACGCTCGGGCGCGTGTGGCGGACGGCTTGAAATGAAACTGCATCGGTTCAGTCCAATGGCTGAATGCGGCCCACTCCTGACACACACGTCCTTGAACTGGGCGCCTCAAAGCGGACTGACGGTGATGTCGCATGGGACGTCACCGAGTACAACACGGCGCCCGCTTCACCGGCGACCCGAAGACCATCGAGCCGAAGTCGCATTGGCACTCCGCGATCCAGATCGGCGCGGCGATCTCGCAGGTGTCGTTCCTTGCTCGGTCGGCGGATCAGGAGTCTCCGCCAGGACCAGCCGGTTGCGGCCGGAGGACTTCGCGCGGTAGAG
>JBDTVC010000075.1:0-18995 GCA_040007475.1 Burkholderiales bacterium
GCATCAAGGGCCTGAAGAACCCGCTGGCTGCAGTGCTGCGCGTGCAGCAGCCGATCCCGTTCGATGCACCGGACGACGAACCGGTGGGCCTGCTGATCTTCCTGCTGGTGCCGGAGGCGGCGACGCAGCGGCACCTCGAGATCCTCTCCGAGATCGCCGAGATGCTGTCGGACCGCGAGTTGCGCGAGCGGCTGAAGACGGAGCCCGATGCCGCCGTCGTGCACCAGCTGATCGCCAACTGGCAACCGCTGAAGTCGGTCGCTTGACAGATGCTCACTCCCGTCGGTGAGGCGCGGGCCGAGCGCCGGGCCGCCTTGGGCCGCGTGTCGGCCCACTGCGTGGACCTCTGCCGGCCCGAACCTCCTCGGGGGGTGGTGCGGTACCCCGCACCGGGGGCACCATGAAACCTACAGTCATCAGCGCCGAGGCGCTGTTCGAAGAACACCGACCGATCCTGCAGTGGGAGTGGATCGCCGGGCATGCCCACCCGGAACGGCGCTTCGACGAGGCGGCGGTGCGCAACGCCCAGTCGGCCGCCGACCTGGTCGGCTACCTCAACTACATCCACCCGTACCGCGTGCAGATCGTCGGCCGCCGCGAGGTGGCTTATCTGAACGAATGCTCCCCCGATGTCGCCGAGCGCCGCATCTCGCGCATCGTGACACTGGAGCCGCCGGTGCTGATCGTCGCGGACGACGAGACGCCACCGGACAAGCTGGTCGCGATGTGCGACCGTGCCGACATCCCGCTGTTCGCCACCAACGAATCCGCCGGCCATGTGATCGACGTGGTGCGCAGCTACCTCGGCATGCACTTCGCCGAGCGCACGACGCGCCATGGCGTGTTCATGGACATCCTGGGCGTGGGCGTGCTGATCACTGGCGAATCCGGGCTGGGCAAGAGCGAACTCGGGCTGGAGCTGATCTCACGCGGTCATGGGCTCGTGGCGGATGACGCGGTCGATCTTTACCGTGTATCCCAGACCGCGCTGGAGGGCCGCTGCCCCGACCTGCTGCTGAACCTGCTCGAGGTGCGCGGCATCGGCCTGCTCGACATCAAGGCGATCTTCGGCGAGACCGCGGTGCGCCGGAAGATGCGCCTGAAGCTGATCGTCCACCTGGTGCGCAAGGAGACGATGGACCGCGAGTTCGAGCGCCTGCCCTACGAGCCGCTGAACGAGGACATCCTGGACGTGCCGGTTCGCAAGACGGTGATCGCGGTCGATGCGGGCCGCAACCTGGCCGTGCTGGTCGAGGCCGCAGTGCGCAACACCATCCTGCAGCTGCGGGGCATCGACACCTACAAAGAGTTCATCGAGCGCCACGCCAAGGCGATGCTCAAGCCTGAATGATGGGGCCCCCGGGCGCGGGGTACCGCGCCACCCCCCCGAGGGGGTCCGGGCCGGCTTGGCTAGGCCACGCAGGGGCCTCTTCGTGGCCCTGGCCCGGCTCCGCGGCGACCGTGCGCTCGCTACTTGCCTCGGTGTTCGCAGTTCTTCTTGGTGCAGCTAGCATAGAGGGCGAGTGCGTGCTCCTGGAGCTCGAAGCCGCGTGATTGCGCCACGCTGCGCTGGCGTTTCTCGATCTCGGCATCGAAGAATTCCTCGACCCGGCCGCAGTCCATGCACACCAGATGGTCGTGGTGCTTGCCCTCGTTGAGCTCGAACACCGCCTTGCCGCTCTCGAAATGATTGCGCGACAGGATGCCGGCCTGCTCGAACTGCATCAGCACGCGGTAGACCGTCGCCAGGCCGACGTCGGCGCCTTCGGCCAGGAGCATCTTGAACACGTCTTCGGCGCTCATGTGCCGCTGGGAGGTCTTCTCGAACATCTCCAGCACCTTGATGCGGGGGAGCGTGGCCTTCAGACCGCTGTTCTTGAGTTCGTCGGCATGCGTCATGGGGCAGGGCTTCAGTAAGGGCGTGGCCGCTAGAATCGCTCGATCATATCGAGGTTGGCGTGCGCCCACGGCGCACTGCCGTGCACATCATGGTCTTGCTTTCCAGGTTTCGTGCGCCGCTGCTGGGCGCAGCGGTTGCGACGCTGCTCGGCACCGCCGGCTGCCAATCGATGCTGCAAAGCTCCGACAGCTTTCTCGGCGTCGTCACGCCCTACCGCGTCGAGGTCGTGCAGGGCAACGTGATCACGAGCGAGCAGGCCGCGATGCTGAAGCCCGGCATGAACCGCGCCCAGGTGCGCGACGTGCTGGGCACGCCGCTGTTGAGCGATGTGTTCCATGGCGACCGCTGGGACTACGTCTTCACGATCCGCCGGCCGGGCACCGAGGCCCAGTCGCGCCACGTTGTCGTGCTCTTCACGGGCGACGCGTTCAAGAGCGTCGACACCGGCGGCGCCCTGCCCTCCGAGCGCGAATTCGTCGCCTCGATCGACAGCTTCAAGACCGCGCGCAACGCGCCACCGCTGGAGCTCACGCCCGAGCAGGTGAAAGCGCTGCCCGCACCGCCGAAGCCCGCGGTGGTCGAAGCCGAACCGATCGGCCCGACACGGCCTTATCCGCCGCTCGAACCGCAGTCATGAGCCGCCGCGCTGGGCCGCCCCGAGCAAGGCTCGTCCAAGGACCGCGAGGGGGCCCCTTCGTGGCCCTTGGGGATCGGGCGATGTACTCATCGACCGAGGGGCAGTCATGACCTCCGCGCCGATCCGCATCGCGGTCGCCGGCGCGTCAGGCCGCATGGGCCAGATGCTGATCGCCGCCGTGGGCGAGGCGGATGACCTGACGCTCTCCGGCCAGCTCGACGTCGGCCTCGATACCCGCGCTGGCCTGACGAACGCCCAAGTATTGATCGACTTCACGCGGCCCGACGGCACGCTCGCGCACCTGGCCGCGTGCCGCGAGCTGGGCGTCGCCGCGGTGATCGGCACGACCGGCTTCAGCGACGCTCAGAAGGCCGAGATCGCCGCGCACGCCCGGCACATCGCGATCATGATGGCGCCCAACATGAGCGTCGGCGTGAACGTCGTGTTCAAGCTGCTCGACATGGCGGCGCGTGCGCTCAACGAGGGCTACGACATCGAGATCATCGAGGCGCACCACCGCCACAAGGTCGACGCGCCCAGCGGCACCGCGCTGAAGATGGGCGAGGTCGTCGCCGCAGCACTCGGTCGTGACCTGAAGGATTGCGCCGTCTACGCCCGCGAAGGCGTGACCGGCGAGCGCGACCCGTCGAGCATCGGCTTCGCCACCGTGCGCGGCGGCGATATCGTCGGCGACCACACGGTGATGTTCGCCGGCACCGGCGAGCGCATCGAGATCACGCACCGCTCGAACAGCCGCGCCGGCTACGCGCAGGGCAGCCTGCGCGCCGCGCGGTTCCTCGCCGGGCGCACCAGCGGCCTGTTCGGCATGAACGACGTGCTGGGCCTCTGATGACTGGGATCGAACACTTCTGGGGCCAGAGCGACGCGATCATCCGCACCGTCGCGGCACTGCTGCTGTTGATGTCGGTCAGCGCCTGGGTCGTGATCCTGTGGAAGGGCTGGCTGCTGCGCCGCGTGCGCACCGACCTCGATCGCGCGGTGCGCGCGTTCTGGGCCGCACCCACGCTGGACGCCGGCCGCGAGCAGCTCGCCGCGTTCGACCGCGAACGCGCGCTCACGCCGCTGCTCGCCGCCGCGATGGCCACGCCGCCGGGCGGCACGCTCGAAGCGAAGGGCCACACCGACTCGCAGCTCACACGCCGCTTGCGTGATGCGCTGCACGGCGTGCTCGCGCAACTGCAGTTCGGCCAGGTGCTGCTCGCGTCGATCGGCAGCACGGCGCCGTTCATCGGCCTGTTCGGCACGGTCTGGGGCATCTACCACGCACTGCTCGGCATCTCGGCCGCCGGCTCGATGACGATCGAGCGCGTGGCCGGCCCGGTCGGTGAGGCGCTCGTGATGACGGCCGCGGGCCTCGCCGTCGCGATCCCCGCGGTGCTCGCCTACAACGTGTTCGGCAAGATGGTCGGCTCGTGCGAGGCCGAGCTCGAAGGCTTCGCGCACGACCTGCGCGAGATGATCATGGACGCATCGAAGCCCGCCTGATGACGGCCCCCGCGTCACTTCGCTCCTGCCCCCCAAGGGGGCGCTCAGCCGCCTTGGGGCGGCCCGGCGGCACCTGAGCCATGGCCTTCGGACGCCTCGAACGCGCGAGCGGCCCGGCGCCGATGAGCGACATCAACATGACGCCGCTGATCGACGTGATGCTGGTGCTGCTGGTGATCTTCATGATCACCGCGCCGCTGATGACGTCGAGCCTCAAGCTCGACCTGCCCAAGACCGAGGGTGCGCAGCCGAACGACGCACCACAGTTCATCAGCGTCGCGCTCGACCCGCAGGGCCGCCTGTTCTTCGGCGACGAGGTCGTCGAACCGCCGGTGTTCGCCGCGCGTGTGGCGGATGCCGCGCGCAAGAACCCGCGCACCGAGGTCCAACTGCGCGCCGACAAGGGCGTGCCCTACGGGCGCGTCGCCGAGGTGATCGGCGTGGTGCAGAAGGCGGGCCTGACGCGCATCGGCTTCGTGACCGAAGCCGCGGCGCCTGCACCGCGCTGAGCACGTGCTGACGGTTCACAACCCGCTCCACCGCCTGCACCAGGGCAGCCACGAGATGTTTCGCGGCCGCCTCGTCCCCTGCCACGAAACCGCGCTTCGCCTGGATCACGTGCTCGCCGAACTCCAGCGCCGCGCGATCGGCCCGCTGCGCACACCGGACGCCGACCTCGCCGGCCTCGACGACGCCCTCGCCCGCCTGCACACGCCGCGCTACCTCGACTTCATTGCGCACGCCTGGGACGAATGGCTTGCCCTCGACCCGGCGAACGCACAGCACGACGCGCTGCCTTCCGTGTGGCCAGCGCCCGGCATGCGCCGCGACGTGCTGCCCGACAACTTCGCCGCACGCATGGGCCTGTTCTCGTTCGACGCCGGCACGCCGCTGACCGCTGGCAGCTGGGTCGCCGCGCGGGCCGGCGCCGCCTGCGCGCTGACAGCCGCACGCGAGGTCGCGAACGGCACGGTGCGCAGCGCGTTCGCGCTGTCGCGCCCGCCCGGCCACCACGCCGGCGCCGATTTCTTCGGCGGCTACTGCTTCCTGAACAACGCCGCGATCGCCGCGCAGGCCTTGCGCGATGGCGGCGCTGCGCGCGTCGCGGCGCTCGACATCGACTACCACCACGGCAACGGCACGCAGAGCATCTTCTACGCGCGCGACGACGTGCTCACCGTGTCGATCCACGGCGACCCACGCACCGAGTACCCGTTCTTCCTGGGCCACGCCGACGAGTGCGGCGAAGGGGCCGGCGAAGGCTTCAACCTGAATCTGCCGCTGCCACGCGGCACCGGCTTCCCGCAGTGGCGCGCCGCGTTGCACACCGGTCTCGATGCGATTCGCTCGTTCGGCGCCCAGGCGCTGGTCGTGCCGCTCGGCGTCGACACCTTCGAGGGCGACCCGATCTCCGGCTTCACGCTGCGCAGCGCCGACTACCTGCAGATCGGGCAGGACCTCGCCGCCGCGGGCCTGCCGACCGTGTTCGTGTTCGAGGGCGGCTATGCGGTCGCCGAGGTCGGCGTCAACGCGGTCAACGTGATCGAGGGCTTCAGTCGACCTTCTCGGCGCCGGTGATCAGCGCGACGAAGCGGTCGATGCCGATGTTGCCGCCCGACAGCGTGATCCCCACGCGCTGACCCTTGAACTGCTCGCGGTGCTGCATCAGCGCCGCGAGCGCGCACGCACCCGACGGCTCCAGCACCAGCTTCATGCGCTCGAACGCGAAGCGCATCGCCTCGACCACGCCAGGGTCGGTCGCGGTCAGCACGTCGCTGACGAGCTCGCGGATCACCGCCCAGGGATGCTCGCCGATGGCCTGCGTCTGCTGCCCGTCGCAGATCGTGCGGGGCACGTCGATGCTGACGATGCGGCCAGCCTTGAGCGACTGGCGCATGTCGTCGCCGCGCTCGGGCTCGGCGCCGAGCACGCGGATGCGCGGCAGCAGGTGCTTGGCCGCGACGGCGCAGCCCGACAGGAAGCCGCCACCGCCGGCGCAGACGATCAGCGCGTCGAGCGCGCCCGCGTCCTCGATCAGCTCCAGCGCGGCCGTGCCCTGCCCGGCCATCACCGGCAGGTAGTCATATGGCGGGATCAGCGTGGCGCCGCGCTCGGCGACCAGCGCATTCGCAATCGCCGCGCGGTCCTGCGTGTAGCGGTCGTAGATCACGACTTCGGCGCCGTAGCCGCGCGTGGCCGCGAGCTTCAGCGCGGGCGCGTCGGACGGCATCACGATCGTCGCGTGGCAGCCGTGCAGCTGCGCCGCGAGCGCAACGGCCTGCGCGTGGTTGCCGCTGGAGAACGCCACCACGCCGCGCCTTCGCTGCGCGTCGGTCAGCGCGTTCACCGCGTTGTAGCCGCCGCGGAACTTGAACGCACCCATGCGCTGCAGGCTCTCGGCCTTCATGAAGACCTGCGCGCCCAGCATCGCATCGAGTGTGCGCGAGGTGAGCACCGGGGTGCGGTGGGCATGGCCCCGGAGGCGCGCAGCAGCGGCCTGAATGTCGGTGAATTGCAGCATGGGATCGAGAATACACACGCCGCCCCGGCGGCGGAAGACACAGCCCCGCGGCGCAGTGACCCGCGCAGCAACCATGTCGTGGCCGCTGTGCCGGTGCGCAGCGGGCTCATCTGTACTGGTGTGCGCCACCCGGCTCGTTCATCATCGGCACCTGCATGGACACGCAAGCGCTCTACCAACGCATCGCCCACCACTACCGCGGCGCCATCGGCGCCGGCACGCTGGCACCCGGCGCGGCGATGCCCTCGGTGCGTGCGCTGACACGGCTGCACCAGGTCAGCGTGTCGACCGCGCTTCAGGCCTGCCGCAGCCTGGAGGACGAGGGTCTGCTCGAAGCGCGCCCGCGCTCCGGCTACTTCGTGCTGCAGCCACGCCGCGCGCGCATGCCGCCGGTGGCCGAGCCCGATGTGCAACGTGCGCTCGACCCGGCGCAGTACGTCGGCATCCACGACCGCGTCTCGCGCTACGTGGCGATGAGCGAGGCCCACGCGGTGCACAGCGATTTCGCGTCGACCTACGCCGCGCCCGAGGCCTACCCGGCCGCCGACCTGCGCAGCGCCGCGATGCGCGCGCTGCGGCGCGACCCGCAGCTGCTCGTCAGCCCGGTCGCCTCGCAAGGCAGCCCATTGCTGCGCGCGGCGATCGCCCGGCGCGCGCTGGACGCCGGCATGAGCCTGGCGCCCGACGACATCGTCGTCACGCATGGTTGCATCGAGGCGCTCAACGTCGCGTTGCGCGCGGTCACGCAGCCGGGCGACACGGTCGCGGTCGAGTCGCCCACGTACTACGGCCTGCTGCAGGTCCTCGAAAGCCTCGGCCTGCGCGCGCTCGAGGTGCCGGCGAGCCCGAAGACCGGCCTGTCGGTCGACGCGCTCGCGTTCGCGTTGCAGACGCACGCGGTGAAGGCGGTTGTCGCGGTGCCCGATTACCAGAACCCGCTGAGCAGCGTGATGCCGGATGCCGACAAGGCCCGCCTCGTCGCGCTGTGCGAGCAGCACGACGTGCCGCTGATCGAGGACGACACCTACAGCGTGCTCGGCCGCGACGACGCGCCGCTGCGCGCGCTCAAGTCATGGGACCGCAGCGGCAACGTGATCCACTGCGCCTCGCTGCGCAAGACGCTCGCGCCGGGGCTGCGCGTGGGCTGGATGACGGGCGGGCGCTGGCAGGCGCGTGTGCGCATGCTGCGCTATGCGCAAAGCCGCGCGAACGAGGCGCTGGCGCAGCTCACCATGGGCGAATTCATGGCCAGCAGCGGCTACGACCGCCATCTCGCGCGCTTGCGCCGGCTGCTGCGGCGCCAGCGCGAAGAGACCGCCGAGGCCATCGCCGCGCACTGCCCTCGGGCACGCGCTTGAGCGTGCCCGAGGGCAGCATGATGCTGTGGGTGGAGCTGCCCGGGCAGCGCTCCGGGCAGGCGGTGTTCGAGACCGCGCTGGCCCAGGGCATCCGCATCGCGCCCGGTGCGTTGTTCTCGAACTCGAACCACTTCGACCACTTCGTGCGCGTCGGCTGCAGCGCGCCATTCACGGATCAGACGCTGGCGGCGCTGAAGCAGCTGGGCCGGATCGTCGCCGAGGGTCAGGGCCGCGGCGCCGGGCCGCCCCAAGCAAGGCCCGGCCCGCTCGGCGGGTGACTCCGTGTACTCGCGGAGTCGGGTGCTCCATCAAAGCCGCCAAGCCTTGCGCAGCGCGGCCCAGCCGTCGGCGCCGAGCGCTTCGAGCGTGCGGACATTGTTCTCGTAAATCGCATCGGCCTCGGGGAAGGCTTCGACGGCGCGATCCAGACTGGCCTCGCGCAGCAGGTGCAATGTCGGGTACGGTGATCGATTGGTGGCGTTGCCCACGTCGTCGGCATCGGTGCCGGCGAACTGGTACTGCGGGTGAAAGCTCGCGATCTGCAGCACGCCTTCGAGGCCGAGTTCGGCGAGCGCGGCGTCGGCTGCGTCAAGAAAGTCGTTGAAGTCGAGAAAGTCGCCGAGCACGTTCGGGTGAATCAGCAGCGTGGTCTCGACCTGCGCCGGGTCGGCCTCGTTCAACGCGACCAACTCGGCGCACAGCGCATCGAGCAACTCGCGCGGGTCGTCTGTCTCGTTCACGACGAAGCGGATCTGGCCCTTCACGAGCGGCGCCTTCGCGAACGGGCACAGGTTCAGGCCGACGACGGCGTGCTCGACCCACGCCCGCGTCGCGCGGATCACGGCGTCGCTCATGCGGTGCGGGGCGCGGTGAGGTAGGCGCGCATCATCCACACGATCTCCTGCGTCGCGTGCTTCAGCGAGACGCCCCTGGGCCGCTGCAGCACGACGGCGTGGATCAGGCCGTGCGCGGCGTTCAGCAGCATGAAGGCGGCCAGCTTCAGGTCGGGCGTCGTGATCTGGCCGCGGTGGCGCGCGAGCAGCGCGACGATGCGGTCCTCCATCACGTCGAGGTACTCCTGGTGCATCGCCTCGTTGTCGACGCTGTCGTGCTGTTCCTCGAGCACGCGGTGCAGGTCGGCATCGACGCGGTGGGCCTCGACAGTCGCCTCGATGAGGCCGGCGAGCGCGTCGTCGAGCGTGGCGTCCATCGCCTTCGTCAGTGCACGCTGGATCACCGCCATCATCTGCTCGCCGTGCCGTGCGTGCAGCGCCGCGACCAACGCGGCCTTGTTCGGGAAGTACTGGTACAGCGAGCCGACGCTGACGCCGGCGCGCTCGGCCACCGCGTTGGTCGTGACGGCCGGGAAGCCGCGCTCCACCAGAATGTGAGCCGTGGCGTCGAGGATGGCCGTGACGGTGGCTTGCGAACGCGACTGCCGCGGCGCCTTGCGAGGAGAAATCTGGGTGTTCATCGGGGGTGGGCGGCACGCGCCGAATGCGAGTAGGCAATGCGAGTAAAAGCTCGCATAGTGTGGCCATCGCGGCGCGCGCCGTCAAGCACACCGGGCAACACCATGACCCAGCGCGCCTTCTTCATGCTGCTCAAGGCCACCACGCGCTGGCGCGCGCTCGACACCGACGCCCAGCGCGCCGTGTTCGGCGACACCGCTGTTCGAGATCACGCGGTGTGACCGGCCTCACAGCGCGTGATACACGCGCAGGAAGCTCGCGAAGCGCGGCAGGCCGGTCGCCGTGAGATCGCGGTAGCGGTAGGTCACGACACTGCCGACCTCGGGTGGGTCGCGCCGCTGGGCATCGCTGAAGCCGGTGCCGATCAGGAACCGTCGGCCGTCGGGCGAACGCACTTCGAGCGCGCCGAGCTGGCCGGTGTACCGACCGTGGCCTGCGCGGTGCGCGACGACGACCGCCTCGGTGTCGAGCTCGGGCTTGAGCTTCATCGTGACGTCGCTGCGGCCGGCGCGGTGCGCGGCGCTCGCGAGATGCAGGACCAGGCCCTCGCCACCCTGCGCCACCGTCGCCGCCAGGCGCCGCTGCAACGCCTCGCGGTCGGCCACCGGCGTCTGCTCGACCGCCACGAGCGGCGCCCACGCGGCCTGCGCCACGATCTCGCGGATGCGCTGCGCGCGTTCGGCGAACGTGCCAGCGGCCTGCGGCAGCTCGAACACCATGTAGCGCACCTGCCGCCATTCGGCATCGACCGGCGCGACCTTGCGCACGATGCCCGACAGTTCGTCGAACCGGCCGCGGCCCAGCCACAGCTCGCCGTCGAGCGGTGCGCGCGGCAGCCGCGCGGTGAACCAGGCCGGCGCGGGGACGACGCGGCCGCTGCGATAGCGCAGCGTGCTGCCGTCCCAGTGGCCGCGCACGCCGTCGAGCTTCTCGCTGACGAGGTAGGGCGCGGGGTCGATGGCCGCGTCGTAGACGGTGGGCAGTTGCAGCGGCGAGGCTGCCGTGGCGGCGCGCCATGGCAACGCGCCGGCCATCAAGGTCGTCAACAGATTGCGGCGGGTGATCGGCATGGCCGGCTCCTGAGGATGGAATGGGGCACATCTTCGCGGCGCGGCGCGCGTGGCGTCCATCCGTCACGCGAGGGCACCCGAACGAGGGCAAAGGCACCCCCGCTTCCTATAATCGATCGCTCCCGTTCCAAGCGCGTCTCGCGCGAGCCCCATGAACCCCGACTTCAAACCCGCCGAGATCGAACGTTCCGCGCAGGCCGCGTGGCAGGCGGCGGACGCCTACCGCGTCGTCGAAGACCCGAACCGGCCGAAGTACTACGCCTGCTCGATGCTGCCCTACCCCAGCGGCAAGCTGCACATGGGCCACGTGCGCAACTACACGATCAACGACATGCTCGCGCGCCAGCTGCGCATGAAGGGCATGAACGTGCTGATGCCGATGGGCTGGGACGCCTTCGGCCTGCCGGCCGAGAACGCGGCGATGAAGAACAAGGTGCCGCCCGCGAAGTGGACCTACGACAACATCGCCTACATGAAGCAGCAGATGCAGGCGATGGGGCTGGCCATCGACTGGAGCCGCGAGGTCGCCACCTGCTCGCCCGACTACTACCGCTGGAACCAGTGGCTGTTCCTGAAGATGCTGAAGGCCGGCATCGCCGAGCGCCGCACGCAGGTCGTCAACTGGGACCCGGTCGACCAGACCGTGCTCGCCAACGAGCAGGTGATCGACGGGCACGGCTGGCGCAGCGGTGCGCCGATCGAGAAGCGGGAGATCCCCGGCTACTACCTGAACATCACGAAGTACAGCGAAGAGCTGCTCGACCAGGTGCAGCATCACCTCCCCGGCTGGCCCGAGCGCGTCAAGCTGATGCAGGAGAACTGGATCGGCCGCAGCGCGGGCGTTCGCTTCGCGTTCACGCACCAGATCGCGGGCGCCGACGGCCAACTGATCGACGACGGCAAGCTGTGGGTCTTCACGACCCGTGCCGACACCATCAAGGGCGTGACCTTCTGCGCGGTCGCCCCCGAACACGCGCTGGCCGCGCACGCCGCGGCGGGCAACCCCGAGATCGCCGCGTTCGTCGCGTCGTGCAAGGCCGGCGGCACGACCGAGGCCGAGATCGCGACGCAGGAGAAGCGGGGCATCGCGACCGGCCTGTTCGTCGAGCACCCGCTGACCGAGGAGCCGATCCCGGTCTGGATCGGCAACTACGTGCTGATGGGCTACGGCGACGGCGCCGTGATGGGCGTGCCGGCGCACGACGAGCGCGACTTCGCGTTCGCCAAGAAGTACGGCATCGACCTGCTGCAGGTGATCCACGTCGAAGGCGAACCGCACTTCACCTACGACCACTGGCAGGACTGGTACGCGCTCAAAGACCTCTCGGGCGAGCGTGCCGTGCTGATCAACTCGCGCAACTTCAGCGGCATGTCGTATCAGGTAGCGATCGACGCGATCGCGGCGGCACTCGAGCGCAAGGGCCTGGGCGGCAAGAAGACGACCTGGCGGCTGCGCGACTGGGGTGTGAGCCGCCAGCGCTACTGGGGCACGCCGATCCCGATCATCCATTGCCCGAAGTGCGGCGTCGTGCCGGTGCCCGAGAAGGACTTGCCCGTCGTCCTCCCGGAAGACCTGATCCCCGATGGTTCGGGCAATCCGCTGAACAAGAGCGAGAAGTTCCTGAACGTCGCGTGCCCGACCTGCGGCCAGCCGGCGCAGCGCGAGACCGACACGATGGACACCTTCGTGGACAGCTCGTGGTACTTCATGCGCTATTGCGACCCGAAGCTCGATGACGCGATGGTCGGCGGGGGCGCGAAGTACTGGATGCCGATGGACCAGTACATCGGCGGCATCGAGCACGCGATCCTGCACCTGCTGTACGCGCGCTTCTGGACCAAGGTGATGCGCGACCTGAAGCTTGTCGACGTCGACGAGCCCTTCACGAAGCTGCTGACGCAGGGCATGGTGCTGAACGAAGCCTTCGTGCGCACCGACGAGGGCAAGGAGTACTACTGGGCCGACGACCTGAACATCGTGCGCGACGAGCATGCGCACGTGGTCTCGGCCACGCTTCGGGCGGACGGCCAGCCCGTGCACTACGAGGGCTGGACGACGATGTCCAAGTCCAAGAACAACGGCGTCGATCCGCAGGAGCTGATCTCGAAATACGGCGCCGACACCGCGCGCCTGTTCGTGATGTTCGCGTCGCCTCCGGAGCAGACGCTGGAGTGGAACGACGCCGGCGTCGAAGGCGCTAGCCGCTTCCTGCGCCGCGTGTGGACCTTCGGCGCGAAGCGGGCTGGCGTGATGGTGCCGGCCAAGGTCGACGCGGCCTCGTTGACCGACGATGCGAAGGCGCTGCGCTTCGAGATCCACACCGTGCTGCGCCAGATCAGCTACGACTACGAGCGCATGCAATACAACACCGTGATCTCCGGTGCGATGAAGCTGCTGAACGCGCTCGAAGGCTTTAAGGGTGACGCACCGGCCGTGGTTCGCGAGGGCTACGCGATCCTGCTGCGCGTGCTGTACCCGGCCTGCCCGCACACGACCTGGGCGCTCTGGAACGAGCTCGGCTTCCATGCCGCGCAGGGTGATCTTCTCGACACGCCGTGGCCGCAGGTCGACGAGGCCGCGCTGCTGCAGAGCGAGATCGAGCTGATGCTGCAGGTCAACGGCAAGCTGCGCGGGAGCATCCGCGTGCCGGCCGATGCGGGCAAGCACACGATCGAGCATACAGCGCTGCTGAGCCCCGACTTCATCAAGTTCTCGGAAGGCAAGCGGCCGAAGAAGATCATCATCGTGCCCGGCCGGCTCGTGAACCTGGTGCTCTGAAGTGCTCGGCACGCGACGGGTGTTTCTGTTGTCTGCCGGCGCGCTGGCGGGCTGCGGTTTCGAGTTGCGGCGCGCGCCGGAGCTGCGCTTTCGCACGATCCAGCTCGTCGGGTTCAAGCCGCGTTCGCCGCTCGCGGATGAACTGCGGACGAACATCAACGCGAGCACGACGACGCTCGTCGTCGACGGCCCCGCACAAGCGCAGGTCGTGCTCGAGGTGCTGGAGGACGCGCGCGAGAAGGTCGTCGTCGCGAGCAGCGCGGTCGGGCAGGTGACCGAATTCCAGTTGCGCGGGCGCTTCAGCTTCCGGCTCAGGAGCGTCTCCGGCCGCGAGCTGATCCCGCGCACCGAGCTGCTGCAGAATCGCGACATGAGCTACACCGAGAGTGCGGCGCTGGGCAAGGAACAGGAAGAGAACTTCCTGTTCCGAACCATGCAGAGCGACATCGTCTCGCAAGTGATGCGACGCCTCGCATCGGTCCAGACCTTCTGACGCGCTTGTCCATGCAGATCAAGTCCGATCAGCTCGGCAACCATCTGGCCAAGGGCCTGCGCGCGCTGTACACCGTGTGGGGCGACGAGCCTCTGCTCGCTCAGGAAGCCGGCGACGCGATCCGCGCCGCGGCGCGTGCCGCAGGCTACGGCGAGCGGCAGGTGCATACCGTGGCCGGCGCGCACTTCGACTGGAGCGGCCTGCTCGGCGCGGCGATGGCGATGAGCCTGTTCAGCGACAAGCAGCTGATCGAGATCCGCATCCCGTCGGGCAAGCCGGGCAAGGACGGCTCCGACGCCTTGCAACGCTATTGCGATGCTCTTGGCAAACCAGCGTCGGACGATGTCGTCACGCTCGTGCAGCTGCCCAAGCTCGACCGCACGCAGCAGAACAGCGCCTGGTTCAGCGCGCTCGACGGTGCGGGGCTGATGGTGCGGGTCGATCCGATCGACCGCAAGGCGCTGCCGCAGTGGATCGCGCAGCGCCTGGCCGTGCAGGGCCAGCGCGTCGTCGGTGGCGAGGATGGGCAGCGCACGCTGGCGTTCTTCGCCGACCGCGTCGAGGGCAATCTGCTCGCGGCGCACCAGGAGATCCAGAAGCTCGGGCTGCTCTACTCCGCCGGCGAACTGGCGTTCGAGCAGATCGAGTCGGCAGTGCTGAACGTGGCCCGCTACGACGTTTTCAAGCTCGGCGAAGCGGTGCTCGCGGGCCAGGTCGCGCGCGCGCTCCGCATGCTCGAGGGTCTGCAGGCCGAGGGCGAAGCGGCGGTGCTGGTGCACTGGACGCTGACCGAGGACATCCGCGGCCTCAAGCGCGTGAAGGACGCGGTGGCCTCCGGCAAGCCGCTGCCGATGGCGTTGCGCGAGGCGCGCGTATGGGGCGCGAAGGAGCGGCTGTTCGAGCGCGTCGTGCCGATGCTGAGCGACCACACGGTCGCACATCTCGTCGAGGCCGCGCAGGTGTGCGACGGGCTCGTCAAGGGCCTCAAGCACCCCGATTGGCCGAGCGATCCGTGGGACGGGCTGAGACGCCTGGTGCTGATGGTGTGCGAGCGGGTCGGCCAGAGCGCGACGCGCCGGCCGGCGGGTGCGGCACTGCACCTCGCGCTGACGGCGTAGCCCGCGCGGTCAGTAGCCGCGCGCCCGATCGACGAGGTCCGCCAGCGGACGCCCGGCGCGCAGCGCGTGCACGTTCGCGGCGGCGATCGCCGCCGCACTGCGCGGATCCGTCGGTGCCGCGATGTGCGGCAGCACCGTGACCCGCGGGTGCGACCAGTAGGCGTGGTCGGGCGGCAGCGGCTCGGTGTGGAACACGTCGAGCACGGCGCGGGCGATGTGGCCGCTGGCCAGCGCCGCGAGCAGATCGGCATCGACGACGTGGGCGCCGCGCGCGAGGTTCACCAGGCTGGCGCCACGCGGCATCCGCGCGAAGGTCTTCGCGTTGAACAGCCCGCGCGTCGCCGGCGTCAGCGGCAGCAGGTTGACGACGACATTCGCGTCGGCCAGCACCCGCGACAAGCCGGCCTCGCCGGCATGCGTGAGCACGCCGGGCACGCGCGCCTCGCGCGTGCTCCAACCCGTCACGCGGTAACCCTGGCGCACGAGCGCCTGCGCGGCCGCGCGCCCCATCTCGCCGAGGCCGAGCACGGCAACGGTCAGCTCGTCGGCGCGTTGCAAGGCCTGCTGGCGCCACGTGCCGGCGCGTTGCTGTTCGGCGTAGTCGAAGAATCCGCGCTGCAGGCTCAGCACCGCCCACAGCGCGGTCTCGGCCATGGTCGCGTTCATCGCAGGGTCGACCATGCGGGCCAGCGGCACCGCCACCGGCACGGTCGCGTCGGCCATCAGTTTGTCGACGCCGGCCCACAGCGACTGGATCAGTCGCAGCGACGGCAGATCCTGCAGCGCGCCGCGCGGCGGGTTGCCGACGAGCGCGGCGTCGATGTCTGAGGCGTCGCCATCGCGCCGATCGCGCACCAGACGCTCACCCGGCAGCGCGGCTTCGAGCAATGGCCACCAGGCCTGCCACTCGGTCTCGTCGAAGTTCGTCGCGACAAGGATGGTCATCAGGCAACCTCCGTGCTTCGCACTGCGGTATTCGCCTTGGGATCGGCCCGGCGGCTCATGCGTTCTCGAGCAGGCGCCTCAACGCGTGCTGCACGGTCTGCTCACGCACGGCGGTGCGGTCGCCACCCAGGGTGAGCAGCTCGGCCCGCACGTCACCAGCCCGCACGGCCAGCGCCAGCCACACCGTGCCGACCGGCTTGTCGCGCGAGCCACCGCCCGGCCCGGCGATGCCGGTGACGGCCACCGCGAGCTCAGCGCGCGAGTGGGTGAGCGCGCCTTCGGCCATCGAACGCGCGACCTGTTCGCTGACGGCGCCGTGCGCCTGGATCAGCGCCATCGGCACGCCGAGCGACTCGGCCTTGGCCTCGTTGGAGTACGTGACGAAACCGCGTTCGAACCAGTCGCTCGACCCGGCGACCGCGGTACACGCCGCAGCGATCATCCCGCCGGTGCATGACTCGGCTGTCGCGATCTTCCAGCCACGGGCGCGCAGCGCGTCGGCGAGCGCGAGGACCGCGGGTTCAAACGCCGTCATGCCCATCGCCACAACGCGATCACCAGCAGCGTGCACAGCGCCGCGACGAAGTCGTCGAACAGGATGCCGAAGCCCTGCGCCCAACCGATCGGCACGCCGCGTTTGACCTTGAAGAGCTGATCGGCCCACGCGACCGGCCCCGGCTTGGCGGCGTCGAACACGCGGAACAGCGCAAAGGCCCAGAGTTGCCCCCACCAGCCGGCCGGCGTGACCAGCCACAGGATCAGCCAGAACGCGACGATCTCGTCCCACACGACCGGGCTCGGGTCGGCCAGCGCGAGGTGCTGCGCGGCGACGGTGCAGGCCCACCAGCCGACCAGCGTGCCGATGGCGATCAGCAGCGCCCATTGCGTGTCGTTCAGGTGCGGTCGCAGCAGCACGAACGTGACCCAGGCCCACAAGGTGCCGACGGTGCCCGGCGCCACCGGCGACAGGCCGCTGCCGAAGCCGAGCGCGATCGCGTGCGCCGGGTGCGACAGCAGGAAACGCCAGCCGGGCTTGCGGGCCGCCACGGCGACGGGGGGATCGAGCGGCAACGTCATGACTTGAAGTGATCGAACGAACCGAAGGTGTTCGTGAGCGGCTGGCGGTCGCGGTCCAGCAGACGCAGCCCCGGCACGGCGCTGACGCTGCCGATGCGGGTCACCTCCACGCGGGCATTCAGTGCGGCGGCAGTGACCCGCGCGGCGCTCTGCGGTGGCGCGGTGAACACGAGCTCGTAGTCGTCACCGCCGGCCAGCGTGCACTCGCGCTGCCAGGCCAGCGGCATCGCGTTCAGGGCGGCGCTGCGCGGCAACGCATCGGCCCAGACCTCGGCGCCGACGCCAGAGCGCCGCAGCACGTGCGTCAGGTCGCCGAGCAGGCCGTCGGACACATCGATCGCGCTCGTTGCGATGCCGCGCAGCGCCATGCCGAGCGCGACGCGCGGCTGCGGCTGCTCCATCGCCAGGCGGGTGCTCTCGAACGCGGCGCCGTCGAGCACGACGCTGCCGCGAAACGCCTCGAGCGCCAGGCGTGCGTCGCCGAGCGTGCCGCTCACGTAAAGATCGTCGCCCGGCTGCGCGCCCGAACGCAACAGCGCCTGGCCGTGCGGCACCTCGCCGAACACGGTGATGCAGATGTTGAAGGGGCCTTGCGTCGTGTCGCCCCCGATCAGCTCGCAGTCGTGGGCATCGGCCAGCGCCAGCAGGCCGCGTGCGAAGCCTTCGAGCAGCTGCTCGTCGACGCGCGGCAAGGCCAGCGCGAGCGTGAAGGCCATCGGCCGTGCGCCGCAGGCCGCCAGGTCGCTGAGGTTCACGGCGAGCGCCTTGTGCCCGAGGCGCTGCGGCGGCACCGTCGGCAGAAAGTGCCGCCCCTCGACCAGCATGTCGCTCGACACCGCGAGCTGCATGCCGGGCGCCGCGGCGAACAAGGCGCAATCGTCGCCCACGCCCAGCGCTGCGCGTTTGACGGCACGGGTGAAGAACTTCGCGATGAGGTCGAACTCGCCGAGTGACATGGAGGCTGCGCTCTGGTGAACCACCGCATGCAACGCGAACCTGCGTCGATGCGGCAACGGCATTATCGGTGGCACGCGCGCAGCGAGAGAGGGCTCCTACAATGGCCGCCCCGCCTTCGCGCACGCGCACGAATCGGCCGGGGCCTCACAACAACCGTCGAGACAAAAGCCCATGTCCACCACCGCCGACCAGAAGGCCGCTGAACTCCGCCGCGCAGCTCTCGAGTACCACGAGTTTCCGACCCCCGGCAAGGTGGCGATCCACGCGACCAAGCAGATGCTGAACCAGCATGACCTGGCGCTGGCCTACTCGCCGGGCGTCGCCTCGGCCTGCGAGGAGATCGTGGCCGATCCGGCCAACGCGTTCCGCTACACGGCGCGCGGCAATCTCGTCGCGGTCATCACCAACGGCACCGCCGTGCTGGGCCTGGGCAACATCGGGCCGCTGGCTGCCAAGCCGGTGATGGAGGGCAAGGGCGTGCTGTTCAAGAAGTTCGCCGGCATCGACGTGTTCGACATCGAGGTCGCCGAGAACAACCTGGACAAGCTGATCGACGTGATCGCGGCGCTGGAGCCCACGTTCGGCGGCATCAACCTCGAGGACATCAAGGCACCGGATTGCTTTTATGTCGAGCGCGCGCTGCGCGCGCGCATGAAGATCCCCGTGTTCCACGACGACCAGCACGGCACGGCGATCGTCGTCGGCGCGGGCTTGCTGAACGGCCTGAAGGTCTCGGGCAAGAGCATCAAGGAGGTCAAGCTCGTGACCTCCGGCGCCGGCGCTGCGGCGCTGGCCTGCCTGGGCCTCTTGATGAAGCTCGGCCTGCCGCGCGAGAACATCTGGGTCACCGACCTCGCCGGCGTCGTCTATGAGGGCCGCACCGAGCTGATGGACGAAGACAAGATCGTCTTCGCGCAGAAGACCAGCCACCGCACGCTCGCCGAGGTGATCAAGGGCGCGGACATCTTCCTCGGCCTGTCCGCCGGCGGCGTGCTCAAGCGCGGGATGGTCGCGTCGATGGGGCCGAACCCGATGATCTTCGCGCTGGCGAATCCGACGCCCGAGATCCTGCCCGAGGAAGTGCTGGAAGTGCGCAAAGACGCGCTGATCGCCACCGGCCGCAGCGACTACCCGAACCAGGTCAACAACGTCCTGTGTTTCC
>JBDTVC010000076.1:0-18720 GCA_040007475.1 Burkholderiales bacterium
GGCCGACTTCTTCGACAGCCTGAAGCCCGAGCAACAGCAGAAGGTGCGCGAGTTCCTGAACAAGCGCCGCGGCTGGAGGTCGTGACCGAGGACGCGGCGCTGGCCACACAATCCTGCCCATGCGCCGCCTCCTGCTGATCGACGATGACGCGTTGCTCGCGGCGCCGCTGGCGACCTTCTTCGCGCGCTTCGAGTTCGAACTCGACAGCGCCACGACGCCCAGCGTGGGGCTCGCCAAGCTCCGCACACAGACCTTCGACGCCGCGATCCTCGACGTGATGCTGCCCGAGATGGACGGCTTCGCGCTGTGCCGCGAGATCCGCCGCGAGAGCGATATCCCCGTCATCATGCTCACGGCCCGCGGTGACGTGATGGACCGCGTCGTCGGTCTCGAGATCGGTGCCGACGACTACCTGCCCAAGCCCTTCGAGCCACGGGAGTTGCTGGCGCGCGTGCAGACGGTGTTGCGTCGCGCGCGAGCGCCGGCGATCAAGACCCGGCTCGTGTTCGATGGCCTCGCCATCGACCTCGAGCGTCGGCAGGTGAGCTGCATGGATCGCGCCGTCGAACTCACCAGCACCGAGTTCGATCTGCTGGCGCTGCTGGCCGGTGAGCCGCAGAAGGTCTTCAGCCGTGACGACATCCT
This sequence comes from Burkholderiales bacterium, assembly GCA_040007475.1. Classification (GTDB taxonomy): domain Bacteria; phylum Pseudomonadota; class Gammaproteobacteria; order Burkholderiales; family Burkholderiaceae_C; genus LMDS01. The sequence continues at coordinate 647 of JBDTVC010000076.1, forward strand.
GAACCGCCTGCGCGGCACCGAGGCCGAGTTGCAGACGCGCGCCGTCGACATCCTCGTGAGCCGCCTGCGCCGCAAGCTCGAGCCGCTGGACTGCATCAAGACCTTGCGCAATGCCGGCTACACCTTCGCCGGAGCACGTGCGTGAAGCAGCGGTTGCGACGTTGGCGCCACTCGCTCGGCGCGCGGCTGGTCGGCCTCTTCCTGCTGCTCGCGCTCGGGATGGTCGTGATCTTCGTGGCCGGCATGCAGTCGGCGTTTCGCTATGGCTGGCAGGAGGTCGCACGCCCGCTGGTCTCGAACTACGTGGACACCCTCACCACCGAGATCGGCACGCCGCCCGACGTGGCGCGCGCGAAGGCGCTGACCGACTCGCTGCCGCTGCGCATCCGCATCGAAGGACCGGTGGTGAACTGGTCCTCGCATCCACTCGACGACGGGCGCCACGAGCGTCGGCACGGGGGCGGCGACATCTGGCGCCCTGTGCGCACGCTGAGTGACGGCCATCGCATCAGTTTCGGCCTGGCAGCCCTTGCGCGGGAGGACTCGCCCGAGGATCGCCCGCGCCTGATCGGCTGGGCGACGCTGGCCGCGCTGCTGGTGCTGATCGCGCTGGCCTACGCGCTGGTGCGGCGCCTGCTGCGCCCGCTGGCCGACATTCGCGCCGGCGCGTTGCGCTACGGCGCGGGCGACTTCTCGCAACCGATCGAGACCCGCCGACGCGACGAGCTCGGCGACCTCGCTGCGCAGATCAATCGAATGGCCGATGGCCTGCACGGCATGCTCGACGCCAAACGCCAGTTGCTGCTCGCGATCAGCCACGAGCTGCGCTCACCGCTGACGCGCGCACGCCTGAATGCCGAGTTGGTCAACGAGGGCTCGGCGCGCGACGCGCTATTGCACGACCTGTCGGAGATGCGTGACCTGATCACCGACCTGCTCGAGAGCGAACGCCTCGCCGCGGGTCACGCCGCGCTGCACACCGAGCCTACCGACGTGAACGCTCTCGTGCACGAGTTGCTCGATGGCCCGTTCAAGGGCCGAGGCGTGACCCATGCACTGAGCGCGTCGCTGCCCGCACTGGCACTCGATGCGACGCGCATCCGCCTGCTGCTGCGCAACCTGCTCGACAACGCGCTGCGCCACAGCGCCGATGCCGGTGCGCCGCCGCACATCGGCACGTCCCTGGGCCAGAACGAGTTGCATGTGATCGTCCGCGATCAGGGCCCGGGCGTGAGCGAGGCCGAACTCGCGCACCTCACCGAAGCCTTCTACCGGACCGACTCCGCGCGGCTGCGAAGCACCGGTGGCGTCGGCCTCGGCCTGCACCTGTGCGCGCTGATCGCCAGGGCGCACGGCGGGCAGCTCACGCTGCGCAATGCACAGCCCGGCCTGGAGGCCGAGCTGACCTTGCCTACTTCTTGTTGACCTTCTCCCAGTCGCGCAGCGCGGCCAGCGTCTTCTCGACGTGCTTGCTCGGGTTCAGGCTCTGGTAGTTGTAGATGATCGCGTTGTTCGGCGCGATCACGTAGGACACCCGGTTCGCGTAGTCCGGCATGATCATCATCGCCGCGTCGTAGGACTTGATCACCGTCTTGCCCGAGTCGCTGGCCACCGCGAACTTGCCCTGGCAGGCCTGAGTCGAGAACTTGACCTGGGTCTCGATGTCGTCGGTCGAGACGCCGACCACCGTGGCCCCGAGCGCCTCGAACTTGCCGATCGACTCGGCGAACTCGTGGGCCTCGGCCGAACAGCCGGCCGAGAACGCGGCCGGGAAGAAATACAGCACCACCGGCCCCTTGGCCAGCGACTCGGCGAGCGAGAACTTGTACTGCTTGCCCGCCATCGCCGCAGGCGCGCTGAAGTCGGGCGCCTTTTCGCCCACGTCGAGCGCGGCCCACGCCGAGGTCACCGTGGCCGATGCAATCAGCACGCTCATCAACATCTTCTTCATGCTCGACTCCTTCAGACGCTTCAAGCGGCGCCCATCTTGCCAGAAGCGCCTTCTGCCCAACGCCTACGCGGCAACAACCCTGCCGGATGCAGGTCTGCGCTCCAGCCGCGGGCGCTAGGCACCGCACCCTAGTTTTCGAGCGGCGACAGCGGCGTTCGCGCCGATATGATCCGCCGCACTCGGAGACAAACAATGTACGACTACATCGTCGTCGGCGGTGGCTCGGCCGGCTGCGTGCTCGCGGCGCGCCTGAGCGAAGACCCCGGCGTCAAGGTCTGCCTGCTTGAGGCAGGCCCGGCCGACAAGAGCGTGCTGATCCACTGCCCTGCCGGCCTCGCGCTGCTGGCGCAGACGGGCCAGGCCAACTGGGCCTTCGAGACCGTGCCGCAAGCAGGGCTGAACGGCCGCCGCGGCTACCAGCCGCGCGGGAAGGTACTGGGGGGGTCGAGTTCGGTCAACGCGATGATCTATGCGCGCGGCGTGCGCGAGGACTACGACGCGTGGGCTGCTGAAGGCAATGCCGGCTGGGGCTTCGACGACCTGCTGCCGTACTTCAGGAAGTCCGAGCACAACGAACGCGGGGCCGATGCGCTGCATGGCACCGGCGGCCCGCTGAACGTGATGGACCTGCGCAGCCCGAACCGTTTCGGGCCGATCTTCGTCGAGGCCGCGCAGCAGGCCGGCTTCGTGAAGAACGACGACTTCAACGGGCCGACGCAGGAAGGCGTCGGCAGGTATCAGGTCACGCACAAGGCGGGCGAGCGCTTCAGTGCCGCCAAGGCCTACCTTACGCCGAACCTGGCGCGCCCCAACCTCACGGTGATCACGGATGCACACACGACGCGCGTGCTGATCGAGAACCGGCGCGCGGTCGGCGTCGAGGTGCGCGTGAAGGGCTCGCTGACGCAGCTCAAGGCGACGCGCGAGGTGCTCCTGTGCGCCGGCGCGCTGCAGTCGCCGCAGCTGCTGATGCTCTCGGGTGTCGGCCCTGGCGCGCAGCTGCAGCAGCACGGCATCGTCGTCGCCATCGATCTGCCTGGGGTCGGCGCGAATCTGCACGACCACATCGACGTGGTGCAGGTCGTCGATGCGCCGCAGGTCACCGACCTCTTCGGTGTGTCGTTCACCGGCGTGATGCACGCGATCAAGGGCATCTTCGAGTGGCGGCGTGCGCGCACCGGCATGCTCACGACGAACTTCGCCGAGGCCGGCGGCTTCATCAAGAGCCAGCCCGGCGAAGCGCTGCCCGACCTGCAGCTGCATTTCGTGATCGGCAAGCTGGTCGATCACGGCCGCAAGCCGACCTTCGGTCACGGCTACTCGTGCCATGTGTGCCTGCTGCGACCGAAGAGCCGCGGCAGCCTGACCCTGGCGAGCCCGGACCCGATGGCCGCGCCGCTGATCGACCCGAACTTCCTCGCCGAGCGTGACGACGTGGATCGCCTTGTGCGCGGGTTCAAGGTCATGCGCAACATCCTGAACCAGCCCGCTCTCGCGGGCTACCGCGGCCGCGAGCTGGCCGCCTCGGCCGGCGCGCAGACCGATGCACAGATCGAACAGTTCATCCGCGGCCACGCCGACACGATCTACCATCCGGTCGGCAGTTGCCGCATGGGCTCCGGCGCGATGGACGTGGTCGACGCGCAATTGCGCGTGCGCGGCGTGCAGGGTCTGCGTGTGGTCGATGCGTCGATCATGCCGAGCATCGTCGGCGGCAACACGAATGCGCCGGTGATCGCGATCGCCGAGAAGGCAGCCGACCTGATCAAGGCGGCATAGGCCTCGCTGCCGGGGTTGGCGCGACTTATGCACGCCGGCGCGGTCCACGCGCGGCCCGCGACTGCCGAAAATGAAGGCAGACCCTGCAGGAGCCTCGAGCCCATGGCGCGCAGCCTGACGATCCCGACCGCCGACGACCTGTTCGACCTCATGGCCAAGCTGCCATGGTGGGTCGGCGCGTCAGTGGCCGCGGTGTCGTTCGCGGCCCTGAACGGCGCGGCCCAGGTCGTGCTGCCGACGCTCGGGCTGAGCGTCGCGCTGGGTTCGGTGATTGCCCGCCGCAAGCGCGGTGTCACGGTGCCATCCAGCGACATCCTCGACGGGATCACCCGGCGGGAATTCGAGGCGTTGATGAGCGAGAGCTTCCGGCGCCAGGGCTACCAGCTCGGCGAAGGGACGCCCGAGGGCGCCGATCTCGTGCTCAGAAAGGATCGCCAGACCTGGCTCGTCCACTGCGCACCTTGGCGCGCTGCCAAGGTCGACGTCGACGTCGTCAAGGCATTCGCCAGCGGCCTCGCGACCCGCGGCGCCGCCGGCGGCTTCATCGTGAGCTCGGGCCGGTTCACGCGCGAGGCCATCGCGTTCACGCAGGGCACCACGCTGCACCTGGTCGACGGGCCGGCCTTGCAGTTGCGGATCAAGCAGGTGCGGCCTGCGCGGTCGGTCGTCGCGGCACCGGTTGCACCACCGACGGCTCGACCTGTCGTGGCTCCGCCAGCCTCCACGGTCGATCCGGCACCACGCCTCGCACCGCTGTGCCCGAAGTGCGCCAGCGGCATGATCCACCGCAAGGTCAAGCGTGGCGAGCACGCGGGCCTGGAGTTCTGGGGCTGCGTGATGCATCCGCAGTGCCGTGGGATCCGCAAGATCCCGCCGCCCTCGCCCTGAGCGCGCACTGACGATTCGGTGAGAATGGTGGCCACCCCATGCCGCCAGGAGCACCCGAATGAAGACCCGAGCCGCCGTCGCCTGGAAAGCCGGCGCCCCGCTGACGATCGAAACCGTCGACCTGGCCGGCCCGCGCGCCGGCGAGGTGCTGATCGAAGTCAAGGCCACCGGCATCTGCCACACCGACTACTACACGCTGTCGGGCGCCGACCCCGAGGGCCTGTTCCCCGCGATCCTCGGCCATGAGGGTGCTGGCGTCGTCGTCGATGTCGGCCCCGGCGTCACGTCGCTGCGCAAGGACGACCACGTCATCCCGCTCTACACGCCCGAATGTCGGCAGTGCAAGTTCTGCCTGTCGCGCAAGACCAATCTGTGCCAGCTGATCCGCGGCACGCAGGGCAAGGGCCTGATGCCGGACGCGACCTCGCGCTTCTCGATCGACGGCAAGCCCATCCTCCACTACATGGGCACGAGCACGTTCAGCAACTACATCGTCGTGCCCGAGATCGCGGTCGCGAAGGTGCGCAGCGACGCGCCGTTCGACAAGATCTGCTACATCGGCTGCGGCGTGACGACCGGCGTCGGCGCGGTGCTGTTCACCGCCAAGGTCGAAGCGGGCGCGAACGTGGTCGTGTTCGGCCTCGGCGGCATCGGCCTGAACGTGATCCAGGGCGCGAAGATGGTCGGGGCCGACAAGATCATCGGCGTCGACCTGAACCCCGAGCGCGAGGCGATGGCCCGCAAGTTCGGCATGACGCACTTCATCAACCCGAAGAGCGTCGAGAACGTCGTCGACGCGATCGTGCAGCTCACCGATGGCGGCGGCGACTACAGCTTCGAGTGCGTGGGCAGCACCTTGCTGATGCGTCAGGCGCTGGAGTGCACGCACAAGGGCTGGGGCCGCAGCATCATCATTGGCGTGGCCGAGGCGGGTGCAGAGATCAGCACCCGGCCGTTCCAGCTCGTCACCGGCCGCAAGTGGGAAGGCTCGGCCTTCGGCGGCGCGCGCGGCCGCACCGACGTGCCCAAGATCGTCGACTGGTACATGGACGGCAAGATCAACATCGACGACCTGATCACTCACAAGCTCAAGCTCGAGGACATCAACCAGGGCTTCGAGCTGATGAAGAGCGGCGAGTCGATCCGCTCGGTGGTGATGTACTGATGGAGCTGATCAGCGAGCACGCCTGCTTCGGTGGCACGCAGGGCTTCTATCGCCACGCGTCGGCCAGCACCGGCACGCCGATGCGCTTCGGCGTCTACACGCCGCCGCAGGCGTTGGCCGGCCCGGTGCCGGTGCTGTTCTACCTCGCGGGGCTGACCTGCACCGACGAGACCTTCGCGATCAAGGCCGGCGCCCAGCAGCATGCCGCGAAGCACGGGCTGATGCTGGTCACGCCGGACACGAGCCCGCGCCACACCGGTGTCGAGGGTGCCGATGCGGCCTGGGATTTCGGCACCGCGGCCGGCTTTTACCTCGACGCGACACAAGCCCCGTGGGCGGCGCACTGGCGCATGGAGCACTACGTGACCGACGAGCTGCGTGCGCTGGTGCTCGAGCACTTCAACGCGCGCGCCGATCGCGTCGGCATCTTCGGCCACTCGATGGGCGGGCACGGCGCGCTGACGCTGGCACTGCGTCATCCCACCCTGTACCAGAGTGTCTCGGCCTTCGCGCCGATCGCCGCACCGATGCACTGCCCGTGGGGCGTGAAGGCCTTCAGCGGCTACCTCGGCGACGACCGCGCCGCCTGGGCCGAGCACGACGCCACCGCCCTCGTGAAGGCCGGCGCGCGCGTGCCGCCGCTGCTGATCGACCAAGGCCTGGCCGACCAGTTCCTCGTCGAGCAACTGCACCCGCAGCTTTTCGAGGCCGCGTGCTTCAACGCGGGCCAGCCGCTGACGCTGCGCCACCACGAAGGCCACGACCATGGCTACTACTTCATCTCGACCTTCATGGCCGACCACATCGCGCACCATTCGCAGTACCTGAACGCGGTATGACGCAGGCGAAGAATCCGCTGCATGGCGTCACGTTGGAGACGATGCTGGGAGAGCTGGTCGAGCACTTCGGCTGGCCTAGGCTCGGCGAGCGCATCGCGATCAAGAGCTTCACCACCGACCCGAGCATCGCCTCGAGCCTGAAGTTCCTGCGCAAGACGCCGTGGGCGCGCGAGAAGGTCGAGAGCCTGTACCTCTTCATGCGTCGCGAGCAGGCGCGCGTGAAGCGCAGTCAAGTCGAACCGGTGGCCGCGCCGTTCGGCACCTGGGCCTCGCCGGTCACGGCGCAGTCGATCGCCGAGGGCAGCATCCGCCTCGGTCAACTCGGCGTGATGGGCGATGACATCTTCTGGAGCGAGGGTCGGCCGCAGGAGCAGGGGCGCAACGCGCTCGTGTGGCGCGATGCGAGTGGCCGCATGACCGACCTGACGCCTGCGCCACTGAACGTGCGAAGCCGCGTTCACGAGTACGGCGGCGGGGCCTTCAAGCTCGGTCGCAAGGCCGGCTTCTTCGTCAACGACGACGACCAGCAGATCTGGCGCATCCGCGGCGGCGAGCCGCCGCATGCACTGACCGCCGTGCCGGGCATGCGCCATGCCGACATCGAGATCGATGCCGCCCACAAGCGCCTGATCTGCGTGCGCGAGGACCACACCGGTGACGGCGAAGCGGTGACGACGCTGGTCGCGGTCTCGCTCGCGAACGGCAAGGAGCGCGTCCTCGTCAGCGGCCATGACTTCTTCTCGACGCCGCGCGTCAGTCCCGACGGCCGCCAGCTCGCGTGGCTGAGCTGGGACCACCCGAACATGCCGTGGGACGGCACGACGCTGTGGCTCGCCGACATGCTGCCCGACGGCGTGCTCGGCCCGGCGCGTGTGATCGCGGGTGGGCCCGACGAATCGATCTTGCAGCCGAGCTGGTCGCCGCGCGGCGAACTGCATTTCGCCTCGGACCGCAGCGGCTGGTGGAACCTGTACCGCTGGCGTGACGACGAGGTGCAGGCACTGCACCCGATGCCCGCCGAGTTCGGCGAGCCGCAGTGGGCGTTCGCGACGAGCACCTATGGCTTCGATGCGCGCGGCCGCATCGTCTGCACGCTGATGCAGAACGGCCGCTCGTCGCTGGCGATCCTGGATGCCGACGCGAGTCGCTTCGAGCCGATCGCGACGCCGTTCTGTTCGATCCACGAACTGCAGGTCGGCGACGATGTCGCGGTCTTCCTCGGTGCCACCGAGAGCGCACCCGAAGCCGTGATCCGGTTGGACCTGCGCACCGGCGACCATGTGGCGCTGCGCAGCACGACACGCACCACGGTCGACCCCGGCGTCGTGAGCCGGGCCGAGGCGATCTCGTTCCCGACCGCGAACGGCCTCGCGGCCCACGCGTTCTTCTACCGGCCCGTGAACCACGGCCACGTCGACGCGACCGGCGGGCGCCCGCCGTTGATCGTGGTCACGCATGGCGGCCCGACCGGCTCGACGAGCGCCGCGTTCAAGCTCATGTTCCAGTTCTGGACCAGCCGCGGCTTCGCGATCGTCGACGTGAACTACGGCGGCAGCAGCGGCTACGGCCGCGCCTACCGCGAGCGCCTGGACGGCCAATGGGGCGTCGTCGATGTGGACGACGCGGTCAACGCGGCGCGCTTCCTGATCGAGCGCGGCGATGTCGATCCCGACCGCGTCGTGATCCGCGGTGCGAGCGCGGGCGGCTACACGACCTTGAGCGCGCTCACGTTTCGCAGCTTCTTCAAGGCCGGTGCGAGCCACTACGGCATCGGCGATCTCGAGGCGCTGGTGCTCGACACGCACAAGTTCGAATCGCGCTACCTGGACCGGCTGATCGGGCCCTACCCCGCCGAGCGGTCGCTCTACCTCGAGCGCTCGCCCGTGCACCACACCGATCGCCTGGCGCGCCCGATGATCCTGTTCCAGGGCGCCGAGGACAAGGCCGTGCCGCCGGCTCAGGCCAAGTCGATGTTCGAGGCCGTGCGCGCGAAGGGCCTGCCCGTCGCCTACCTGCTGTTCGAAGGCGAGCAGCACGGCTTCAGGCGCGCCACGACGATCCGGCGTGCGCTTGAGGCGGAGCTGTACTTCTACGGCAAAGTGTTCGGCTTCGCGCCCGCCGGTGCGATCGAGCCGGTCGAGATCGAGAACCTCGCTTCAGGCTGACGTGAAACCTCGGCCCGGTCTACGACCGCTTGCACCTTGACGCGTTTGCTGACAACGTGAAGCTGCGTCGAGGACTACCGTCGCCCCTCCGAAGGAAGGACCCAACATGATGAAATCCTCGTGGCGCACTGCCTGGCAAGGGCAGGACATTCTGGTCTTCCGCAACGAGGCCGAGGTGGACCGCGTGCATGCCCCCGACATCGAGCGGATCGTGCTGGTGCACCGCGGTTCGGGCGAGTCGCCGGGCGATCTGCTGCAGGCCGTGGTCGAGATCGGCGACTCGACGCTGATCTTCCCGGCCGACACCGGGTTCGCCGGCCGCGTGAACTTCGAACGCCAGACCTTCTGGGCCGAGCGCGGCTGCGTCTACTGGGTCAACGAGTCCCGCGCGCCGCTGCCGCTCAGGCTGCGCCGCAGCCGTTGGCTGCCGGGTCTGACCAGCCCGGTCTACACCCGGTTGCCGCGCGCCGAGCTGGCGCCGCTGATCGAGCGCTGGCCCCTGCAGGGGCCGCAAACCTGGGAGCAGCGCAAGTGGCGGCGCATCGAGCGCAGCCGGCCGTTCGCGCCGCCGGAAGACGAGCACCGGCTCCAGGCCTGAAGACCCCGCGCCAGCGGGGCGTCACAGAGCTCCAGACGCAAAAAACCCCGCCGAGGCGGGGTTTTTTGCGGTGCTTGAGTCGAAACTCAGGCGGCCGGCTTGGCGGCCTTGACCTTCTTGGCCTTCTTGGCCTTCTTGGCCTTGGCCGGAGCGGCTTCCTTCTTCATTTCGGCCTTGGCTTCGGCCTTGGCAGCCGGAGCGGCAGCAGCGGCGGGAGCCGAAGCTTGCGCGAACGCGCCGAAGGAGAAGGTGGCTGCGATCAGGGCGGCGAGGATCTTGTTCATGGTGATTTTCCTGCAGGGAATTGGACAAAGAGCTGATTGCTCGGGAATCACAACGTGGCCCGCCGCGGGTCGGTTGACAGTGCCGGCTACAAAAACAATGGATGTCGCAGGGTCTCGTCCAGCCTCAGGACGGGCGTGACACAAGCGTCCACCCCCTCGAACAACGTCACCCAGTGCGCCAGGGGCGCCGCGGCGAACACGGCCGCCAGTTCGGCGCGCAGCGCCATGGACTCGGCCCCGCCGGGCACCAGCCCGCGCGACCAGTGACGCTCGGCCCACGCCGGCCGGCCGACGGCGCCGCACAGCGCCTGCCAGAACTTCGGCTCGAGCGCGCCGACCGCCAGGTGACGGTCATCGGCCGTCGGATAAACCCCATAGCACGGCGCGCCGCCGGACAACAGGTCGCGCCCGGGCACCGGCGTGCGGCCGGTGGTCTGCAGAGTGATTCGGGCCAGCACGTGATGGCGCAACACCTCGTGCGCCATCGACACATCGACGAAACGCCCCTGCCCGCCGCGCTGCGCGGCGAGCAGCGCCGCCAGCACGCCGGAGACGGCAGCCTGGGTGCCGCCCAATAGGTCACCGATCTGGAAGTTGGGCACCGCGAGTCGGCCGTCCTGCGTGGCGATCTGCTCCAGCACGCCGGCCATCGCGATGTAGTTGATGTCGTGGCCGGCCCGGTGCGCCCAGGCACTGTGCTGGCCGTAGCCGCTGATCGCGCACATCACGAGGCGCGGGTTGAGCCGGTGCAGCACCTCCCACCCGAGGCCGAGCTTGTCCATCACGCCGGGGCGAAAGCCTTCGATCAGCGCGTCCGCGGTGCGTGCCAGATCGAGCAGCGCTGCGACGCCCTCGGGCTGCCGCAGATCGAGCCGCAGCAACTGCTTGCCGCGGTTCAGCTCGCGGAAGGTCAGCGCCGGTTCGCCGGCCTCGCGGTCGGCACGGGTCAGGCCCATCGCGCGCGCGCCGTCGTCCTGTCCCTGGTCGGACGGGCCCTCGATCTTGACGACCTCGGCGCCGAGTTCGGCCAGGTGCCGCGTGGCCAGCGGGCCGGGCAGCAGGCGCGTCAGGTCGAGGATGCGGATGCCGGCGAGCGGCAGATCGTCCGCGACCGTCATGCGAACCGCCCTTCTCGCACCCACTTGGTCGCGACCCACTTCTCGCCCTCGATGACGGGCGCGCCGCCGTGCAGCGTGCGCGTGCTCGGGTGCGCACGGTCGTAGCTGAAGAAGACGGCGTTGCCCTTGAGCGGCGCGACGTCGAGTTGCACGTCCGGGAAGGTCGTCGCCCCACCCAATGTCGGTGTGTTCAGGTAGCACACCAGCGAGGCCACACGCTGGCCGCCGCGCTGGAGGATGGTCGGCGTGCCCGCCTGCTCGGGGTCGAAGTAGTCGTAGTGCGGCTTGTACTCGGCGCCGGGCCCGTAGCGCAGCACCTGCAGGCCCTCGCCGTTCTCGAGCGGCCAGTTCATCAGCGCGGCGATGCGCGCCTCGACGCGCGCGCACACCGGGTGCTCGCCACGCTCGAAGAACATGCCCTGGCTGGTGCGGGCCTCGTTCACCTCGCTGGCGCCGGTGTCGGTCTGCACGGTCTCGGAGCGCGCGAGCCGCGCGCGGGCGAGCGCGATGATCTCGTCGCACTCGTCGTCAGACAGCAGCCCGGAGAACACGATGACGCGCGGGTTGGCCATGCTCATCACGACGCCGACCTCGCGGTCGCCCGCCATCACGCGCGTGCGCACGCCCTGCGGCAGCGGCTCGGGCACCGGCACGCCGGGCGGCACGGCGCTGCGCTCGTCCTGCTTCTCCTTCAGATGGCTGGTGAGCGTGGCCTCGAGCGCGGTGATCGCGGAGTCCTCGTTCCAGCCGCTGGCGAGCATGGACTTCAACACCACGTCGGGCGGGTGCCCGGCGGTGGCCTGCTCGATGATCCAGGCCCGCAGTTCGGGCGTGACGGGTTGATGCTCGCTCATGGGTGGATTTTCGCTCAGGGCCGCGCCACTTCAAACAACGCGGCGACGGAAGACGAAGCGATCCGGCGTCGAGACTTTCGCGTCGAACGCGTAGCCCTCGGCATCGAACTTCTTCAGCCCGGCCGGTGTCTTCACGCGCTTGCGGATCGCATGCCGCGCCATCAGGCCGCGGGCGCGCTTGGCGAAGAAGCTGATGACCTTGTACTCGCCGTTCTTCCAGTCCTCGAACACGCAGTCGATCACGCGCGGGCGCAGCACCTTCGGGCGATCGGCGGCCCGAAAGTACTCCTGCGACGCGAGGTTGACGATCACCGGCACGGGGTCGACGGCGGCGCGCTCGTTGAGGTGCTCGGCGATCGTGTCGCCCCAGTAGGCGTACAGATCCTTGCCGCGCGGGTTCGCGAGCGACGTGCCCATCTCGAGCCGATACGGTTGCAGCCGGTCGAGCGGCCGCAGCGCGCCGTGCAGGCCGCTGAGGATCGCGAGGTGCTGCTGCGCCCACACCAGGTCGGCGCGCGTCAGCCGCTTCGCGTCGAGGCCGCCGTACACGTCGCCATCGAACGCCAGCGCCGCGGGCTTGCTGTTCGCCGCGGTCATCTGCGGTGACCAGCTTGCATAGCGGTCGACGTTGAGCTCGGCCAGCGGCTGCGACAGGTCCATCAACGCGGCCACGTCGTCGACGCTCTTCTCGCGCAGCAGGCCGATCAGCTCCGCCGAGCGCGGCATGAAGAGCGGCTCGGTCGCGAGGGCCGCGATGGCGGCGGGAACGCGGGTGGTGTAGTCGAGCGACTTGGCGGGCGAGATCAGGAACAGCATGCGGCGATTATCCCGATGCGCGGGCGCGCCGGCGGCTCAGCGGAAGTCGCGGCTGCGGCTGACCAGCCCCTGCAGCAGATCGCTGTGGTCGATCGCCTTCATCACGACCAGGTGCCGCACCACATGCTCGCCTTCGCCCTGGCACTGCCAGCGCCCGAACAGCGTCAGCAGCCGTGCCGCGAGCAGCGGCCGGCGCTGCGACTCGACGACCGCGGGCCAGACGATCGCGTTGACGACGCCGGTGTCGTCCTCCAGCGTGACGAACATCGTGCCCTTGGCCGTGCCCGGCCGCTGGCGATGCGTGACGAGGCCGCTGGCGCGCGCGAGGCGGCCGTTCGGGTAGGTGTTGAGCACGGCGGCCGGCTGCACCTTGAAGCGCGAGAGTTCGGCGCGCAGCAGCGTGAGCGGGTGGTGGTTGAGCGTGAGGCCGACGCCCTGGTAGTCGGCCGCCATCTCCTCGACATCGCCGGGTGCGGGCAGCGCGACCGCCGCCTCGTCGACCCGGGTCTCGCGCAGCATCGCCGTGGGCCGCGTGTCGATGCCGCCCACGGCCCACGCCGCCTGGTGGCGGTGGCCGGCGAGAGTTTTCAAGGCGTCGGCCTGCGCCAGCGATTGCAGATCGTGCGCGTTCAGCACCGCGCGACGCGCGAGGTCTTCGACATCGACGAACGCCGTGTCGTCGCGCGCGGCGACGATGCGCCTGGCGCCTTCATCGGACAAGCCGCTGACGCGTTCGAGCCCGAGCCGAACCGCCCGCAACGCGGCGGCCTCGATCGGCTCCAGCGTGCTCTGGAGCGCACTCGCCGTCACGTCCACCGCGCGCACCTCGACGCCATGCGCGCGTGCATCGCGCACCAGCTGCGCAGGCTGGTAGAACCCCATCGGCTGGCTGTTGAGCAACGCGGCGAGGAAGGCATCGGGGTGGTGGCACTTGAGCCAGCTGCTGACGTACGCGAGCAGCGCGAAGCCGGCGGCGTGGCTCTCGGGAAACCCGTAGTCGCCGAATCCCTGGATCTGCTTGAAGAGATCTTCGGCGAACCGGGGTTCGTAGCCGTTCTGCACCATGCGGCCCACCAGCCGCTCATGAAAATGGCCGAGCCCGCCCTGGCGCTTCCAGGCGCCCATCGCGCGCCGCAACGCGTCGGCTTCACCCGGTGTGAAATCGGCCGCCGTCATCGCGATCTGCATGACCTGTTCCTGGAAGATCGGCACACCTTTCGTGCGCTTGAGGACCTCGCGGATCTCCTCGCTGGGGTACTTGATCTGTTCGTCCGGCAGCGCGCGGTTCGTCAGGTAGGGGTGCACCATGCCGCCGACGATCGGCCCGGGCCGCACGATCGCGACCTCGACCACCAGGTCGTAGTACTCACGCGGCCGCAGCCGCGGCAGCATGCTCATCTGCGCGCGGCTTTCGATCTGGAACACCCCGATGGTGTCGGCCTTGCAGATCATGTCGTACGTGGGCATGTCTTCGGGACCGGTCGTGATCTCCTGCATCCCGATCGTGCGGCCGATCTTCGCACTGACGAAATCGAGCGCGCGCCGCAACGCCGTCAGCATCCCGAGCGCGAGGATGTCGACCTTGAGCAGCCGCAGCTCCTCGAGATCGCGCTTCTCCCACTGGATGACGCTGCGCTTGTCCATCGCCGCGTTCTCGACCGGGACGAGCCGGGACAGCAGGTCCTTCGCGATCACGAAGCCGCCCGGGTGCTGGCTCAGGTGACGCGGGAAGTCGATCACGTCGGCCGTCAGCTCCATCCAGCGCCGCACCACTGGCGACTCGGGATCGAAACCGTTCTCGCGCAGACGCTCGGGGTCGATGCCACGGCCGTCGAACCAGTGCTGGCTCTTCGAGACCGCATCGATGCGCTGAAGGTCGATGCCCAGCGCGCGCCCCATGTCGCGCAGCGCCGAACGCGGCCGGTAGCGGATGACCACCGCCGTGAGCGCCGTGCGATGCCGGCCGTACTTGCCGTAGATGTACTGGATGACCTCTTCGCGGCGCTCGTGCTCGAAGTCGATGTCGATGTCGGGCGGCTCGTCGCGTTCGGCGCTGATGAAGCGGCCGAACAGCAAGGTCGCGCGCCGCGGGTCGACTTCGGTGACGCCCAGGCAATAGCACACCACCGAGTTCGCCGCACTGCCCCGCCCCTGGCACAGGATGTTCTGATCGCGCGCCCAGCGCACGATGTCGGCCACGGTCAGGAAATAGCGCTCGAAGTCGCGCTCGCGGATCAGGGCGAGTTCGACCTCGATCTGCTCGCGGTACCGCGCCGGAATGCCATCGGGGAACCGCCGATCGACCCCCGCCTCGGTGAGCTCGCGCAGGCAACTCGTCGGCGTGGCGCCCGGCGGCACGATCTCCTGCGGGTACTCGTAGCTCAGCTCGTTCAGCGAGAACGTGCAGCGGGCCGCCCACTCCACCGTGTTGTGAAGCCACTCCGGCGCATGGAGCGAGGCGACGCGGATGCGCGAGCGCAGGTGCTGCTCGGCGTTGGGTTGCAGCTGCACGCCGCACGCCGCCACCGAGGCCCCCAGCCGCGTGGCGGTCAGCGCATCCTGCAGCGGCTTGCGCGAGCGCACGTGCATCAGCACGTCGCCCGCCGCGAGGATGGGCAGGCCGGTGAACCCGGCGACACGGCGAACGATGTCGCGCAGCCCGGGATCGCCTGGACGCCGCAGCAGCTCGAGCGCGATGCCGGCCCGGTCCTGGAACCAGGTCTTGAGCCACATCGCATGCGCGAACACCTCCTCGAACGACTGGCCCGCATGCGGTACCAGCATCGCCAGACACTCCGGCAGGCCGGTCAAGGTGGCGGCATTGGGCGCCTTGCCCTCCAGGTCACCGGGGTGCCCCAGGTACCGACCCTTGACCGCGCGCCGGCGCGCCACGCTGATCCAGTGCGACAGGTTGCCGTAGCCGCGCCGCGTCTGGGCCAGCAGCACCAGGCGCGCGTGCGGCGTGCCCGGACCGCCGCCGGCAGGTGATGGCAGGTGCAGCTGGATCTCGCTGCCGATGACCAGCGGCAACTTGGCTTCGCGCGCTGCGACATGCGCACGCACCACGCCGGCGAGCGAGCACTCGTCGGTGATCGCCAGCGCCGCATAGCGCAGCGCCTTGGCACGCGCCACCAGTTCATCCGGGTGCGACGCGCCGGTCAGGAAGCTGTAGTTGCTGCGGCAGTGCAGCTCGGCATAGCCAGGAAGCGTGATCACGGTGGTGGCCGCTCGCCATGCTCACGACGCATGCGCCGCCACGCCGCCGACGCTGCCATCGAGCTGCCAGCGCTGCGCATCCGGCAACGCCGCGCGCAAGGCATCGAGCGGGCTGCGCACCGCACCGCCACCGAGCTTGAGCACGTGGGTGTAGATCATGGTCGTGCTCACGTCCGAGTGGCCGAGCAGCTCCTGCACGGTGCGGATGTCGTAGCCGCTTTGCAGCAGGTGCGTGGCAAAGGAATGGCGCAGCGTATGCGGCGTGGCGGGCTTGACGATGCCGGCGTGTTCGACCGCGCGCTTGAACTGGCGCTGGAACGTCTGCTCCAGAACATGGTGGCGCCGCTGCACGCCGGTGCGCGGATCGACGGACAGATTCAGGTGCGGGAAGACCCAGAACCAGCTCCAGGACGAGCCCGCCCGCGGGTACTTGCGGTCCAGCGCATCGGGCATGTGCACGCCACCGCGGCCCGAATCGCGATCGTCCGCCCATACGACGCGGGCGCGGGCGATCTGCTCGCGCAGGGCCGGCGCCAGCGATGCCGGCAGCATCACCACCCGGTCCTTGAACCCCTTGCCCTCGCGCACGACCAGCGCCTGGCGCTCGAAATCGACATCCTTCACCCGCAGGCGGATGCCCTCCATGATGCGCATGCCGGTTCCGTACAGCAGCTGCGCGAGCAGGCGCTGCGATGCGTCGAGCGCGATCAGCACGCGGCTCACCTCATCGTGCGTGAGCACCACCGGCAGCCGGACCCGGCTCTTCGGCCGACCGATCTCGTTCAACCAGGGCAGGTCCAGCTCCAGCACCCGCTGGTACAGGAACAGGAGCGCCGAGAGGGCCTGCTTGTGCGTGGCCACCGCCACGTTGCGCTCGCTGGCCAGCCAGGACAGGTAAGCCTCGACATCGGAGGCCCCCAAATCGATCGGGTGCCGCAGCCCGTGGAACCGCACGAAGGCGCGGATCCAGTGAACGTAGGCCTCCTCCGTGCGGATGCTGTAGTGCAGATAGCGAATGCGCTCACGCACCTGGTCGAGAAGGCGCGCCGACCGCAGAGGCGGAGGCGGAGGCGGAGGCGGCAACGAATGAGGGTCGGATTTCATGCTGGCTCAATACTGTTGTTATATACAGTAGACTGAGCGCGGCAAAAGCGCAAGCGCCACCGCCCACCGCACAGCGCTCGGGCAACCCACCGGTCGACCATTCAGTGAATCCGATACCCATGCCGCCGCCACCGCCATCCCCGCATAAGCGCCCGTCTGCCACGCCGCAGGAGTCGCCGTCCGGCTGCGCGAACACGCACGTGGTCAAACGCTTGGGTCCCTCACAGCCCGGCGCATGCAAACTGACGCGCCGTTATGGCGATGCGCTTGTGTGCGTTCGCTATCGCCACAACCCCGAAGGCACTCACCGATACACCACCGTCGAACTGGTCGTCGACGACGCCCCGGTGGCAAGCCGCGCGCATCTGGACGCCATTGTCTTGGTCCGACTCGCATTCGACGACGCGATACGAAGACGCCGCGCCCTCGCCTGCGGCGCAACGTGGGACGTCGAACGGCAGTTGTGGTCCATGCCCCGAAGAGTGGCCAAGAAGCTCCGCATGGCCAAGTACATCGTGAATCCATAGCCAGATGCGGCAAACGGATGCGTTGCGATCGTTCCAGGTGCGGTCACTTGTGGCTGCTGATGGCAAACTGTGTTGGTGTCTAAAACACGTTAGGCCGCATGAAACAGGTCTCATTGCTCACTTGTCGTGAAGTCTTGGCAACGGACGATATCGCTGCCCTCACCGTGCTTATCCGCTCGGCATATGCTCCGCATGCAGCAAGCGGCCTCCGATATTGGGCCACGCATCAGTCGACCGAAGACACAGCCAAACGTCTCGCGTCGGGTCATGGGTTTGTCGCCGAGTTCCAAGGAACAGTCGTTGCTACCGTTACGCTCAGGCAACCAGAACCGGAATCTAAGGTTCCGCTGCTCAGAGAGCCCAGCACCTGGTCCTTCGGTCAGTTCGCTGTCGCACCTCAGCACAAGGGCAAGGGCTTTGGGAAGCAGGTCCATGACTTCGCGCTTCTCTACGCCGCAAAGCACGGCGCTACGAAGATGGCCTTGCACACGGCACAGCCTGCCACGGCACTTATAGCCATGTATCGTTCTTGGGGCTATGAGCTGGCCGGAACTTGCGACTGGCGACCTCACACAAACTTCGTCAGCGTCCTAATGTCAAAGCCTCTCGAAGCAGCTCACCCCAATGCGGCCTAACCCTTTACAGGGACTGACTCGATAAGCAAGCGCTTTCTGTTGTCGTGCGCAATTGATGCATGACGTGTTTGCGAAGAATTTGCCGAGACAGAGAACAGACTGCCACTCTACAGACGGCCTTGTTGCACCGAGCGC
>JBDTVC010000077.1:0-18652 GCA_040007475.1 Burkholderiales bacterium
CTAAATATCGGGGCCCGCTGCGATGCACACGTTTCACATCTACCGCTATGACCCGGACCTGGATCGCAAGCCGCGGATGCAGACCCTGAAGGTCGCCGTCGACGCCAGCGAGCGCATGCTGCTCGATACGTTGATCAGGCTGAAGTCGATCGATCCGAGTCTGAGTTTTCGGCGCTCGTGCCGGGAAGGCGTCTGCGGCTCGGACGCGATGAACATCAACGGCAAGAATGGGCTTGCGTGCCTGACCAACATGCGCACGCTTCCCGACACCGTGGTCTTAAAGCCGTTGCCCGGGTTGCCGGTGATCCGCGACCTGATCGTCGACATGACGCAGTTCTTCAAGCAATACCACTCGATCAAGCCTTATCTCGTCAATGACGAGCCGCCGCCGGAGCGGGAGCGTTTGCAATCGCCGCAAGAGCGCGACGAACTCAACGGCTTGTACGAATGCATCTTGTGCGCTTGCTGTACGTCGGCTTGCCCGAGCTACTGGTGGAACCCGGAAAAATACGTCGGTCCGGCAGGGCTGCTGCAAGCGTACCGTTTTCTCGTTGACAGTCGCGACCACGCAACCGGGGAGCGGCTCGACAATCTACAGGACCCCTATCGGCTGTTTCGTTGCCGGTCGATACTGAACTGCGTCGATGCTTGCCCCAAGGGTTTGCTTCCGGCGGAGGCGATCATCAAGATCAAGGACATGATGCTTGCGCGGGCGATTTGACCCTGCTCGCGATCTCGCACAGGGCGCGAACGGGCGTGTGCAGGATCACCTGATCGGCCAATGAATATAGAAACCCGACGGCATCCTGGGCTCACTACTCGACAGCATCGCGTCGAACTGAAATCGCTCGCGCACGTATTCCAAGTCGCGAACATCTCTTCATTCAACCACCGGGCTTGATCAGGGGTCAGCGTAGGCGCAATCGCTCAGTGGTCCGTCGTGTATCTACCGGGACAGCACGCCGCAGGATTTCTGCGAGATGGTCTGCAGATCAGCCGCGCTGATGGCACCGATGTTCGGGATCGCGCGTTCGATGATGAACTTGGGCGTGTTAGTGATGTACTGGATAGGAAGCCTGCAGCTTGCCGGCCCGCCGCTTGAGCGCCCGGGGGCCGCGAACTCCAATGGTCAGCACCACCTGGACAAGACGCTGCTGTCAGCAGCGATGCCAACCCGGACCCGCGAGTCTCGCCCAGAGGCGTTCGTCCATGTCCGCTTTGAGGCCGCCAAATCAGCCGACTGACCGGCTGAAATGGGTCGACTCGCGAAGATCACGAAAGACGGTAGCGGTCACTGGAGTTGCTTTAACAGCGAGCGACAACAATGGAGCGAGCATGTCGCCGGCTCTTCGCGGCCAGGAGCTGACGGTCTCGAGCGGCGGCTATAGGGCAGCCCGTGTGGCAAAGTCGCAGTTGGATACGATTCTTTCCCGGCTTGGAATTCACATTCACAGCTCCGCGGGTGAAGCAGTAGATGAAGATCTCGAAAGGCTCTCGCGAGACGAGCTACTGGGTGAAGTCAGAAAACTGCGAGTCGGCATTCGGCAGCATCGCGATTCAACCGGTCACGGTCTCTGCTGGCATCAGCTGGCACTTTGGAGCCTGCATCAGAACCTCTCACCGCGAACAGTGCAGTGCCGGAGTGGCTGCAGTTCATGCGGGGCTGCGGCCGCTGGCGCGTATCCCTGGATGAGCAGGCCCAGGAGGCGCCCGGGAAATGATCGAGTACGAGGCTGCGGACGTGTCCATGTGGCAGCATCAGGCTGTGTAGCTCCCTGCACACTGAGCCGAATCAGGGAATGGCGTTGATCGGCCCCAAACGCAGGTGCCCAAGAGTGGCTGCTGCAGGACCACTCGTCAATGCGCTGCCGGCCTTGTCACTGACTACCCTGGCGAGAGGCACTTGCACTTGGAAACAAGCGCGTGCTCAGCCTCCCTAGAAGCACCGTATACAAGCATCGGGCACCTCCATAGCATCTCCTGAGCTCGGCACTCTTCGCCGAGAACAAGGCCTGCGACATGGCTGTGCCCGACAAGGTCTTCCAGCAGGTCTATGGCTGGTATCAGGTCTCTATCGATCGAATGCTCGCGACGGGCTCCGTCCCCGTTGGCGACCGGGCCGCCGCCGCCAACCTGTTGCGGCAGGCCCTCGGCATCGTCAACGCCGGAGCGCCGCCGGCCAACCCCGACTTGGCAGACTTTCGCGACAACGGCGCGGCGCCCGAGTCGATCGCGCTCGCGTGCGAAGTCATCGCCGAAACGCTCGCCGCCCTCGGCCACGTGAAGCAGGCTGTCGATGCCTTGCAACCGGGCGGCAACCCGGCCGCGGCGCTCGCCGTCATCGGCCCGGTCATGCAGCAGATCGATCACCTCGTGAACCTGCAGCCTAACAGCCGCTACCCGAGCGCGTTCGCGATCGGCAAGATGCTGCTGATGCTCACTGGCGATGCGCAGGCGGGCGCCGCGCCCGAACACGAGGCCGACAAGCTCGCCGCGTTGCTCGGCGCGGCACCGGCGGAGTTCGCGGCGGTGCAGTCGGCGTTTGGCCTGATCACGCTACTGATCGGCAGCATGCTCGACCGATCGTTCGCGGTGCCACCAGCGAACGCGGTCGCTGGCTTCGTCACGCAGTCGGTGCCGCCATTCGTCGGCAAACCGAGCCTCGCGCTGGCCGTGCCCGGCGGCCTGAACGCGACGCTCGCGTTCGACTCCGCCGCTGCCGCGATCCGGGCTTCGCTGCAGCTCGCGTTCAAGCGCTCGCAGGCGATCGACGGCACGCCCATCGCGATCGACCTCACCGGCAGTGGTTCGGTCGACATGCTGCTGCCGATCGCGCCACCGGGCCGCATCGCCGTCAGCGGCACCTATTCGTTGGGCCTGGGCCTCACGCGCACCGGCAACGCGCTGACGATCGGCAGCGACGCCCTCGGCGTCACGCTGAGCATCGGCGAGCTCGGCGTCGCTCTGCAGCTCGCGAACGGCACACCATCGCTCAAGTTCGTCGCGCGCAACACCAAGGCCGTGTTCAAGCCCTCCGACGGCTTCCTGAAGCTGATCCTCGGTGACGGCATCACGATCAGCCTCGACATCGCCGCCGAGGCCGATGCCGCAGGCAAGCTGCGTCTGACCAACGGCACCGGCCTGCGCACCAGCCTGCCGATCCCGACCTTGCCGACCGGCCCGTTCGACCTGCAGTTGATCAACCTCGGGCTCGACCCACAGGGTGGCAGCTTCGCCAAACTCGCGGTCGAGATCTCGGCCTCGTTCGGCGTCTCGCTCGGTCCATTCGCCGCCTCGGTCGACCGGCTCGGCGTGCTGCTGAAGCTCGATCTGAACGGCGCCACGCCGATCTCGTTCGCCTTCAAGCCCCCGAACGGCATCGGCTTGTCGCTCGACGCCGGCATCGTCAAGGGCGGCGGCTACCTGCAGGTCGACCAGAACGGCTACGCCGGCGTGCTCGAACTGAAGATGCTCGCGGTCGACGTGAAGGCGATCGCGATCCTCAACACGCATTCCGAAGCCGGCTTCTCGCTGCTGTTGCTGATCTTCGGGCAGTTCCCAGCGATCCAGCTCTCGTTCGGCTTCACGCTGACCGGCGTGGGCGGACTGATCGGCGTGCAGCACACCGCCAGTCCGACCGCGCTGTCGCAGGCCCTGGGGGCCGGCCAGCTCGATGCGGTGCTGTTCCCCGACAACCCGGTCGCGAACGCGCCGCAGATCATCAACACGTTGCGCACGCTGTTCCCGGTCAAGGCCGGCGGCTTCGTCATTGGGCCGATGCTCGAGCTCGGCTGGGGCACCCCGAGCCTGGTCACGGTGCGGCTCGGCCTGCTGATCGAGGCGAACCAGTTCACGATCCTCGGCCAGGGCATCGTCTCGCTGCCGCCACTGGTTTCGGCCGACATCGCGCTGCTCTACCTGCGACTCGATTTCGTCGGCACCGTCGTGTTCGACCCGCTGCGCATTGCCTTCGACGCGAAGCTGATTCACTCGCGTGTCGGCTTCACGTCGATCTTTGGGCAGTTTGCTTTCCGCGCGGCCTTCGGCGACCAGCCGACATTTCTCATCAGCGCCGGCGGCTTCAATCCGCACTTCAAGGAAGTTCCGTCCGACATCCCGTCGCCGTTCGACCGCGTCGGCACGAGCTACGACATCGGCATCGTCGGCATCACGTTCAAGGGCTACTTCGCGGTCACCTCAGCGACCGTGCAGGCCGGCGCAGAGTTGCGTGCGTGGGCCAACATCGGCATCGCCAGCATCGAAGGCGGCATCGGCTTCGACGCGATCTGCTACCTCGCACCGAAGTTCTATTTCGAGGTCGACGTCTACGCCTACCTCGACATCCACGTCTTCGGCATCGACTTCGCATCGATCCACCTCGACGGCACCTTCGCCGGGCCGGGCCGCTGGCATATCGCGGGCAATGCCGAGGTGCACACGCCCTGGCCGCTGCCCGATTTCTCGCTGCACATCGATGAGCATTTCGGCGACGACGTCGCCACGCCGCAAGTCACCGTCGACGTCGCCGGCCTGCTCGCGAAAGAGATCGCGAAAGTCGCGAACTGGAGCGCGCAACTGCCGGCGGGCGGCGAGGACTTTTTGAGCCTCGCGAAGATCGCGGCCGGCACCGACCTGCTCGCGCATCCGCTGGGTTCGCTCACATTCCAGCAGAAGCTCGTGCCGTTCGAGCTCGCGCTCGACAAGGCGAACGGCAGCAAGATCGCCGGCGCGAACCACTTTTCGAGCGGCGCGCTGGCGTTGACGCAGGCCGGCGGCCCGGCGCCGATCGGCTCGGCCGCCGCGCAAGCGATGAACGACTTTTTCGCGACCGCGCAGTTCATCGAGATGTCGCAGGACGACAAGCTCGCCAAGCCGTCGTTCGAGTCTTACGTCGCGGGGTATCAACTCGCGAGCGCCGACTACGAGATGGGCGAGATCGTGCCCGAGCTGCTCGGTTATGAAGAAGCCGACCTCGGCGCCGTCGAGCCCGTCGCAAAGTTCGCGAGGCGCCGGGCCGCCAACGCCTACCTCGAATCGACGCACGGCGCGCTGCTCGCGTTCGGCGCGGCAGGCCGTTCGCCACTGCGCGACCGCGCGATTGCGCAGCCGGCGCAAACGACGCGACTGAAGGTCAACCCCGCGCCAGTGATCGTTGCCAACAAATCCACGCTCGCGCTCGCCGGTGGTGGCCTGGCCTACACGAGCGTCTGGCGCGCTGCCCAGGCGCGCAGCGCGGTGATCGGCGTCGACATCGCCAGCCTTCACGTGGTCGAGCTGGCGGAGGTTGCCCAATGAGCATTCCGTATCGCTTCATGCCCTGGACCCGGCGCGGCCTCGCGCGCGCCCACGCCAATCCCGATGCGCAAGGCGCAGCGCTCGCAAGCCGACCGCGCGTCACGGTCGGGCTCACGTTGCAGGCCAATCAGAACGGAGCCGGCCCGACCGTCGTCTCCGGCAACATCGACCTCACGCTCTACGGCCCGGCAGACGTCATCGGCATCGATCCCCGCCTTGTCGTGCGTACCGACCCACGGCCCGACACGACCAACTTCGAGCCGAACTACCTCGCGATCGTCGACTTCGACCCGCCCGACTTCCCGTGGCTGCTGACGCCGGCGCACGCGAACGCGAGTGGTCATCTGCACCCGTGGCTGGTCCTCGTCGTCGTCGATCGCGCCAAGGTCGCGCCGCCAGCCTTGCGCCCGGGCCGTCCGCTGCCATCGATCAGCCTGACCACCGCGCAGGTCACGTCAGAGCTGCCCGACCTCGCGGAGTCGTGGCTCTGGGCGCACTCGCAGGCGGTCTCGATGGTTGACTCGAAAAGCGCCGGCGCGGCGCAATCGCTGTCGTCCGAGATGCAGGGCTCGCCGGAGCGCAACATCTCGCGCCTGATCTGCCCGCGGCGGCTCTCGCCGCGCACCGACTACGTCGCCTGCGTCGTGCCGGCGACCGATCTCGGCCGCCTGCGCGGGCTGGGTCAGCCGGTCGCAGACGGCACGCTCGGCCCGGCCTGGTCGTTGGCCGCGCCGAACGACGTCGAACTGCCGGTCTATCACTTCTGGTCGTTCTCAACCGGGCCGGTCGGCGACATCGAGACCCTCGCGCGGCGCCTGCGCACACCGGCGCAGTACGGCGGCGATGCCGATCTGCTCGCGCAACTGCACCACATCGGCGAGCGCCCGGTCTTCGTCGACACCGACCATCTGCTGTTCGACGGTGCGACGCCTGGGCAGACCGTATTCGAAGGCGCGATGGTGTCGCTCGGCTTCAAGCCCGAGGCGGCCAGCGCACTCTATGTGGGCAAGCTCGCCGAGATGCTCAACAGCGGCTCGGAGCGCGTCGCTGTCGGCACCGAAGCCGCTGCGACCGTGCCGACGCTCGCGCCGCCGATCTACGGCGAGTACCCGGCCAAACGCCATGTCGTCGACACCGCAAGAGTCGATGGCCACTGGCTCGACGCCCTCTCGCTTCAACCCCGCTACCGACTCGCCGCCGGCTGGGGCGCCGAGGTCGTCCGGCAGAACCAGGACGAGTTCATGCAGGCCGCGTGGCAGCAGCTAGGCGACGTGATCGCTGCCGAGCGAGCGTTCTCGCTGGCGCGACTGGCGCGCGACGTGTTGAAACGTGTCGAAGTGCGCCATCTCGCAAAACTCTCACCGAGCCGGGTGCTTGCCGTGATGTCGCCGGCGCGTGCGCGGGTCGCCGTCGCAGCGGGTGAATCGCTCTACGGCCGCATCCAGGGCGCCACGCTGCCGCAAGACCTGTTCGACGGCTCGATGCGCCGGCTGGCCAACCCGCGCCGCGCGACGCTGAAGATGGCGCGCTGGCGCGAGCGCAACCTCGGCTTGGCTTCGGTCACGGCGCAAATGAACACGCTCGTCGACAACTTCGCGAATGCTTCGACGCGACTGCTGGCGATCGACCCGAACCGCTTCGTGCCCGACGGCCTGCTGGGCAGCCGCTCGTACGATGGCGTGCCCCTGCCCGGCGACCTCACCAGCGTCGTCGACCTGATGCCTTACGTGGGCCTCGCGATCTCGATGACCGGCGCGCAACTCAAGGCGGTGCAGGCCACCAATGCGTTGGCGCGGCAGCAGGCGGCGGTGCTGAAGAAGAAGCCGCCTCTGATGGGCGATGTCTGGCACCGTGGCTTGCTGACCGAGACGCATGCGATACGGGTCGCGCAGTTGCAAAGCGTGGCTGGAGCGGCGCTGACGGGCGACATCGGTGCCGCCATCCGCAACAGCAGTACGCGCGGCACCGAAGGCGTGTTGCTGTCGGTGCGCGAAGGCGTCGTGACGAGCCAGGCGTTGCGCATCGACGCGCGAAGTGGCGCAGTGAAGGCCGCGGGCGCGGCCCTCATCGCAAACCCCTCCGGCAAGCCGAAGCGCGCGCCCGCGTCCGCGGGCATCGCGCTGACGTCGGTCGCTTCGGTGCCACTCACGGCGCTGAAGCTCTATGGCAACACGGCCGTTTTCACGACGCTGCCCCCCTCGACGCTCGGCCGCGGTGGCGAAGGCAAGGTCAGCATCGGGCTCACCGGCCCCGGCCTGTTCGCGAACGTGCCGCCCGCCGCGCTCAACGCGACACCGACGATTACGATGCCGCCCGCGCTGAAAGACCGCACGACGCTGCATCGCTTCTCGGCAGCGTTCAAGGAATACCAGCGCGTCGTCGATCCGGTCGCGGGCGCTGTGGCCGGCATCGAGGCCATCGATTTCGCGACCGCCAGCAGCGCCGCGCAACTGCGTGCCCGCGTCGACGCCGACCGCACGGTACCGGCGCGCCTGGCGAGCAGCCTGACGCTCGGCGGCCAGGGCGTCGACTGGGCCGGCGGCGTGCTCGCCAATTCGTTCATCAGCGCGACCCTCGACAGCGCCTTCGCGCCCCGCCTGCGCTACGTGATCCCGCGCACCTTCGATCGCGTGATGGCGTTCCCGCATCTGCTCTTTCCACTCTCGCGCAAGCTTGAGCTGATCGCACCCGATGTCTTCCTGCCCGGCGTCGGCGCGCTGCCGAACGACTTCATCATGGCGGTCAAGACCAACCCTCGCTTCGTCGAGGCGCTGATGGTCGGCGCGAACCACGAGATGGGCCGCGAGATGCTGTGGCAGGGTCTGCCCACCGACCAGCGCGGCGCGCCGTTCCAGCGCTTCTGGCAGCGGCTCGACGGCAAGGACGATATCGCGTACATCCACACGTGGAACGAGGAGCCGCTCGGCGGCCAGAGTGGCAGCACGGAGATGCTCGTGCTACTCATCCGCGGCCAGTTGCTCGAGCGCTTTCCGAACCTGTCGATCTACGCCTACAAGATCGTCGGCACCGAGAAGCGCCCCGGTGGTACCAGCCCGCCGCCCGCCGGCACCGACGCGAGCGAGATGGACCCGGCCAAGCAGGTGCTGCCGGTGATGCACGGCCACCTCGGGCGCGATATCACCTATGTCGGCTTCCCGTTCAAGTCGACCGAGATCGACCAGTACTTTTTCGTCATCGAAGAGCACATGACCGAGCCGCGTTTCGGCTTCGACGAACGCGTCGGCAATGGCCAGAACAGCGACAGCTGGCAGGACGTCGACTGGGTCGACATCGGCGTCGACAACGGCGATTGCTTCGGCCTGGCCGCGCTGCAGAAAGCAGAGGCCGCGAAGCGCCCGCTCTGGACCGACCCGCACGCCGCGATCGTCGCCGACGCGGCGTTGCAGCGGCCATTCAGGGGTTATTGGCGCGGCAGCGCGTTGAAGACGCCGGGCGATTGAACGAGCACCGGGCCTGATCACGCGCAAGAGAGGGACACCATGGCTGGCATCGACATCGATCTGAGTGGTTTCAAGGCCGGACGCCGCGACCTCGCAGCGCTGGCGTTGCGCCAGCGCACCGCCGACGCCGAACTCGCGGCCGCGAAGGGCGCGTTCGAGGCGGCCGTTCGCGCCGGCGCGTCCGCGAACGACACGCCGCCACTGGCCGCGCGCGTGGCGGCGGCGCAAACGGCGCGCAGTGCGCTGGTCGACGCGCGGCGCCAACTGCAGCAGCAGCTCGACGGCATCGCCGACGGGTTCGTGCGGCAGCGCGACCCGGCCCTTTCGGTCGGCGCACTCGATGGCCACCAGCCGATCGCACTGCTGCCGATGCGGCTCGAAACCCGCTACGTGACCGGGCCAAACCAGCCGACACAGCTGCGCATCCGCGTTTATCCCGACAACATCAACACCATCGACCACGAACCCGCGCCGACCGCCGACGAAGCGCAAGCCGGGATGGCGTATTGGAATGCGGTGTTCGCGCACGACGCCGCCGAAGCCGCGCGCCTGCTGCGCGACCTGACGACGGGCGCGGGCCGCGGCCGGGCGACCTGGATCGTGCGCGTTCTGACACCGACCAACGCAGTGCCGGCGGCCGACCAGCAGGCCGCGCCGACCTTCCCGCCCCTCGACACGATCGCGGCGCTGGCGAAGTCAACGCGGGCGGTGCTGCTGCCCGAGCGCTGGTGCGCGCTCGGCTACGCCGCGGGCCGGCGCGAGGTGTTTCGCGTCTGGGGCAACACGATCCCCGACGAACTCGTGCTGTCGCCCGACTGGCTCGCCACCGACGACCCAGAGGCGCTGCTGGCCGGCGACCGCGCCTGGATGGTCGACTACGACGCAGCGCTCGCCAAGGGCATGGCGATCACCGTGACGCAGGCGCAGATCGTGCCGCCGAACATCCGCAACCAGCGGCCGTTCGATCTTGCGGGCGGCACGCTCGAGCGACTCGTCGTCGTCGGATTCGAATGGACCCGCAGCGCCGCCGACAGCGCCGCTGCGTTCACCGACCTGCTCGCTGCACACCGCGATTCCAGCGGCCTGGGCTTCGCGGCGCTCGGCACGCCGACCAACAACACTGAAGCGGCCCCCTCCGGCCATAGCCCAAGCGATCAGGCGCTTCCGCCAGCGCCGACGAAAGGCAGCACACCGGAAGACCAGGACGCGCTGCAACTGCTGACCTGGGCGGTCGGCATCGCACCCGACGAGTTGCCCGCCGCCAACATCGACAACCCGGATCTGTCGGACCAGCGCACCGGCCTGCACATGATGAACGCGCTTTGGCGCGGCACCTTCGGCGACTACCTGATGTCGATGTGGAACCCGAATATCGACGGCAAGGACGTGCTCGAGCCTTCCGCCTTCTACGCGCTGCGAACCTACGCGAGCACCTACGTGCGGCCGACCGGCCCGCTGCCGATCCTGCGGGTCGACAACCAGCCCTACGGCATCCTGCCGCTGGTGGGCAAGCGCTTCGTGGACCCGCGCGATTCGACCGCCGAGACCGCGATCGGCAAAGTTCTTGGTGTGCTGCGGCCGATGTGGCAGATCGCGAGCACAAGCGTGCCACTGCTGAAAGACGGTGACGTCGACAAGGCCAAGGACATCCTGCAGACCGCCGCGTGGTCGCAGACGGCGTACTACCGCGACAAGGACGCGCGAGAGATGTGCGTGGCCCCGACGCCGTTCAGCGATGCCCAAGGCACCGGCCGCATCCCGGTGGTCGAGAAGCTGCTGGGCGCTTTCGGCGACTTCAACTGGTTCAACGTGCACATGGGCGTGTGCAGCGACTTCCTGCCCGACCCGCCGTATTCGGCCGGCTACCTCGCCGGCGTGCCGTGGGTGCTCGCGAACCCGAAAGATCCGACCCAGGAAGCGGCAGACGCCACCACCCTGGCACCGGCCGACAACTACCTCGCCGCGATTGCGGTCGCGGCGATCCAGCCGCCCGCCTTCGGCAAGACCTATCTCGACGACAGCCAGGCCGGCCCGTCGCTGCTGCAGGCGTTGCTCTCGTACTCGGTGCAGAAGGAGCAAGGCGACGCGGTCGATCGCTTCATCGGCATCACGAATGCCGTGAACCGCGTGTCGCTCGCGACCTCGACGATGCCCTACGTCGAGGCCGTGCTCGAGAACGAGGCAATGTTCACGGTGCAGACACCTAAAGAGCTCGCGAGCGTCGTGATCCCGACCATCACCGGTCGGGCGACGCTCGGCGAGCACGTCTCGAACACGCTGTCGGCGCAGTTCAAGCCAGCCCCGAAGAGCGTCGCGTGGCGCGCCTCCGAGACGCTGTTCAACGGCGCGTTCCAGCAGTTCTTCCCACAGACCCGCGACCTCGGCGCCGTCAAACACAGCCTGGATTTTCTCGCGACCCGCACGGTCGGCGAGCTCAACATCGCGTTTCGCTCGACGCTCGATGCGTTCTCGTACCGACTCGACGCCTGGATAGCTGCACGCGCGAATCGCCGGCTCGAGCAGATGCGCGCCACGCAGCCCACCGGCCTCTACATCGGCGGCTATGCGTGGGTCGAAAACCTGAGGGCCGACGACCGGCCCGCCAGCGAAGGTTTTCTACTCGCGCCGTCGCAATCGCAAGCGGCGACCGCGGCCATCCTGCGCAGCAGCTTTATGGCGAATCACGAGCAGGGCGCGTTCGACATCGCGCTCGACTCGAAGCGCACTCGCCGCGCACAAGACCTGCTGCAGGGCCTCACTCGCGACCAGCCGCTGGCCGCACTCTATGGCTGCCGCATCGAACGTGCGTTGCGCGATGCGCAGCTTGGCAAGTTCATCTGGCCGCTGCGGCTCGCGTACCCGTGGCGCCCCGCCACTGGCCAGCCGTCGACCGATGCAACCGAAGCGGTCGGCGCGCGCGATGTCGTCGACGGCGTCGCGCTGCTCGCCGACGGCGAAGCGGGTTCGGCCAATGTCTTCACGAAGCTCGACGCCGTGCTGAACAAGCTCGCGCCACCCGCGCCGCCCTCGTCGCTCGCAGAACGGCAGACGCTCGCCGGCGTGATCGGCGACGCGCTCGACCTCGCCGACAGCGTCAGCGACCTGCTGCTCGCCGAAGGCATGCTGCAGATCGTCAAGGGGAACCCGGCGCGGGCCTCCGCGGCGATGGCGGTGGCCGACAAGCAGTCGCTGCCGATCGAAACGCAGGTCGGCCACACGCCGCGTGGCGGCGCCAGCTACACGCAGCGAATCGTGGCACTTTGCCCCGGGTCAACGCAGGGCTGGCCAGACGACCGCCGCGCCCGCGCCGAGCCGGCGATGAATGCATGGATCGCCTCGATGCTCGGCGACCCGATGCGCTACCGCTTCGTCGCGCGCGTCATTCGCACCGATGCCGACGGCGCGGCGGTGATCGACGCCGAACCGGTCGTCGCGACCTGGGCCGATCTCGGTGTCTCGCCACTGTCGGCGGTGCTGCTTGCCGAAGGCGCGGCTGCGTCACGGCTCGCCGGCCCGACCGAGACCGGGTTTCGCGGCGTCGTCGCCGCGGCGCTGACCGCGAAGGTCAATGAGCCGGCGACCGTCGCCGCGCTCGAGATCGAGCCACTGGCGGACACGCCCGACGGCCTGGGCCTCGCGGCGTTCGAGGCTTTCGCGACGACGCTGAAGGCGCTGCTCGACAAATCGCGTTACGCCACCCGCAAGGACCTCGTCAGCGTCGATGCGCAGCTCGAGGCGAGCCAGCCGCCCATGGGCGACTACCCGGGTGTCGACGTCGCCGAGATCACCGGGCGCGCTGCCGCGCTGATCGACGAGTTCGACGCGGCGAGTGCGGCGCTGCTCGCGAGCGCCGGCGCCGATGCCTTGCTCGCAGCCCTCGCAGTGTTCACCGATCTGCTGCCGCAGACCGCGTGGCCGGCACAGGTATTCGCGGTCGATGCGCCTGGGGCCGATCCACTGACGCGTGACGCACGCGCCGCGGAGGCCGTCGCGGCGCTGACGCCGGTGCTCGGCGCGATGCACGATGCCGTCCATGCCGATGCGCCCTTGCTCGACGGGCAGCTTGCGCCGACCGACGCGCAGCGCGTGCAGCACGCGATGTCGCAGTTGAAGGGCCTGTTCGGCAAGGACTTCCCGGTGCTGCCGCGATTCGCGATCGGCCCGTACGCCACAGAGTTCAACGCGTCGCTGGCCGACCAGTCGGCACTGACGACGAACGACGCGTGGCGCATCAACGGCTGGCTGACCCAGATCGCGCGGGTTCGGGAAGGCGCCGATGCGCTCGCCGCGGTGGTATCGGCCCACGAGGCGCTGTGCGAGCCGCTCGCGCTGGGCGACCTGCGCGTCGTGCAGTTCCCGCATGCGGCGGGCCGTGAATGGGCCGCCTTGCCCGAGGCGTGGAAGCACCCCGACGGTACGCCGTTCGATCCGAAGCAGGTGCCGGAAGAACTGCACGACTATCTCGCCTCGCGACCCGGTGCACCGTACCGCGACATCAACCGCGTCGTGCCCGACGTCGCGATCGCACTGCATGCGCCAGGCATCGCGGCAATCGACGCCAACGCGACCCTCGCGGCCTTCGTCTGCGACGACTGGCCCGAGTTCATCCCCGATCCATTCCAGACCGCCGCCGTCGGCTTCCACTTCGACGCGCCCGGCGCGCGCCCCCCGCAAACCATCCTGCTGGCGCTGCCGCCGCAACTCGGGCAGGCGGCCTGGAGCTTCGACGATGCGGTCGACGTGATCCACGAGGCCTTCGACCTCGCGAAGCTGCGTGGCGTGCGGCCGCGCGATCTCGCGGGCGGCCTGGGCGCCGTGTTGCCAGGCAACTACCTGCCGCACAGTTACACCGGCGACCTGCCTAGCGTGAAGATGCTCGAGATGATGCGCAAGGCGCGCGAGCATCTGGTGTCGGCGGTCGCCAACCCGAGCGCGAAGTTCGTGCTCGGCAAGGTCTGAAATCAGGCGCCAGGAGAGCCCCATGCGTGTCGAGATCAGCAAGAGCTTCGCGTCGATGAGCCTCGTCGGTCCGAAGAAGCCCTCGATCACCGGCATCACGCGGCTCGAGACCCAGCCGACCGCGATCAACTTGCGCGCGGGGCTGGCGGCGCCGCTCGCCGATCCGCTGTGGCTGCTGGCGCGGCAATGGCAGTTCAACGAGTTTCAGGGCGAAGACGCAGGCTCGCCGCTGCGCCTGAAGTTCGAGGTGCAGGGGGTCAAGGTCGACGCGTTCCGCGCCGGCACTGACGTGGCGGCGCCGTGGCAGCCGATCGGCGAGCACGACGTGCCGATCGAGACCCGCGTCGAGGCCGAGGCGGCGTGGGCCACGCATGCGCGGCTGCGCGGCGAGGCCGGCCAGCACGCGCTGCGGATGGCGAATACCGCCGTGCGCGCCGCCTTGCTCGCGGCGTATCCGCTGACCTTGCTCGCGCCGAGCGACCCCGATGCCGATCGTGCCGGCTTGCTGTGGTCCACCCTGCTCGACCAGCGAACGCTTGATTCAGCAGCGCTCGCCGCCGAGCTACGGCCGCTGGTCGGCGGCGACGGCCAGCTGGGCGCGCTGCCTGCGCGGCTGGCGCTCGCGGAGGCCGATGTCGATGCCGCGAAGGCGATGCTGTCGACCTGGCTGCGGTGGCTGGATGCGACGCTGTTCGAGGGCGACCCGGCGCAATCCTCGTGGCAGCGCAATCGCCTCGAATACGCCTTCGCGCTGAAGGCCGGCGACACGCGGCTCGATGCGCCCGAATACACCGACGGTGAAGTCGACTGGGACGACTTCCGTGCCACCGCGATCGCGCAGCCGGACGAAGCGGTGCGCCAGACGTTCGCGGTCGCGTCGCGGCATCCGACGCCGGTGCGCTATCCTGGCATGCCGGCCGAGCGTTACTGGGAGTTCGAGGACGGGCAGGTCAACTTCGCCGGCGCCGAGGCCGGCGTCACCGACCTGCTGCGCATGAGCGTGACCGAGTTCGCGCTGACCTTCGGCAACGACTGGTTCATGGTGCCAGTGCGCCTGCCCGTCGGATGGGTCCACCGTGTCTCCGACTTCGTCGTCACCGACAGCTTTGGCGTCGTCGCGTCGGCGAACCCGATCGTGAACCCGGGCGGCTCCCAATGGACAATGTACTCGGTCACGCCCGACGTGTCGCTGCAAGGCCGGCTCGACCACGCGCTGTTTCTGCCCGACAGCCTCGACGGCGTGCTCGAGGGCGCGGTGCTCGAGCAGACGACGCTCGCGCGCGACGAGATGGCGAACCTGGCCTGGGCGATCGAGCACACGGTGCAAGGTGTCGCCGGTGAGCCGCTGGACCGCGACCTCGAGGCGAAGTCGCTCGCGTTCCAGCAGCAGATTGCGTTCGACGGCGGCGTGAACAGCCCGCAACTCGTGTACCGGTTGCAGACGCCGGTGCCGGCCAACTGGACGCCGTTGCTGCCGGTGCGCGACACGCCGTTCGATCCGGCCGATCCGCTGACGATCCGGCTGGCGCGCGCCGGAATGAAGCGCTTCTATCCCGAGGCCAGCGTCGCGGTCATTGGCGCCGTCGACCCTGCGTACGTCGACTTCCTGGCGTTGCTTGACGCGCAGACCGACTTCATCACGCCGGTGCCCATCGGCGACGGCCTGCGCGCCTACCAGTTCTACCCGCGCGGCTGGATGCTGCGGAGCGACCCGCTGCACCCGATGCGCGACGACGACCTGCTGCTGATCGAGGAAGAGGAAGTGCCGCGCATCGGCGCCACGCTGAAGCGCAAGTTCCAGTACGCGCGCAGCAGCGACGGCCGCAGTTGGCTCTGGATCGGCCGCAGCAACACCGCGGGCCGAGGCGAGGCGCGCAGCGGGTTGCGCTTCGATGTCGCGGTGAAAAAAGACACGTTGCGCTGACCCGGGCCGCCGCTTTCTGACCCTGAGCTCATTCCGGCGAAATTCAGCAATGGGTCCGAGATGTTGAGCTCGTCGCCTCGAAGACCAGCCGTTCAATCTGCGCAAGGTCGAGTGGCTGCTCTCAGCGCTGACCGCGAACAGGAAGTCTCGGCCATCAACTGCCGTTGGCGGCGGTCTGCTTCGCGGGATCCCACCGGATCAACTTGGCGACTCGCTGGGCGTGATTCCAGACTATGAAGTCGGCGAACAGGCGCTTCCATTGGACCTTTGTCGGTGGCGCGCGAAACTGCTGACGGCTCGCGACCGGTTCTACGGTGTTGAGGTCGTCGACGCGGTGCTCGCCACGCTGTCGGGCATCTTTGGCGCCCGTCGACCCATCGAACTGACCTGAGTCGCCCACCGGGCCAGGTCGGCGGTCGGAACGAAATCCGACCCGAGATCGCACGACTTGTGCAGGGGCGTAAATTCGCAGCATGCGCATCCTTCGGAACTGGACCCTTGGCGCCAAGCTCTTCTTGGTTGCCACGCCGTTTCTCCTCGTAGCGCTTTGCTCCATCGGCGCACTGGTATGGATGTCCTTGCAGCTTGAGGGCGGTGCGGCATCAGTCAACGAGGCCGGGCGCATGCGCATGCAGGCCTATCGCATGCTGCTGTCGGCTGGCGCTGGAGACGCGGCAGCGCTGCCGCAGCAGGTGGCGGAGTTTGAGCGCAGCCTCGTATTGCTGCGCAAGGGCGACCCCGATCGACCGCTGTTCGTGCCGTGGGACGAGACCGTGCGCCAAAGTTTCAAGACTGTGGAGCGGGACTGGGAACGCTTCCGTCAGTTGCTCGAAGCAGCACCGACGCCAGCCATTCACAACGCAGGTCCGAATGTCGCGACGTTCACTGCGCACATCGACGAGTTCGTCGACGCGATCGAGACGCATCTGTCACGCTGGACGTCGATGATGCATTTGCTGCAGATCGCATTGATGGCGCTGGCTGTGGTTGGCGCGGCGGTGTTGCTGTACACGGGTTACCTGTTTGTCCTCGAGCCGGTCAGCCTTCTGAAGCAGGCCATCCACCGCATTCAAGGTGGCGAGTTGCACGCGCGAGTGGACTGCCCAACCACCGACGAATTCGGCACGCTGGCAGCCGGGTTCAACGACATGGCAGCACAGCTGCAGTCGATGTACCGCAACCTCGAAAGCAAGGTCCACGAGAAAACAGCACAGCTGGAAGAGAAGCACGAGCGCCTGGAAAGCCTGTACGAGGTCACCAACCTGGTGACCCGTGCCCTCACGCTCGACGAACTCGCCACCCACTTTACCAATTCGGTCGCACGCGTGGCGCGAGCCGATGGCGTCGCGCTGCGCTGGACCGACGAGACGAACAGCCGATACCTGATGCTCGCTTCACACGGGTTGCCGGCCAGCATGGTGGAAGCCGAGCATTGCCTGGGGGCAGGTGATTGCCACTGCGGCTCACCCAGCGCGCCACCGGGCGCGCGTGTCATTGCGATTCGCGATCTGCAGGCGCCGCGGCTACTTCACTGCACGCGCGCCGGGTTCGAGACGATCGTTTCCGTTCCCATCCGTCTCCACGATCGCGTGATGGGCGAACTGGAGCTTTTCTATCACGCCCAGATCGAAATATCGGACGCCGAGCGGTCCTGGCTCGAAGCGCTCACGGTTCAGGTCGCCGGTGCGATGGAGAATCTGCGGCTGAATGCGCTGGGGCTAGAAGCTGCCGTTTCTCAGGAGCGAAGTTTCCTGGCCCGAGAGCTGCACGATTCGATCGCACAATCGTTGGCGTTCCTGAAGATCCAGGTGCAGCTGATGCGTGACGCCATCGCAAGAGGCGATCCGCGAGAGGTCGACCATGTGCTCGACGAGGTCGACCTCGGTGTGCGCGAAAGCTACGGCGACGTGCGCGAACTGTTGATGCACTTTCGCACTCGCGCGAATGCAGAGGATATCGTGCCTGCCTTGATGACGACCCTGCGCAAGTTCGAGCATCAAACCGGCCTGAAGGCCACGTTGAACATGAGCGGCCAGGGGCTGCCGCTCGGGCCGGACACGCAGATCCAGGTGCTTCATATCATCCAGGAGGCGTTGTCGAACGTTCGCAAACACGCCTATGCCAGTCAAGTCTGGCTCGACGTCCAGCAGCAACCGCGCTGGCGGTTTGAACTGCGCGACGACGGCAAAGGCTTCTCGGCAAACGAGGGCCATGCCGACGAAACCCACGTGGGCCTGCGAATCATGGCCGAGCGCGCCGAAAAGCTGGGCGCCCAGTTCGAGGTCTTGTCGTCGGAAGAGCGTGGCACCTCGATCGTGTTGACACTATCGGCGACCCCGGGTGCACACTTGGTCGTTGACACGAACCGGCAACGCGCAGCCTGAACCCAGATGACTGTCTCACCCGCCAAGATCCGCATTCTCGTGGTGGATGATCACACGCTGTTCCGTCGCGGCCTCACCGCATTGCTGCAGCGTGACGGGCAGTTCGAGGTGGTCGGTGACGCCGGTGATGCGTCGCAGGCGCAACGCCGGGCTGCGGAGTTGAGGCCCGATCTCATCCTGCTCGACAACCACCTCCCCGGTGTCAACGGGGTCGATGCGCTGCCTGCGCTGATCGAGGCGTCCCCGGGCGTTCGGGTGTTGATGCTGACGGTCAGCGAAGACGAGTGCGATCTCTCTGCGGCTCTGCGCGGTGGGGCCAGTGGCTACCTGCTCAAGACCGTCGAGGGGGACGTGCTTGCGGCTGCCATCCGACGCGTGATGCTTGGCGAGAGCGTAGTCGCCGAGGAGATGACAGGCAAACTCGTTGCCGCCTACCGCGATGCGGCTTCCGCTCAGCTCCAGCTGGCGCAGTTGCCGGCTCCCGCGCCGGCTGCGTCCAGGCTGGACGCCCTGTCGCAACGCGAACTCGACATCCTGCGCGGCATTGCCCGTGGACAGGGCAACAAGGAAATCGCCCGCACCCTGGGCATCGCCGAGACGACCGTGAAGATCCACGTGCAGCACATCCT
>JBDTVC010000078.1:0-18318 GCA_040007475.1 Burkholderiales bacterium
ACGACGCGCTGAACGAGATCAGCGCCAAGATGCTCGAGCTGAAGAAGCAGAGCGGCCCCGATTCGGTCTTCATCGTCGGCTCCAGCAAGCACAACAACGAGCAGGCCTACCTGCTGCGCAAGTGGGTCAGCCTCTGGGGCAGCAACAACTGCGACCACCAGGCGCGCATCTGCCACTCCACCACTGTCGCCGGTGTCGCGAACACCTGGGGCTATGGGGCGATGACGAACTCGTACAACGACATGCGCAACGCCAAGGCGGCGATGTACATCGGCTCGAACGCGGCCGAAGCGCACCCGGTGTCGATGCTGCACATGCTGCATGCCAAGGAAACCGGCTGCAAGATGATCGTCGTCGACCCGCGCTTCACGCGCACGGCCGCCAAGGCCGACGACTACGTGCGCATCCGCTCCGGCTCCGACATCCCGTTCGTCTTCGGGGTGCTGTACCACGTCTTCAACAACGGCTGGGACGACAAGAAGTACGTGAACGACCGGGTCTACGGCATGGACAAGGTCCGCGCCGAGGTCATGGCCAAGTGGACGCCGGACAAGGTCTTCGAGGCCTGTGGCGTCGATGAGGCGACATGCCTCAAGGTTGCGAAGACGCTGGCCGAGAACCGCCCCAGCACCATCGTCTGGTGCATGGGCCAGACCCAGCACACGAACGGCAACGCGGTGGTGCGCGCCTCGTGCATCCTGCAGCTCGCGCTCGGCAACGTCGGCGTCAGCGGCGGCGGCACCAACATCTTCCGCGGCCACGACAACGTGCAGGGCGCGACCGACGTCGGCCCGAACCCGGACTCGCTGCCCGGCTACTACGGCCTGGCCGAAGGCGCCTGGAAGCACTTCGCCAAGGTCTGGGATGTCGACTTCGAGTGGATCAAGAAGCAGTACGCGCCGGGCATGCTGACCAAGCCCGGCATGACGGTCTCGCGCTGGATCGACGGCGTGCTCGAGAAGAACGAGCTGATCGACCAGGACAGCAACCTGCGCGGCCTGTTCTTCTGGGGCCATTCGCCGAACTCGCAGACCCGCGGGCTCGAGATGAAGAAGGCGATGGACAAGCTCGACCTGCTGGTCGTGATCGACCCGTTCCCGTCCGCCACCGCGGCGATGGCGGCGATGCCCGGCAAGGCCGAAGACCTGAACCCGAACCGCGCGACCTACCTGCTGCCGGCCTGCACCCAGTTCGAGACCAGCGGCTCGGTGACGGCGTCGAACCGCTCGATCCAGTGGCGCGAGAAAGTGATCGAGCCGCTGTGGGAGTCGCGCACCGATCACATGATCATGTACCAGCTCGCCGAGAAGCTCGGCTTCGGCAAGGAGCTGACGAAGAGCCACAAGCTGGTCGCCGGCCGCGGCGGGATGATGGAGCCCGAGACCGAGTCGATCCTCAGCGAGATCAACCGCGGAATGTGGACCATCGGCTACACCGGCCAGAGCCCGGAGCGGCTGAAGGCGCACATGCGCAACATGAACGTCTTCGACGTGAAGACGCTGCGCGCCAAGGGCGGTGTCGACAAGGAGACCGGCTACAAGCTCGATGGTGACTACTTCGGCCTGCCGTGGCCGTGCTACGGCACACCGGAACTGAAGCACCCCGGCTCGCCGAACCTGTACGACACCTCCAAGCACGTGATGGACGGCGGCGGCAACTTCCGCGCGAACTTCGGCGTCGAGCGCGAGGGCGTGAACCTGCTGGCCGAAGACGGCTCGTGCTCCAAGGGCTGCGAGATCACCACCGGCTACCCCGAGTTCGACCACCTGCTGCTGAAGAAGCTCGGCTGGTGGGCCGACCTCTCCGAACGCGAGCAGAAGGCTGCCGAGGGCAAGAACTGGAAGACCGACCTGTCCGGCGGCATCCAACGCGTCGCGATGAAGCACGGCTGCCACCCGTTCGGCAACGCGAAGGCGCGCGCGGTCGTCTGGAACTTCCCCGATCCGATCCCGCTGCACCGCGAGGCGCTTTACTCGACGCGCCCCGACCTGGTCGCCAAGTACCCGACGCACGACGACAAGAAGGCCTTCTGGCGCCTGCCGACGCTCTACAAGAGCGTGCAGGACAAGAACAAGGACATCGGCAAGACCTTCCCGCTGATCATGAGTTCGGGCCGGTTGGTCGAGTACGAGGGCGGTGGCGAGGAGACGCGCTCCAACCCGTGGCTCGCCGAGCTGCAGCAGGAGATGTTCATCGAGATCAACCCCGCGACCGCGAACGACCGTGGCATCCGCAACGGCGAAGCCGTGTGGGTCACGACGCCGACCGGCGCGAAGATCAACGTCAAGGCGCTGGTCACCGAACGGGTCGATCGCGAGACGGTGTGGTTGCCGTTCCACTTCTCCGGCCGCTGGCAGGGCGTGGACCTGCTGCAGTACTACCCCGACGGCGCGCACCCGGTGATCCGCGGCGAGGCCATCAACACCGCGACGACCTACGGGTACGACTCGGTGACGATGATGCAAGAGACCAAGACCACCGTCTGCCAAGTCCAGCGAGCCTGACAGGAGTTCTTCATGGCACGAATGAAATTCATCTGCGACGCCGAGCGCTGCATCGAGTGCAACGGCTGCGTCACCGCCTGCAAGGCCGAGAACAACGTGCCGTGGGGCGTGAACCGCCGGCGCGTGGTCACGCTCAATGACGGCGTGGCCGGCGAGAAGAGCATCTCGGTCGCCTGCATGCACTGCTCGGACGCACCCTGCATGGCGGTGTGCCCGGTCAACTGCTTCTACCGCACCGACGAGGGCGTGGTGCTGCACGACAAGGACGTCTGCATCGGCTGCGGCTACTGCTCCTACGCCTGCCCGTTCGGCGCGCCGCAGTTCCCGAGCAACGGCGAGTTCGGCCTGCGCGGCAAGATGGACAAGTGCACCTTCTGCGCCGGCGGCCCCGAAGCCAACGGCAGCGAGGCCGAGAACGCGAAGTACGGCCGCAACCGCCTCTCCGAAGGCAAGCTGCCGGCCTGCGCCGAGATGTGCTCGACCAAGGCGCTGCTCGGCGGCGATGGCGACGTGGTCGCCGACATCTTCCGCACCCGCGTGCTGAACCGCGGCAAGGGCAGCGAGGTCTGGGGCTGGGGCACGGCCTACGGCAAGCCGACGCAGACCGCTGCCACAACCGGCACGGTGAAGAAATGAGCCGCCACCTGTGGGCGTGGCTGATGCTGGCGGCGCTCGCGGCCTGCGGCGAGAAGGCGCAGGTCAGCGACACCGCCGCCTCGCGCAAGTCGGACGAGCAGGCCTGGGCGGTGTCGAAGACCGCCGAGCCGGCATTCGCGGCCAGGGGCTGGCAATCCTCCGGTGACAAGGCCGCGTGGGAGCAGCAGATCCGCCAGCGCGGCCAGGCGCAGAACGACTACGCGCGCTGACGCGCTCCGGGAGACGCTTGTGGCACATCTGATCAGGAGTTGGTGCGGTGGCTTGGCCGTGGTGCTGGCGCTGGCCGGGCCGTCGCTGGGCCACGCGCAGGGCACGGCGGCGTCCGGCGCCGCGCCGCCGGCCGGCTTCGTCGCGCCCGCCGAACCGAAGGCCGACGAGAGCAACGCCCAGCGGGCGAAGAGCCAGCCGGGCAACAACGCGCCGTTCTGGCGCGGCGTGCACGACTCGGGCACGCAGCAAGGCATCACCAACCTGCCGGGTGCCGAGAAAGGCACGCTGATCCAGGAGTTCGTGCAGTACCCGGGTTCGCGCATGACCAATGCCGGCGAAGCCTGGCGCCAGGTGCGCAACAACTGGATCATTCCGTACGGCGGCTCGCTGGTGCTGATCACGCTGCTGGCGCTGGCGCTGTTCTATTTCACGAAGGGCGCCGTCGGCGGGCATGTGCCGTACACCGGCCGCAAGATCGAGCGCTTCACCTACTTCGAGCGCGCGGCGCACTGGAGCAACGCGATCGCGTTCTGCGTGCTCGCCATTTCGGGCCTCGTGATGGCCTTCGGCAAATTCTTCCTGCTGCCGCTGATCGGCACCGTGCTGTTCGGCGCGCTCACCTACGTGCTGAAGACGATGCACAACTTCGCTGGCCCGCTGTTCGCCGTCTCGCTGCTGATCGTGTTCATCACGTTCGTGCGCGACAACCTGCCGGGCCGCGGCGACCTGCACTGGATCGCCAAGGGCGGCGGCCTGCTCGGCGGCGGCGAGCCGGCGTCGGGCCGCTTCAATGCGGGCGAGAAGCTGATGTTCTGGGGTGGCGTGTTCCTCCTCGG
Organism: Burkholderiales bacterium; assembly: GCA_040007475.1. GTDB lineage: Bacteria > Pseudomonadota > Gammaproteobacteria > Burkholderiales > Burkholderiaceae_C > LMDS01. The sequence goes on from JBDTVC010000078.1 coordinate 4,208, forward strand.
CATCATCGTGGTCGGCTCGGGCCTGGTGCTCGACAAGGTGATCCCGGGCCTGGCCTACCTGCGCGGCGACATGCAGATCGCGCACATGATCCACGCCGTGGCGACCGTGCTGATGATCACGCTGTTCGCCGGCCACATCTACCTCGGCACACTGGGCATGAAGGACGCCTACAGCGCGATGAAGACCGGCCAGGTCGACGAAGGCTGGGCCCGCGAGCATCACGCGCTCTGGCTGCAGGACATCGAGTCCGGCAAGATCCCCGCGCAGCGCACCCCGCCGGCAGCCGGCGCCGAAGCGCAGCCCGCGCCCCAGCACTGAACCCGATCGAAGGACTCCTGTCATGAGCCGTCTCACCGTTGTGTCGCTCGCTGCCGTGCTGATGTCGGCATCCGCGTTCGCCAAGCTTCCCGCCCCGAGCGACGAAACCAAGGCCAAGGCCGCAGAAGCAGCTGCGAAGACCGCCTGGACCGACAAGGTCGGCGCCTACAAGCTGTGCCAGGCGATGAACCGGGTCGCCGAGCGCTACCACAAGACGGCGGCGAAGGACGCCGCGGCGCCGGTCGCAACGCCGCCCTGTGCCGACCCCGGGGCCTACGTTTCGCCGACGGCCGCTGCGTCGGCCCCGCCGCTCGAGGCGGCCGGTGCCCACTCGCCGCCCAAGACGGCGACCGCGCCGCCCGCGGGCAAGGCGACCGCCGCCCAAGTGCAGGGCACCGCCAAGAAGTGACCCCGCGCCTGACCGCCGCGGCAGCGCCGCTGACGAAGGAGGTCGACGTCCTCGACGAGTTCGGTGCGATGCGCCGCATCGCGATCCCTGCCGAGCGGGCGCTGACGGTGTTCGTCGACAACCGCGAACTGGTCACGTTGATGACCCTGGGTGCCGCGCCCGAGTTGCTGGTGCTGGGCTACCTGCGCAACCAACGCCTGGTGGACTCGGTGCAAGACATCGACTCGATCACCGTCGACTGGGACGTCGGCGCCGCCGCCGTGAAGACCCGCGCCGGCATCGAGCGCTTCGACGAAAAGACCGCCAAGCGGGTCGTCACCACCGGCTGCGGCCAGGGCACGATGTTCGGTGACCTGATGAGCGAGGTCGATTCATTACAGCTGCCGCCGGCGACCGAGCCGAGTGCGCGCATCAGCCAGACGGCGCTGTACGGCCTGCTGAACGCGATGCGCGTCCAGGAGAGCACCTACAAGTCGGCCGGCTCGGTGCACGGCTGCGCGCTGTTCCGGCAGGACGAACTGCTGATGTTCGTCGAGGATGTCGGCCGCCACAACGCGATCGACACGATCGCCGGCTGGATGTGGCTCAACGACGTGACCGGTGGCGACAAGATCTTCTACACGACCGGGCGGCTGACCAGCGAGATGGTGATCAAGTCAGCCCAGATGGGCGTGCCGGTCGTCGTGTCGCGCAGCGGCATCACGCAGATGGGCCACCAGCTCGGCGTGCAGCTCGGCCTGGCGCTGTTCGGCCGCGCGATGAACAAGCACTTCATCTGCTACAGCGGCTTCGAGCGTTTCGACTCGCAGCTCGAGCCGGCGCCGGGCCCCGGCCGGGGCGTCTCACCGACGTGAGGGCGGCATCGGCCGCGCGCCGGGCCGCTCAGGCGGCGGTCAGCGGGGCCGCGCGACGCGGGTTCGTGCGAATCACGCCGCGGCCGGCGGCCTTCGCCGCGTAGCAGGCGGCATCGGCGGCGGCGATCCACTCGTCGACCGTCACCGTGTCCGCCTCGAGCCAGGCGATGCCCAGGCTCGCGCCGACGCGCAGCGTGCGGTCCTCCCAGGGCACGGCGATCGCGCCGATCGCGGCACGGATGCCCTCGGCGATGCGCTCGGTCGCTTCCGGCGTGCACGCTTCGAGCAGCAGTGCAAACTCGTCGCCGCCCATGCGCGCGACCAGGTCGGTGGAGCGCAGGCCCAGCTTGAGTGCCGTGGCCACCGCGCGCAGCACGGCATCGCCGGCGGCATGGCCGGCGGTGTCGTTGATCGGCTTGAACTGGTCGAGGTCGACGAAGATCATCGCGGCCGATCCCGTGCATGACGGGTTGCGCACCAGCTCGGCGGCCCGCTGCTCGAAGGGCTTGCGGTTGGCCAGCCCGGTGAGACCGTCGTGGCTGGCGGACCACGCCAGCGCCTCATGGGCGATCTTCTGGTCGCTGACATCGCCGACCGTCCAGATCGTGCCGGCGGCCGGGTCCGCGGCGTCCACGGGGTTGCCGCGCAAGCTGCCCCAGAACACACTGCCGTCGGCACGAACCATCTGCCAGTCGCCGACGTAGGCGTGCCCCGACTGGAAGGCGGCGCGCACCAGCGGGCCGAGCCGCTCGTAGTCCGCGTCCGAGGCATAGAGCACGCGGCCCGGCTTGCCGAGGAACTCGCCCTCGCTGCGCCCGTACAGTCGGCAGAACTCCGTGCTGACAAGCTCGAAGCGTTGATCCCGCGTGAACGCGATGCCGATCGGGGCGGCGCTCATCACCGAGCCGAGCTTGCGCAGCACCTGCGCGTTGACGGCTTCAAGCCGCGACCGTTCCGCACCGGCGCGCCGCAGCACGCGGCTCAGGCGGCCGATCTCGCCGCGCGAGTCCGGCCAGCCGGCATCGGCGTCCGAGCCGCCGTCGAACAGGTGCTCGGCGCGCTTCTCGAGCAGGGCGAGGGGCCGAAGCAGCCGCCACAGCAGGCCGAGCACCGCGATCGACAGGATCGCGACCAAGCCGGCGGCCCAGCCGATCGCCTCGCGCCGCGCGGCGCGCAGCGGACCGAGCAACTCGGCCTCCGAGCGCACGCGCCAGACCATCCAGTTCGGGCCCGCCACGCCGGCCGCGCTGACGAGTTCACCGGGTTGCGGCAGGTTCACGCCCAAGGGTTCGACCGGCGAGCCTTGCGCGGTCCACGCGGCGAACGCCGCGTTCAGCCGCGGCTCCTCGGACAGCGACTTCATGACGCGCGCGCGGTCCGGGTGGGCGAGCACCTGGCCCTGCGCGTTGGTCACGACCAGCAGGGCCTCGCCGTCCGCTTCCGCAGAGCTCACGAGTTCAGCGATCAGGTCGCGGCTCGTGAGTCGCAGGGCGCCGCACAGCACGGCCGCGACGCGGCCGTTGGCGAGCACCGGGTAGCTCAGGACGATGACCGGCTCGCTGCTCGCGCGCCCCGAGATCGCGGTGGAGATGATGGGCCGGCCCTCGGCGAGCGTTCGGCGAAAGTACTCCCGGTCGGCGACGTTGATGTCCGGTTGCCTGACGCCGGTCGAGTCGGCCAGCGCGCGCATGCGGCCGTCCAGCGCGGCCACGAAGATGCTGGCGAAGCGGGTTCGCAGCATGCTCTGGCTGGCGACGAAGCGCGCGACCGCGGAGTCCTCCGCCAGCACGCCGGGCTCCAGCTGGAGCGCCGCGGCCTGCAGGTCGCGCTGCAGGTCGACGACGTTGCTCGACAGCAGCGCGGCGGTGCGCGCGGCCTCGCCCAGTTCGTGCCGGTGCTGGGCGCGCAGGGTGTCCAGCTCCGCGCGGTGCACGAGCAGCGTGGAGATCGCGCCGATGCCCACGGCCAGCGTGACCACGGCCGCCAGCGTCACCTTCGCCTTCAGCGTGCCCAGCGCCGCCGCGACGCGGGCGCGCCAGGGGGGCGGGAGAAGGGTGCGGTCCATCCGGTGGATATCGGTCGCGCTGGCGCCGGCTTGAGCCGGCCGGCGCCTCGGTTCAGGCCATTTCGACAGCGTCGAAGGCCAGCTCCAGCGTCTCGATCACGACGCCGCCCTGCATCGCCTGCAGCGGCGAGTAGTGCAGGTTCACCGGGCGCGCGTTGCGAAAGCGCCAGGTCATCACCACCGTGCGCTGGTCGTCGCCCAGCAGCTCGACCTTCAGCGTGCGCCGCTGCGGCGCCTTGCCGCGGCGGGCCTTGTGCCACCAGTCGTAGAGGTCGAGCGCGCCGGTCAGGCCGCGCCGCAGGATCAGGTGACCACGGGCCGGTGTGGCCGGCGCGCCTTCGCCCTCGGGTGCGGCCTCGGCATGAAAGACCGGGAAGACCACCTCGGCGAACCCTGCGGCCGCGGCGCGCCCGTCGCCGGTGCCGAAGCTCACCAGGAAGTTCGCGCCGCCGTACGGGCGCTCGCGCATCACGGCCATCTGCGGCTCCGCATCACTCGAGCTCGAGGCGTTCGTAGGCGAGCACCATCTCTTCGATCGCGACCTCGTTGCCGCGCGCGTTGAACGGGCCGCTGGTGTGCTTGATGATGCGCGCGCGCAGCAGCTTCCAGGTCTGCACGACGTCCGCGTGGTCCTCGCTGACGAGCTGGACGCGCACATTGCGCAGTGCCTTCGCGTCGCCGTTGCGGATCTGGTCCAGCCACTGGTACAGGTTCAGCGAGCCGATCACGCCGCGCTTGAGCGTCACGTCGGTGCACTTGCACAGGCCGGTCAGCTTGACGACGTCGTTCTCCTTCGAGTTGCCGTTGCGGTACTCGCTCACCGTCACCTCCATGCCGATGCCGCTCACCTCCTGGAACCCGGCCTGCGGGCCTTCGGTAACGCCGTCGCCCAGGTCGACGACAAAGTTGAACTGGCCGTAGGGTCGGTCGCGCAGCGTGGCCATGGGCGTGTCCTTTCGTGGTGGAGGGCGGTGCGGTGTCAGCCCGGTTGAGCCAGCGCCGCGCCGAGCGCGTTGAGCGCATTGCGGTAGCGGGCGAGCACCTGGGCGGGTGTTTCGTCGCGGGGCATTCTCGCCAGCGGTTGCCAGAGCGCGGCATCGATGCCGGCCAGCGTGGCGTGGCGCATGATCGACTTCGCCGGCGGCAGCGACATCTGGCCGCCGGTGGTCTCGACGCGCGCCGTCTCGACCCCGAGTTGCACGCCCAGCAGGTAGAGGTGGCGATGCAGCGCCGAGAGCTGGCGCTCGATGCGCGCGGCGGCGCCGTTCTCGTCGTCGTCGATGCGCTGCGCGAGGTCGCCGAACTCCTGCAGTGTGCGCACCGGCAGCGCGGCTTCTTCGGGCACGCCGAGCGCCTTGGCCATCGTGTGCGAGGTCTCGATGTGCGCGTCGGCCAGCGCCTGCACCTTCGCCCGCAACTCGGCGTTCGAGCGCGAGACGCTGCCGGTCAGCTCGCTGACATAACCGAGCTCGTAGCCGATCCGGAAGGCCGCGAGCCGGTGGCCCGCGGGCAGCCGTTGGCTCACCACGCGCGCGGAGGCGGCGATCTGCGCCGCCTGGCGTTGCAGTGCGGCCGAGTCCTCGACGCTCTCGACCAGACCGGCCCGGCCGAGCAGCTCGTGCGAGACGATGCCGCCGACCACCGCGATTTGCAGGCGCCCGAGCGCGATGAAGCCCAGCGCGATCGCCAGCGTGTAGGCGAGCACGCGCCAGGTCTCGCTCCAGCCCGGTCTGCCGATGTCCATGGGACCTCGCTTCCTTGGCGCTATCGTAGCGAGAGTTCCACGCGGAGGTCCGGCATGTTGGGTGGCGAGCTCGTATCGCACTTGCTGAGCGTCGTGCTGCTGACCGTGCTGATCGCGCCGCTCGTGCTGTGGCGCTACCGCCGCGCCGTGCTCGCAGGCATGCAGGGCAAGACCGGTGCGGATCTGCCGATGGCGCCTGTCGTGCCGCGCACGCCGGCCGCGCCGGCGACGACCGATGCCGTCGAAGCGCGCCTCGCGTGGGAGCGTCGCACCCGTCGTCGCGTCTTTGCCGCATCGCTGCTCGCGGCGGCGGTCCCGTCGCTGGTGCTGGCGGCGCAGCGCTTGCTGATGGGCGATCAGCCGACGACGCCGGCGCACCTGTGGATCATGGCCGGCGCGGGCTGCAGCGTGGCGGTGCCGGTGTTCGCGGTGCTCACCGCCACACCGCTGCGGCGTGCGCTGCCGCTGTGGATCGGCACGCTGGTCGCGCTGTCGGCCAGCGGCGTGCTGCTGTCGATGTTGCAGCGGCCGTTCTACGGCAAGGTGCCGAGCCTGGACCAGTTGATGAACTTCGTGCTGTTCTTCCAGCTCGTCGGTGTGTCGCTGTGGGTGCCGATGCTGATGGGCCTGGCCACCGGCGCGCGGCGCGTGCGCGGGGTGGCGCCGCTCACCTTCGCCGGCCTGTTGGTGTTCGGGCTCGCGCCATTGCTGGGGCGGCAGGTGACGCGCTGGCTCGGCAGCACCGAGACCGGCAGCGCGTGGCTGCTGACCGGCGCCGGCCTGGAGACCGGGTTCGTGCTCGTCGCGCTGCCGTTCGGCCTGCTCGCGTGGCAGCGGCTCAAGGCGCTGGCGCGCGCCTACGAGCGCAAGCGCTTCTCCGACGCTCAGCTGCTCGCGCGTACCTGGTGGCTGCTGATCGTCGCCGGCCAGGCCGTGGAGCTGGTCTCCGTGTACCCGGGCATCGGGCCGCTGTGCTCGATCCTCGCGGTCAGTGCGCTGGCCTACCTGATGTTCCCGCCGCTGCTCGTGTGGGGCTTGCGCCGCGCGTTCGCGAGCGAGACGCGGCCCGCGCCGCGCACGCTGCTGCTGCTGCGCGTCTTCGGCGACACCGCGCGCACCGAGGCGCTGTTCGACCGCGTCGCGCTGCGCTGGCAACTGTTCGGCCCGGTGACGATGATCGCCGCGCCCGATGTGGCCGCGCGCACCGTCGACCCGGGCGACTTCCTGCGTTTCGCGCTCGGCAACATCGGCGCGACCTTCGTCAATTCGCAGGCCGATCTGGATCAGCGCATGGCCACGCTGGACAAGGCCCCCGACCCCGACGGCCGCTACCGCCTGAGCGAGTTCTGCTGCCGCGACAGCACCTGGCAGGCCACCGTGGCCGCGCTGATGCAGGACGCCGATGCAGTCGTGATGGACCTGCGCGGCTTCACCGCAAAGCGCATGGGCTGCGAGTTCGAGCTGCGCCAGCTCGCGCAACGCATGCGTGCGGATCAGGTCGTGCTGGTCGTCGACGGCACGACCGATCGTGCGCTGCTCGAGGGCTACCTCGGCGCAGGCGACGCGCGCATGCGGACGATCGAGATCACGCGCGCCGGCGGCGCCGATGCCGCGTTCGATGCGCTGCTGCGCGCCGCGGCGTGACAGCCCTCAGATCAGCGCCTCGAATGGCAGCACGTCGACCATCTCGCCCGCGGCCACGTTGCCCTGCGCGTGGTGCAGCACGACCAGGCCGTTGGCCTCGCTCATGCTGCGCAGGATGCCCGAACCCTGCGAGCCGGTGATGCGCACCTGCCAGTCGCCGCTGCCAGCCGCGCGCGTCACGACCGCGCGTTGGTACTCGGTGCGCCCCGGCTTCTTGCGGATCGGCTCGCTGCAGGCCGCGCGCAGCAGCGGCATCGGCGGGGCGATTGCGCCGCTCATCGCCAGCAGCGCGTCGCGCACGAGCGCGTAGAACGTGACCATCACGGCGACGGGGTTGCCGGGCAGGCCGAACAGCACGGCGCTGTGGCCGCCACTCTCGATTCGTCCAATGGCCATCGGGCGGCCCGGGCGCATCGCGATGCGCCAGAAGAGCACGTCGCCGAGCTCGGCCATCACGGCCTTGGTGTGGTCGGCCTCGCCGACGCTGACGCCGCCGGACGTGATCACCGCATCGGCGTCGCGCGCCGCGTTCGTGAAGACCGCCTTCAGGGCGTCGGGCTCGTCGCGCACGACGCCCAGATCGATCAGTTCGACCACGCCGAGGCGCTGCAGCATCGCCCACAGCGTGTATCGGTTGCTGTCGTAGACGCAGCCGGCGTCCAGCGGCTCGCCGATCGAGCGCAGCTCGTCGCCGGTCGAGAAGAACGCGACGCGCAGCCGCCGCCACACCCCGACCTCGGCCAGCCCCAAGGACGCGAGCATGCCGACGTCGGCGGGCCGCAGCACGCGGCCGGCGGACAGCGCGACCTCGCCCACCGCCAGGTCCTCGCCCGCGAGACGCCGGTTGTCACCGGTGCGCACCACGCCCGCGGGGATGTGGACGCGGTCGCCGTCGACCGTCACGAACTCCTGCGGCACGACCGTGTCGAGCCCGGCCGGCATCACCGCGCCGGTCATGATGCGCACGCACTCGCCGGCGCGCGCGCTCGCGATGTCGGCCTGGCCGGCGAAGCCGCTGCCGCTGACGCGTAGCACGGTCGTCGCGTCGGCGGCGAGATCGGCGCCGCGCAATGCGTAGCCGTCCATCGCCGAGTTGTCGTGTGCCGGCACGTTGAAGCTCGACGCGACGTCGTGAGCCAGCACCCGCCCGAGCGCGCTGCGCAGCGCGAGCTTTTCGACCGCCTGCACCCGCGGCACGAGGCGGGCGATGAACTCGGCCGCCTGCGCGACAGGCAGCGCGTTCGGGTCGTAGCCGCTGACGCAGGAGGCGATCTCTTGAAGCGACGGTGTCATGGTGCTTGCAGGCGTTGCAGTTCGTCGATCGTGTTCGCGTTCGCGAACGCGTGTGCGTCGTCGAAGGCGACCTCGACGCAGCGGTGCTGCGCCGTCCACTTGTCGATCTTGCGCTGGCCGCTCTGCGTGAAGCGCACCAGGCTCTCGATCAGCCCGGCCTTCATCAGGCAGAACACCGGCTGGACCTGCAGCGTGCCGTCTTCGGTCGTCGCGGCCATCGCGATGTCGGCGTCGTGCTCGACCAGGGCCGTGGCGAGGCGCTGGACCAGGTCGGTCGGGAACAGCGGCGAGTCGCACGGCACGGTGACGAGGTAGGGCGTTTCGCAGTGCTCGAGCCCGGCGAGAAAGCCCGCAAGCGGACCCGGATAGTCGGCCACGCCGTCTGGCCACACCGGCACGCCGAACGACTCGTAGGCACCCAGGTTGCGGTTGGCGTTGATCATCACCTGGCCGACCTGCGGGCCCAGCCGCAGCAGCGCGTGCAGCGCCAGCGCGATGCCGCCGTGGTTTTGCAGGCCCTTGTCGACGCCGCCCATGCGGCTGCCGCGGCCGCCGGCGAGGATCAGGCCGGTGATGTCCTGCAGGTCGATCATGCGCGTCCTCAGCGGTCGGCGTTCGGGAAGAACAGCTGCTTGCCGCCGATCTTGTAGTCGGCGATCACGGCCTGGCCGTCGGCGGAGACGACCCAGTCGGAGAACGCCTGCGCCAGCGCGGTCTTGGTGTGCGGGTGCCTGGCCGGGTTCACGACGATCACGCCGTACTGGTTGAACAGCCGCCGGTCGCCTTCGACCAGGATCGCCAGCGCGCCGGGGTTCTTGAACGCGAGCCAGGTGCCGCGGTCGGCAAGCACGTAGGCGTCGGCGCTGGCCGCGATGTTCAGCGCCGGGCCCATGCCGCAGCCGCAGGCGCGGTAATCGAACGGGCGCGTCGGCGCCTTCACGGCCGGGTCGTCGACGCCGGCGGTCTTCCAGTAGCGCAGCTCGGCCGCGTGGGTGCCGCTCTTGTCGCCGCGCGAGACGAACGCGGCGTTCGACGCGGCGAGCTTCGTCAACGCGGCGATCACGTCCTTGCCCTTCACGCCGGCCGGGTCCGAGGCCGGGCCGATCAGCACGAAGTCGTTGTACATCACCGGGCGGCGCACCAGGCCGAAGCCCTCGGCGACGAACTTCTCCTCGGCCGCCTGGTCGTGCACGAACAGGATGTCGGCGTCGCCGCGCCGGCCCATGTCGAGCGCCTGGCCGGTGCCCTGCGCGACGACGCGCACGTCGATGTTGGCGGCTTTCTTGAATGCCGGCAGCAGGTGCGCGAACAGGCCCGACTGCTCGGTGCTGGTCGTCGAGGCCATCACGATGCTGCGCTCCTGCGCGAAGGCCGTCGCGGCCACCCAGGTCAGGGTGGCGAACAGCGCGGTTTGGATCAGACGTCCCACTTCAGGTCTCCTTTGAGAAACAGTTCGGCGCGCTCGTCCAGGTGTTCCTGGAAGAAGCGCGCGGTCGGCAGATCGGCCCGGATGATGCCTTGGTCGAGATAGACCACGCGCGTGGCGAGGCGTTTGGCTTGACCGAGATTGTGCGTGCTCATCACCAGCGTCATGCCTTCGTGTGCGAAGGCCGACAGCATCGCCTCGACCTCTTTCTTGGCCGACGGGTCGAGGTTTGCGGTCGGCTCGTCGAGCAGCAGCACGTCGGGCCGGGTCGCCCAGGCCCGCGCGAGCGCCAGGCGTTGCTGCTGGCCCCCCGACAGCGCGCGGGCGGGCCGGTCACGCAAGGCGCTCAGACCGGCGCGGTGCAGGGCCTCGTCGGCACGCCCGACGCGCTCGGCCGGTGGCACGCCGGCCAGCCACAGCGCCAGGCGCAGGTTGCTCCAGACCGACAGGCGCAGCATGAACGGGCGCTGGAACACCATCATCTGCCGCGCGCCGCGCGCGTCGACGACGCGCCGCCCGCTGTGCGGCACAAGCCCGTGCAGCGCCTGCAGCAAGGTCGTCTTGCCGGAGCCGTTCGCGCCGATCAGCGCGATGAAGTCGCCGCGCTGCACGCGCAGCGTCGCGTCGCGCAGCGCGACCACCGAACCGAACTGCACGCCGACGCCTTCGAGCGTGAGCACCGCGGTCATCGCGCCCCCGCCAGCACGCTGCCCTGCGCGCGTTGCGCGATGCCGATCAGCGCGTTGATCGTGCCGACGATCACCAGCAGAACGATGCCCAGCGCGAGCGCCAGCGGCAGGTCGCCCTTGCTGGTCTCGAGCGCGATCGTCGTCGTGATCACCCGCGTCACGCCGTCGATGTTGCCGCCGACGATCATCACCGCGCCGACCTCCGAGACGGCGCGGCCGAAGGCCGTCAGCAGGATCGTCGCGACGGCCCAGCGCTCGTGCAGCAGCATCAGCGCCGCCGCAGTGAACGGCCTCGCGCCCATCGAGCGCAACTGGTCGCCGCCGTCGCGCAGGCCGTCGGCGACGAGCTGGCGCGACAGGGCTGCGATCACCGGCAGCACCAGCACCGTCTGCGCGATCACCATCGCGCCCGGCGTGAACAGGATGCCCCACGCGCCCAGTGGCCCGCTGCGCGACAGCAGCAGGTAGACGACCAGCCCGACGACGACCGAGGGCAGCGCGAGCAGCGTGTTCAGCAGCGCGACCAGCGCACGCCGGCCGGGGACCGCGGTGACGGCGAGCCACGCACCGGCTGCCAGGCCGAAGCCAGCCGCGATCGCGCAGGCCGAGGCGCTGACCACGAGCGAGAGGCCGACCGTGCGCAGCAGCACCGGGTCGGCCTGCAGCACCAGCGCGACGGCGGTGCGGGCGCTCTCGGCGAACGCACTCATCAGGCAACTGCAGTGCTATGCACTGCGGTGAATTCGCCAAGGGGTTCCGTGGGGCCCCCGCGTGGCCCATGGCGGCCCGGCGAACTCATGCCTCGGGTGCCAGCGGCAGGTTGAGCAGCAGGTTCTGCGGCTTGAGCCGCAGCGTGCCATCGGGCGCCGTGGCCAGACCGAGGTAGACCGGGTGGCCGGCGACGTCGGGGTGCATGTCGGCGGGGTTCTCGAAGTCCAGCCGGAACAGGCTGATCAGGCGCTCCAGGCGCGCCGGGTCGACCGACCGGTCTTCGTAGAGGTCGTTGAGCAGCGCCATCGATTCGACGTCGAGCCCGATGTGCCAGCGCCAGGCCGCGTCGTCGATGCGCTGCAGCGGCGTGATCGTCACGGTCACGCCGAGGAAGTGCGCGATCCATCGCTGCAGCACGCGCGACAGGGCGGCCAGGCCGGAGTGCGTGCGCGTCAGCGTGAACACGAGGCCGTGGCCGACGTCGTTCGTGACCTCGTGCGTCAGGTCCAGCAGCATCTCGTGGCGGGCGGCGCGGCGCCAGTAGTCGGCGGCGTTCTCGGGCGACAGCACGGCCAGGTCGATGGCGCGCAGCGGCGCGTTGCCCTGCACCAGCAGCCGGCCGAGGTCGCCCAGGCCGGCGGTCTCGTTCAGCAGATCGACGGCGGCGAGGTCGGCGCTCAGCAACCGGCCCTCGGTGCGCGAGACGCGCTGCGGGCGAAACAGCAGCTCGGCGGCGCGAGCCTCGAAGGCATCGGTGCGGTCGTGCAGCAGGCCCCGGACGATGGCCTCGACGGCCCTCGCGATGAACGGCGGCGGCGTCGCGACCTGGCCGCTGCGCATTTGCGCCAGGTACCAGGCCTCGAGACTGCCGGCGGCGACCAGGCCGTCGCGGAAGGCGAGGAAGGCGGCGTAGTTCGAGCGCGCATCGGAGTCCTCGACCGCGGCGAGCTCGGCCCCGCTCACGGCCCGCAGCGGTGCCTCGACCAGCGCCGCATGCAGCGCGCGCTCGGCCGCGCAGGACTCATCGACCAGCGCCAACTCGGGTCGCTCGAACAGCGGCCGCAGCCACGCCGCCGTCGGCTGAAGCCAGCCGTCGGGTGTGGGGTGGAGCTGGGGGAAGCCGCTGGCGGGCCAGAAGTCCGGCATCGAGGGGTCGAGGGTCATGAGCCACGCCATTATCGGAGTGCCGCATACACTGCCAGCCGCATCGCCGACACGGCGTTGGATTCACCTCAGGGAACGACAGGTCTTGATGAAGGTCATTGGATTTCGCGGCTATTCCGGCTCTGGAAAGACCACGCTGGTCGAACAGCTCGTCGCGCGCCTGAAGCTCGCCGGTCAGCGCGTCTCGGTCGTGAAGCACGCGCACCACGCGTTCGACATCGATCACGAAGGCAAGGACTCGTGGCGACACCGCCAGGCGGGGGCCTATGAGGTCGTGATCGCGTCCGACCGGCGTCTGGCGAAGATCCGCGAGTTCGAGGTGCGCGCCGACCCGACGGTGCACGACCTGATCGCCGAGTTGAGCGACTGCGACTGGGTGCTGGTCGAGGGCTTCAAGCGCGCGTCGCTGCCGAAGATCGAAGTCTGGCGTGCCTCGACCGGCGACGCCGTGCAATATCCGGTGGACCCGCAGGTCGTGGCCGTCTGCACCGACAGCGCCGCGCTGTTGCCCGAGCCGACGGCCTTGCCGCTGCTCGATCTGAACGACGCGGCGGCGGTGGTCGCGTTTCTGCTGGAGAGTGGCGAGCGCTTTGCCTACAAGGCGCCGGTCGCCTAGGCGATGCGCGCCAGGTCGCGCAGCGTGGTCGGCCCGGCGCGGCGCTCGATCTCGGCCAGCAGCGGCTTGTTCCAGCCGAGCATGAACAGGGCCTCGGCAGCGATGAACAGCGGGCCGACCAGCAGGCTGGTGATGTCGCCGGTGAAGGTCGGGCGCTTGCCCTCGTACAAGTGGCCGATCGACTGGGTCAGCCAGCCGATCACAAAGAGGCTGATGCCCCAGCCCAGTGTCGACGCGACGCTGCTGTAGGCCACCTGGTGCGCCGCCAGCAGCAGCGCGGCGGCGCCGGCAGATGCGGTGAGGCCGAGCACGAGGCTGCCGCGGGTGAGGTACCAGGCCGAGGCCAGCGCGAAGGCGATCCAGGCTGGGCTCAGCGCGAGGTGGACCAGTTCGAAGGCCGGGCGGGCGAACAGCACGCCGAGAGCGAACACCATCATCGGCACGCCGACGAAGTGGCTGGCGAGGTTGCGCTGGTCACGGTGGAACTGGGCGTAACCGCTCAACAGGTCGGTGGCAGCGCGCATGGTCGGTCTCCGCGTGGGGTTGAACAATGGTAGCCATTCCATCGGCTCAAGGCCAGCCGCGGCTGAGCCGGCAACCGGCCTTGTGCTCCCTACAATCGTGCATCTTTCTCAAAGGCCGCGCATGAGCATCAAGAGCGACAAATGGATACGCCGCATGGCCGAGAGCCACGGCATGATCGAGCCGTTCGAGCCGGGGCAGATCCGCGTCGATGCAGCAGGCCACAAGATCGTCAGCTACGGCACCAGCAGCTATGGCTACGACATCCGCTGCGCGCCAGAGTTCAAAGTCTTCACCAACATCTACAGCACCGTCGTCGACCCGAAGAACTTCGACGAGAAGAGCTTCGTCGACATCAACGCCGAGGTCTGCGTGATCCCGCCGAACAGCTTCGCGCTGGCGCGCACGATGGAGTACTTCCGCATCCCGCGCAACGTGCTGACGATCTGCCTGGGCAAGAGTACGTATGCGCGTTGCGGGATCATCGTCAACGTCACGCCGTTCGAGCCCGAGTGGGAGGGCTACGTGACGCTGGAATTCAGCAACACCACGCCGCTGCCGGCCAAGATCTACGCCGGCGAGGGTTGCGCGCAAGTCCTGTTCTTCGAGAGCGACGAGGTCTGCGAGACGAGCTACAAGGACCGCGGTGGCAAGT
>JBDTVC010000079.1:0-18155 GCA_040007475.1 Burkholderiales bacterium
AGGGCTACGAGCACAGCCACCCGGACACCACCATCGTGCTGTTCGAGCCCGACCACCGCGATGCGGAGATGTTCCTCGCGAACACCTTCAGCTACTCGCAGCGCCGCGCGCTGGCCGAGCATGCGTACCAGCAGACGCGCCGGTTGCTGCGCTCCAAGCGCAGCAAGCTGGGCCGGCAGCTCGCGCCGCACGGCGTCACCATCATCGAATCCGTGCTCGACGACGGCCACCGCCGCTTGCTGAGCGCCCGCGCGCCGACACGGCGCAACGCTGGGCAAGCCGTGCGACGGCTCGAAGAGGTGCTCGACGAACTGGAACAGACCCTCGCGGGCTGGCCGCGCGGCCCTTCGAACTAGACGTAGCGCGCCTCGAGGTGCCGTCTGAAGTGCTGCGGATTCAGGGTCTCGCCGGTCGCACGCGTCGAGAGTTCGGCGGTCGACCAGCGGCTCGCCTGGGTCCAGATCTTGTCGCGCAGCCAGTCGAACGCCGGGCCGAGATCGCCCTTGGCGATGCGTGCATCGAGGTCAGGCACCGTCGCGCGGATGCGCGCGAACCACTGCGCCGCGTACATCGCGCCCAGCGTGTAGCACGGGAAATAGCCGAACGCGCCGCCGGCCCAGTGCACGTCCTGCATGCAGCCGTCGGTGTAGTTGCCTCGCGTGTCGATGCCGAGCAGCGACTGCATGCCCTCGTCCCACAACGCGGGGATGTCGTCGGCCTCGATCGTGCCGTCGATCAGCTTCTCCTCGATGCCATAGCGCAGGATCACATGCGCCGGGTAGGTGAGCTCGTCGGCGTCAACGCGGATGAAGCCGGGCTTCACGCGCGTCATCAGCCGGTGCAGGTTGTCGGGCTCGAATGCCGGCTGGTCGCCGAAATGCGCGCGCAGCCTCGGGGCGAGCAGTTCGGCGAACGCGCGGCTGCGGCCGAGCTGCATCTCGAAGCTCAGGCTCTGGCTTTCGTGGATGCCCATCGAGCGTGCGTTCGAGATCGGCTGGCCGAGCCACTCGCGCGGCAGGTTCTGCTCGTAGCGCGCGTGGCCGGTCTCGTGGATCGTGCCCATCAGGCTCTGCATCAGATCGTCTTCGCGGTAGCGCGTGGTCAGGCGCGTGTCCTCGGGCACGCCGCCGCTGAACGGATGCGCGCTCTCGTCGAGGCGGCCACCGTCGAAATCGAATCCGAGCAGGCCCATCACGTCCAGGCTCATCGCACGTTGCGCAGCCTTCGGGAACGGGCCGACGGGCTGCACCACCGTCTCGCGCGACTGGCGCTCGCGCGCCTTCGTCATCAGGCTGGGCAGCCACTGCTGCAGGTCGCCGAACACGCGATCGACCTCGGCGCTGGTCGCGCCGGGTTCGAACTGGTCCATCAGCGCGTCGTAGGGCGCCAGACCGGTCGCATCGGACAAGCGCTGCGCGACCTCGCGGCCGATGCGCAGCACCTCGCGCAGGTTCACGACGAAACCCGCCCAGTCGTTCGCGGGCCGCTGGGTGCGCCACGCGTGTTCGCAGCGCGCACCGGCGAGCGACTGCGCCTCGACCAGCGCCTGCGGCAGCGCGTTCGACGTGCGCCACTCGCGCCGGATCTCGAGCAGGTTGGCGCGCGCGAAGTCGTCCAGCGGCTCGCCTTCGGCGCTGCTCAGCAGGGCCGCGAGCTTCGGGTCGGTGCGCATGCGGTGCAGCAAGCCTTCCATCTCGGCCATCGCGCTGGCGCGCGCCTCGTTGCCCTTGGGCGGCATCATCGCGGCCTGGTCCCAGCCGGCGATCGATTGCAGGTGACCGAAGTGATGCATCTGCATCCAGATGCGCTTGAGTTCGTCGTATGCAGCGCCCATCGAGGCCTCCGTCACATGTTGATTTGACCGGGCCAGAGCCAGACGCCGGCAGCGGTCATCGTGAAGTAGCGCAGGAACTTGCCGATCGCCATGTAGAACAGGCACGGCCAGAACGGCAACTTGAGCCAACCAGCCACGGCACACAAGGGATCGCCGACGACCGGCAGCCACGAGAGCAGGCAGGCCTTGGCTCCGAGCCGCTGCAACCAGCGCAGCGCGCGCGCGTTCGGCGGCTTGGCGTGCTTGAGGTGCTCGTACGCGCGCTCGGCACCGTAGCCGTTCCACCACGTGAAGGCACCGCCCAAGGTGTTGCCGGCCGTGGCGACGAGCACGGCGGGCCAGAACAGTTCGGGGTTCAGCTTGACCAGACCGAAGACCGCGGGCTCGGAGCCGAGCGGCAGCAGCGTGGCCGAGATGAACGCGACGATGAACACCGTGCTCAAGCCGAACTTCGGCAACGCGAGCAGCGCGAGCATCGATTCCAGCCATGCGTCCATTGGCTTCAATTATGGGCAGGCCGCCCATCCGCAAGACGCAGGAAATCCCGCTCGTTCGCGCCGCTATACTTCTGCCTCCTTTTTCAGCAGACCCACGCCCCCCGCACCCATGCAGATCGGCCACATCGCACTGGCGAATCGCCTGTTCGCCGCCCCGATGGCCGGGGTGACGGACCGGCCGTTCCGCCAGCTCTGCAAGCGCCTCGGCGCGGGCTATGCGGTGAGCGAGATGGTGACCTCGCGCAAGGATCTGTGGAACACCCTGAAGACGAGCCGGCGCGCGAACCACGAGGGCGAGGTCGCGCCGATCTCGGTGCAGATCGCCGGCACCGACGCGGCCATGATGGCCGAGGCCGCGGCCTACAACATCGACCGCGGCGCGCAGATCATCGACATCAACATGGGCTGCCCGGCCAAGAAGGTGTGCAACAAGTGGGCCGGCTCGGCGCTGATGCAGGACGAGCCGCTCGCGCTCGAGATCGTCGAAGCGGTCGTGGCGGCGTGCGCACCGCGCAACGTGCCGGTGACGCTGAAGATGCGCACCGGCTGGTGCGAGGCAGAACGCAACGCGGTGCGCATCGCGCGCGCCGCCGAATCCGCCGGCGTGGCGATGATTGCAGTCCATGGCCGCACACGCGAGCAGGGCTACAAGGGCCACGCCGAGTACGACACGGTCGCTGCCGTGAAGGCCGCGCTGCGCATCCCGGTCGTTGCCAACGGCGACATCGACTCGCCCGAGAAGGCTCGCGACGTCTTGCAGGCCACGAACGCCGACGCGATCATGATCGGCCGTGCGGCGCAGGGCCGGCCCTGGATCTTTCGTGAGATCGCGCACTTTCTCGAGACCGGCGAGCACCTGGCCGCACCCGAGGTGAGCCAGGTCAAATCGTGGCTGCTCGAACACCTGCATGATCATTACGCGCTCTACGGCGACTACGCCGGCGTGCGCAGCGCGCGCAAGCACATCGGCTGGTCGGTGCGGCACCTGCCCGGCGGCGAGATCTTTCGCGGTCGCATGAACCTGATCGACGACGTCGACGCCCAGGTGAATGCGGTGCGCGACTGGTTCGACGAACTCGCGGGCGCACACCGCCTGCTGCCCGTCGCCATCCATCACCTCGAAGTAGAAGAGACGATGCCCGCATGAAGAAAGCCACGCACATCGAAGAATGCGTCCGCGACAGCCTGGAGATCTACTTCAAGGACCTGCGCGGTGTCGAACCCGCCGCGATGTACGACATGATCCTCGGCGTCGTCGAGAAGCCCCTGCTGGACGTCGTGATGAAGCACGCGGCCGGCAACCAGAGCCGCGCGGCCGAATGGCTGGGCATCAACCGCAACACCTTGCGCCGCAAGCTCGTTGACCACAAGCTGATTAAATGACGAACTCTCTTGGCACTGCCCAACTCACTGCGCTGCTGTCGGTTTCCGACAAGACCGGCGTGCTCGAATTCGCGCGTGCACTGAACGCGCTGGGGGTGAAGCTCCTGTCCACGGGGGGCACCGCGAAGCTGCTCGCCGATGCCGGGCTGCCGGTGACCGAGGTGGCCGACCACACCGGCTTCCCCGAGATGCTCGACGGGCGCGTGAAGACGCTGCACCCGAAGATCCACGGCGGGCTGCTCGCGCGGCGCGATGTGCCTGCGCACATGGCAGCGATCGCGGAACACGGCATCTCGACGATCGACCTGCTCGTCGTCAACCTCTACCCGTTCGAGGCGACCGTCGCGAAGCCCGGCTGCACGCTGGAGGATGCGATCGAGAACATCGACATCGGCGGCCCGGCGATGGTGCGCTCGGCGGCGAAGAACTGGAAGGACGTGGCGGTGCTGACCGACGCGTCGCAGTACGCGGGCGTGCTCGCGGAGTTGCAGGCGAGTGGCGCGGTCAGCAGCGCGACGAAGTTCGCGCTGTCCATCGCCGCGTTCAACCGCATCTCGAACTACGACGGCGCGATCAGCGACTACCTGTCGTCGCTGAACGCCGACGGCACGCGCGGCGAGTTCCCCGCACAGAACAACGGCCGCTTCGTCAAGCTGCAGGATCTGCGCTACGGCGAGAACCCGCACCAGAGCGCGGCCTTCTACCGCGATCTGCATCCGGCCGCGGGCTCGCTCGTCACCGCGAAGCAGTTGCAGGGCAAGGAGCTCTCGTACAACAACATCGCCGATGCCGACGCGGCGTGGGAGTGCGTGAAGAGTTTCGACGTACCGACCTGCGTGATCGTCAAGCACGCGAACCCGTGCGGCGTGGCCGTCGGTGCGAATGCGGCCGAGGCTTATGCGAAGGCCTTCAAGACCGACCCGACCTCGGCTTTCGGCGGCATCATCGCGTTCAACTGCGAGCTCGACGGTGCGGGTGCCGCGCTGGTCGCGAAGCAGTTCGTCGAGGTGTTGATGGCCCCGAGCTTCACGCCCGAGGCGCTGGCCGCGTTCGCCGCCAAGCCCAACACGCGCGTGCTGCAGATCGCCCTGCCCTCGGACGGCGGCAAGGGCCGCAACTCGCACGACATGAAGCGTGTCGGCTCGGGCCTCTTGATCCAGACCGCCGACAACCACGAGTTGGCGCGCGCCGACCTGAAGTGCGTGACGATCAAGCAACCCACACCGGCGCAGCTCGACGACCTGCTGTTCGCGTGGAAGGTGGCGAAGTACGTGAAGAGCAACGCGATCGTGTTCTGCGGCGGCGGCATGACGATGGGCGTCGGTGCGGGCCAGATGAGCCGCATCGACTCGGCGCGGATCGCCAGCATCAAGGCCGAGAACGCGGGGCTCTCGCTGAAGGGCTCCGCGGTCGCGAGCGACGCGTTCTTCCCGTTCCGTGACGGCCTCGACGTGGTCGTCGACGCCGGTGCAGATTGCGTGATCCATCCCGGTGGCTCGATGCGTGACGACGAGGTGATCAAGGCGGCCGACGAGCGCGGGATCGCGATGGTGCTCACCGGCGTGCGCCACTTCCGCCACTGAGATGAAACTCCCCGAGGCCGCCGGCCTCCTGCTGGCCACGATCGCGCGCCTGATCACGGGGGCGCAAGGCCACTGGTACGGCTCGCCGCCGAAGGCCGAGCAGCGCATCTACTTCGCGAACCACCAGAGCCACTTCGACTGGGTGCTGATCTGGGCGGCGCTGCCGGGCGACCTGCGCACGATCACGCGGCCGATCGCCGCGCGCGACTACTGGACGTCGACACCGCTGAAGCACTGGATCACGCGCGAGATCTTCAACGCCGTGTACGTGAGCCGCCAGCGCGAGGCCGACGAAGACCCGCTCGAGCCCCTGATGGAGGCGCTGCGCCACGGTGACTCGCTGGTGATCTTCCCGGAGGGCACGCGGGGCAACAAGGCCGACCCGGCTCCATTCAAGGCCGGGCTGTACCACCTGGCCGAGGCCTTCCCCGACGTGCAGCTGATCCCCACCTGGATCGACAACGTGCAGCGCGTGATGCCCAAGGGCGAAGTCGTGCCGGTGCCGATCCTGTGCTCCGTCACGTTCGGCGCGCCGCTGACGCTGCAGCCGGGCGAAGACAAGCGCGTGTTCCTCGATCGCGCGCGTGGCGCGGTGATCGGCTTGCGCTCGGTGCATTGATGGGCTCGCTGCGCGCACTCTCGGTGACGGAGCAGATCGGGCTGCTCTTCGTCGTCGTGTTCGGCCTGCTGGCGATCGTGACGATGATCGCGTTCGGCCGCACGCTGGGCGACCGCAGCGACGAGCAGCTCGCCGCGCACGAGCAGTTCAAGCGTGACCTGCGCGCGGTGTGGGTCGGGGCGGTGCTGTTCTGGGTCGCGTGGGTCGCAGGCACCTTCGTGTCGACGCTGCTGTTCGGCGTCGTGTCGTTCCTCGCGCTGCGCGAGTTCGTCACGCTCACCCACACACGGCGCGGCGATCACCGCAGCCTGCTGCTCGCGTTCTTCGCGGTGCTGCCGCTGCAGTATGTGATCGTGGCCACGCGCGAGTTCGATCTGTTCACGGTGTTCATCCCGGTCTACGTCTTTCTCGCCATCCCCGTCGTCAGCGCGCTCGGCAACGACCCGCAGCGCTTTCTCGAGCGCACCGCGAAGATCCAGTGGGGCATCATGGTCTGCGTCTACGGCATGAGCCACGCGCCCGCGCTGCTGCTGCTCGACCTGCCCGACTACGAAGATCGTGGCGCGTTCATGGTGCTGTACCTTGTCGGCGTGGTCGCCATTGCGCAGATCGTGCAGGAGATCGCGAGCCGCCGCCTGCGCCGCCGACCGGTGGCGCGCGCGATCAGCCGGTCGTTCTCGTGGCGCGGGTGGGCCATCGGTTCGCTCGCGTCGGCGCTGGCCGGCGGCCTGCTCTATTGGGCGACACCGTTCAAGCCCTGGCCTGCGGTGCTGATGGGGCTGATCGCCGGCGGCAGCGGCACGCTCGGCGAGTTCGTGATGAAGGCGCTGAAGCGCGACGCCGGCGTGCGCAACTGGGGCGGCAAGGCGTCGGTGACCGGCGCAGTCGGGCTGCTGGACCGGGTGGCGCCGCTGTGCTTCGCCGCGCCGGTGTTCTTCCACGCCGTGCGCTGGTACTTCGGGATCTAGCCCGTGCGCATCCTCGGCATCGACCCCGGCCTGCGCACCACCGGCTTCGGCGTGATCGAGTGCGAGGGCGCGACGCTGCGCTACGTGGCCAGCGGCACGATCAAGACCGAGTCGGTCGGCACGGCCTCGCTGCCTCTGCGGCTCAAGATCATCTTCGACGGTGTGCGCGAGGTCACCGCGCGCTACCGGCCCGATTGCGCGTCGGTCGAGATCGTGTTCGTCAACGTCAACCCGCAGTCCACGCTGCTGCTCGGGCAGGCGCGCGGCGCGGCGCTGACGGCGCTGGTGTCGAACGAGCTGACGGTGGCCGAATACACCGCGCTGCAGATGAAGAAGGCCGTCGTCGGCCACGGTCAGGCGCGCAAGGAGCAGGTGCAGGAGATGGTCAAGCGGCTGCTCGCGCTGCCGGGCCTGCCCGGCAAGGACGCGGCCGACGCGCTGGGCCTGGCGATCTGCCACGCCCACGCTGGCGCGTCACTTGCCGCGATCGCTCGCGGCTCGGCGTTGGCGCCGCGTGCCCACGCGCAATACCGGCGTGGCCGCAGCTACTGATCAGGCGACAATCTGCGCATGTACGCCCTCTTCGAAGAAGCCGGAAAGTTCCTCGCCGGCCGCGTGATGACGGAAGCCGACACCTCGATGCAGATCGAGCTCGACTCCGGCAAGCGCGTCAAGGTCAAGTCAGCGCATGTGCTGCTGAAGTTCGACAAACCCCAACCCGCCGAGCTGATCGCGGCCGGCCAGACGATCGCGAAGGACATCGACCTCGACCTCGCCTGGGAGTTCGCGCCCGACCACGAGTTCGGATTCGCCGATCTGGCGCGCGACTACTTCGAGGCGAGCGCCGGCGTCGAGAAGCAGGCTGCCGCGCTGTTTCGCCTGTTCGAGGCACCGCACTACTTCCGGCGCAGCGGCAAAGGCCAGTTCAAGAAGGCCCCCGAAGAGATCGTGAAGGCGGCGCTGCTCGGCATCGAGCGCAAGAAGCAGCTCGCTGCGCAGATCGACGCGTGGGCCGCCGAGCTCGTCGCGGGCCAGTGCCCGGCTTCCGTGCGCGAGCAGCTCTACAGGCTGCTGTTCAAGCCGGACAAGAACGCGCCCGAGTACAAGGCCGTCGTCGAGGCCGCGCGCCGCTCGCAGACCGCGCCGCTTGACCTGCTCAAGCGCGCCGGTGCGATCGACTCACCGTACCAGTTCCACTGGCGGCGCTTCCTCTTCGAGAATTTCCCGAAGGGCACAGGTTTCCCCGCGCTGCAGGCGCCGGCGATCAAGGAGACGCTGCCGGTGGCCGCCGTGCGCGCCTTCTCGATCGACGACTCGCAGACGACGGAGATCGACGACGCGCTGTCGGTGCAAGGGTTGGGCAGCGGCTCGGTCGTGTTCGGCATCCACATCGCGGCACCGGGCCTGGCATTCGCGCCCGACACGCCGATCGACAAGGTCGCGCGCGAACGCCTGTCCACGGTCTACATGCCCGGCCACAAGCTGACGATGCTGCCCGACGACGTGGTCCAGGCGTACACGCTGATCGCAGGGCGCGAGTGCCCGGCCGTGTCGCTCTACGTCACGATGGACGAGGCGACGCTCGCGGTCACCGGCAGCGAAACGAAGCTCGAGCGCGTGCCGATCGCGGCGAACCTGCGCCACGACCAACTCGACGACGTGATCACCGAAGCGACGCTGACCGGCGATGCGCCGGCGCCCTACGAATTCGCCCCCGAACTCGCGTTCGCGTTCCGTCTCGCGCGCCACCTGAAGGCGCAACGCGAGGTCGTGCGCGGCAAGCCCGAGAACTTCAACCGGCCCGACTACAACTTCAAGCTCGACGGCGTTCAGGGCAGCGAGCCGCAAGGCACGGAGCGCGTGTCGATCACGACGCGCGCCCGGGGCACGGCGCTCGACCTGATCGTGGCCGAGGCGATGATCCTGGCCAACAGCACCTGGGGCGGCTGGATCGCCGAGAACGGCGTGCCCGGCATCTACCGCAGCCAGGCGAGCATGGCGCCGGGCGTGAAGGTGCGCATGGGCACGAAGCCCGCGCCGCATGCGGGCATGGGTGTCGCGCAGTACACGTGGGCGACGTCGCCGCTGCGCCGCTATGTCGATCTGGTGAACCAGTGGCAGATCATCGCGTGCGCACGCCACGGTCGAACCGCCGCGCTGGCCGCGCCGTTCAAGCCGAAGGACGTTCAGCTGTTCGCGATCATCTCGGCGTTCGACGCCGCTTACTCGGCCTACAACAGCTTCCAGCAAGGCATCGAGCGCTACTGGACGCTGCGCTCGCTGACGCAGGACACCCGCAACGAGCTCGACGCCGTCGCGATGAAGGACGGTCTGGTGCGGGCCGACGAACTGCCACTGGTGTTCCGCGCGCTCGGCGCCGAGGCGCTGCCGCGCGGTGCCCACGTGCGGGTGAAGATCACCGGCACCGATCTGCTCACGCTCGATGTGCACGCGAACGTGGTCGCGCGGCTCGACGATGCGCCCGCTGCCGAACCGGACACCGAGGGTGACGATCTCGCCGACAACGCCGGCCCGCTGACGTTGGCGATTGACGTGGCGGGCGACGGCACCGAAGCCGAAGCCGCGCCGCCGGCCGACCTCGCCGCGGCGAACTGACACGCTCTCGCATGGCCCGCAAGAAGCTCTCGACCCTGCAGCTCGCACTGATCTTCTCGGTCGGCGTGCATGCGGCGCTGCTGCTCGTGCGCGTCGTCGACCCGGCCAGCTTCAATCGCATCTTCCAGGACACGCCGCTGGAGGTGATTCTCGTCAACTCGCGTTCCACCGAGGCGCCGGAGAAGGCGCAGGCCATCGCGCAGGCGGCGCTGGCTGGCGGCGGCGACGCGATCGCGGGCCGCGCCACCTCGCCGTTGCCGCCCTCGCCACAGGCCGAGGTGGGCGAGTCGAACGAGGAAGCGCGCAAGCGCATCGAGCAGCTGCAGGAGACGCAGCAGCAGCTGCTGGCTCAGATCCGTCGCGAACTCGCGTTGCTGCCCGCACCCGACCCGCAACGGGATCAAGGCACGCCGGAGGAACAATCGCAGGAGGAGCGGCGGCGCCAGCTGATCCAGCTGCTGGCCGAGATCGAGAAGCGCATCAACGAGGAGAACGCGCGGCCGAAGAAGCGCTACATCAGCCCGGCCACGCGCGAGGAGGTCTACGCGCTGTACTACGACCAGCTGCGTCGCAAGATCGAGGAGCGCGGCACACGCAACTTCCCCGAGAGCCAGGGCCGCAAGCTGTACGGCGAACTGACGATGAACGTGACCGTGGATGCCGAGGGTCGCGTGATCGAGACCGAGGTCGTGCGACCGTCGGAGTCCAAGGTTCTCGACCGCCGCGCGATCGCGATCGTGCGCGCGGCGGCGCCGTTCGGGCCGTTCACGTCGGCGATGCGGCGGCGCGCCGATCAGCTCGTCATCACCTCCAAGTTCAAGTTCACCCGCGACGACGGCCTGGAGACCACGCTCAGCGCCACGCCGCAGAATTGAGGCCATGGACCGATACGTCGTCGCCGGCAATCCGGTCGAACACAGCCAGTCGCCGTTCATCCACGCCGAGTTCGCGCGCCAGACCGGGCAGGCGATGGAGTACGGTCGCTTGCTCTGGCCGCTCGAGGGCTTCGCCGACTCGGTGCGCGCGCTCGCGGCCAGCGGCGCGAAGGGTTGCAACATCACGGTGCCGTTCAAGTTCGACGCGTTTCGCGAAGGCCGGCGACTCACCGAACGCGCCAACCTTGCGCAGGCCGCCAACGTGCTTCGCTTCGACGCCGAGGGCTGGCTGGCGGACAACACGGACGGCGTCGGACTCGTCAACGACATCGAGCGCAATGCCGGCGTGGCGCTCGCGGGCCGGCGCGTCCTGTTGATCGGTGCCGGTGGTGCGGCCGCCGGCGCGCTCGGGCCGCTGCTGGCAGCGCGACCCCGTGCGGTCGTGGTCGCGAATCGCACGCTGAGCAAGGCACAGGCGCTCGTCGACCGGCACGCCGGGCTGGCGGGCGGTGCGCTCCTGCAGGCCCGAACGCTCGAGGGTTGCGGAACCGGCTTCGACGTGGTGATCAATGCCTCTGCCAGCAGCCTGCAGCGGGCCGCGGTGCCGGTGTCGGCGGCAGTGCTCGCGCCGGGTGCGCTGGCCCTTGACATGATGTACGGCGACGCGGCGCAGCCGTTCCTGGCGTGGGCCGCCACGAACGGCGCGCGGGGTCGGGATGGGCTGGGGATGCTCGTCGAGCAGGCTGCCGCGGCATTCGAACTGTGGCGCGGCGTGCGGCCCGACACGGCACCCGTGCTGGCCGCCCTTCGCGCGCGGATGGATGCCGCGCGGCGCAGCGCGGCATGAGGCATGTCGCCCGTGTCGCGGCGCTGGTACTGCTGTCGGCGCTGGCACTGCAGCTGTACTTCCTCGCGCGGGTCGGGTTGATGACGGTGGTCGATCCGCAGTCGACCAGCTTTCAGCGCTCCGAGGCGTGGCGGCTCGTCGGCGAGAAGCACACGTTGCTGTGGAGCCAGCAGTGGGTCGACTACGGCCGCATCGCCCCCAGCCTGAAGCGCGCGGTGATCGCGTCCGAGGATGCCGGGTTCGCCGAGCACAGCGGCGTCGAGTGGGACGCGCTCGAGAAGGCCTGGGAGCGCAACCAGCGGGCGGAGGCGCGGGTCGAGAAGATCAACGAGCAGCTCGACAAGCGGCTGCCCAAGGGCGGCGCCGGGAAGCCGTCGGCGTCCAAGCCCGCAGCCCGCGCGCAGCCCAAGGTCGTCGGGGGCTCCACCATCACGCAGCAGCTGGCCAAGAACCTCTTCCTCGGCGGCGAGCGCAGCCTGCTCCGGAAGGGACAGGAGTTTGCGATCACTTTCATGCTGGAGGCTTGCCTTTCGAAGCAACGCATCCTCGAGATCTACCTGAACAACGTCGAGTGGGGCGAAGGCGTGTTCGGTGCCGAGGCGGCCGCACGCCACTACTTCCATGTCGGTGCCAGCGGCCTGGGCACGATGCCGGCGGCTCAGCTGGCGGTGATGCTGCCGGCGCCGAAGCGCTTCGAGAAGCGGCCCGGCTCGGCCTATGTGATCGGCCGCGCGGGCACGGTGAGTGCGCGCATGGGTGCGGTCGAATTGCCTTGATGCGCGCACAATCGCGCCCTTGGAGCACGCCATGTCTGCCACGCTGACCGACGAGATCGCCGCCACCGCCGCCCGACTGGTGGTCGAGGAAGGCATGGAGTACGGGCCCGCCAAGCGCCGGGCCGCCCGCGACCTCGGGCGCCGCAGCGCACGCACGGCCGAGCTGCCGGACAACGACCAAGTGGAAGACGAGGTGCGCGAGTACCTGGCGATCTTCTGCGCCGACACGCAACCCCGCGAGCTCGCGGCGTTGCGCGCGATCGCGATGCACTGGATGCAGCGGCTGGCCGAGTTCCGGCCGCACCTGACCGGCGCCGTGTGGCGTGGCACGGCGACGCGGCTGAACGATATCCACCTCGAGTTGTACTGTGATGACTCGAAGGCCGCCGAGCTGGCCTTGATCGACCACCGCATCGACTACGAGGTCGGCAGCCGCCCGGGCCCGCGCGGCGAACTGGTCGATGTGCTGAGCGTGGCGCACACGAGCATCGAACTCGCGGAGCGCGTCACCGTTCATCTCACCGTGCTCGACTTCGACGACCTGCGCGGCGGCCTCCGGCCCGACGCGTCGGGTCGGGCGCATCGCGGTGACCTCCGTGCGCTGCAGCAACTGGCGGAGCCGGCGTGAACCGCCGAGTGGCCTTGCTGGCGGGCACTGCCGTCGCGGCGGGCGCGGCAGGTGCGGGAGTCTCATGGTGGCGCGCGGGTTCGCCCGCTCGTGACGGAGGGGCCGAGATCTGGTCACTTCAGTTCGATCGACCCGACGGCACGCGACTGGTGCTCGCGGACTTTCGAGGCAAGCCGCTGCTGGTCAACTTCTGGGCCACCTGGTGCCCCCCGTGCATTCGCGAGTTGCCCTTGATCGACCGCTTCCTGAGTGACCAGCAGGCTCGCGGTTGGCAGGTCGTGGGCATCGCGGTGGACCAGCTCGATCCCGTGCGGAAGTTTCTGGAGCAGCGGCCGGTCGGTTTTGGTGTCGGTCTCGCCGGCATCGAGGGCGTCGAGTTGTCACGCCGGATGGGCAATGCCGGCGGCGCATTGCCGTTCAGCGTAGTGTTCGATCGCCGGGGTGACGTGGTTCAACGCAAATTGGGCGTCATCCTGCCTGAAGACCTGACGCGCTGGGTAGCCACCGTCGGATGATCAGCAAAACCTGGACAGATTGATTCAAACTTGTCAACTGCCGTTAATCTCGCTCAAATGGCGTAAAGTTATTCCTATCTTTTGCGCACCTATGTAAGCAGTCGAGACCGGCGCGATTGTTCCAAGCTCATTGCCCGTAGGGGAATCGCAGCGGAATCATCACTGAATGCGGCGCATTGCCGCCAGAAGACAGGATTTGAAACAACCATGGACCTTCGCAAGCTGAAGACACTGATCGACCTCGTCTCCGAGTCGAACATTTCGGAGCTGGAGATCACCGAAGCCGACGGCAAGGTGCGCATCGTCAAGGCTGATCCGAATCCGCCCCAGCACTTCAGCTATTCGCCGGTCGCCACAATGCCGACTCCGGCGCCGATGGCCGCCGCAGCGGTCGCAGATGCAGTGGTCGCACCGCCCGCCGAGTCCGGGCACGTCGTGACGTCGCCGATGGTCGGCACCTTCTATCGCTCCGCGAATCCCGGGACCAAGGCGTTCGCCGAGGTTGGCGACGCGATCAAGGAAGGCGAGCCAATCTGCATCATCGAGGCCATGAAGATCATGAATGAGATCGAGGCCGACAAGTCCGGCACGGTCAAGCGCATCCTGTGCGAGAACGGCCAGGCGGTGGAGTTCGGGCAGCCCTTGTTCATCATCGAATAGGGCCGGCGCATGTTCAAGAAGATCCTGATCGCCAACCGAGGCGAGATCGCCCTTCGCATCCAGCGCGCCTGCCGCGAGATGGGCATCAAGTCAGTCGTCGTCTATTCCGAGGCCGATCGCGACGCCAAGTACGTGAAGCTGGCTGATGAAGCGGTGTGTATCGGCCCCGCCGCTTCAGCGCAGAGTTATCTCAACATGCCGGCGATCATCTCGACGGCCGAAGTGACCGACGCCGAGGCGATCCACCCGGGATACGGATTCCTGTCGGAGAACGCCGATTTCGCAGAGCGTGTAGAGCGCAGTGGCTTCACCTTCATCGGCCCGACGCCGGCGTCCATCCGGACCATGGGCGACAAGGTTTCGGCCAAGCAGGCAATGATCAAGTCCGGCGTGCCCTGCGTGCCGGGCTCCGAGGGGGCGCTGCCGGAGGATCCGAAGGAGATCATCAAGGCGGCTCGTGCCGTGGGCTACCCGGTGATCATCAAGGCGTCGGGCGGTGGCGGCGGGCGCGGGATGCGCGTGGTGCACACGGAAGCCGCGCTGATCCACGCGGTGCAGACAACTCGCGCCGAGGCTGGCGCCGCGTTCGGCAACCCGGCCGTGTACATGGAGAAGTTTCTCGAGAATCCGCGTCACATCGAGATCCAGATCCTGGCCGACGAACACAAGAACGCCGTCTGGCTCGGCGAGCGCGATTGCTCGATGCAGCGGCGCCACCAAAAGATCATCGAAGAAGCGCCGGCACCGGGCATCCCGCGGCGAGTCATCGAGCGGATCGGCGAACGCTGCACGGCGGCGTGCAAGAAGATCGGCTATCGCGGCGCCGGCACATTCGAGTTTCTGTTCGAGAACGGCGAGTTCTTCTTCATCGAGATGAACACGCGCGTGCAAGTCGAACACCCGGTGACGGAACTGGTCACGGGCATCGACATCGTGCAGATGCAGATCCGCATCGCGGCGGGTGAGAAGCTGCCCTTCACCCAGCGCGCGATCCAGATGCGCGGGCACGCGATCGAGTGCCGCGTGAACGCCGAGGATCCATACAAGTTCACACCGTCGCCGGGTCGCATCACCATGTGGCACCCGCCGGGAGGCCCGGGCGTGCGGGTGGACTCGCATGCCTATACCAACTACTTCGTGCCGCCAAACTACGATTCGATGATCGGCAAGATCATCGTGCACGGCGATACACGCGACCAGGCGCTGGCGCGGATGCGCATCGCGTTGTCCGAGACGGTGGTCGAGGGCATCCAGACGAACATCCCGCTTCACCGCGAGCTGATGGTGGACGCCAAGTTCATCGAAGGTGGCACGAGCATTCACTACCTTGAAGGCTGGCTGGGCCGGCACAAGCGCTGAGTCTCATGGTCGAATTGCTGCTGTTGGCGCCCGAGGGCTGCGTCGAGAACGCGTCCGATGCCTTGATCGACGAGCTCGATGCGCTGTCCGTGTCGGTCGAGGACGCGGATGCCGACTCGACAGACGAACAAGCACTGTTCGGCGAGCCCGGCATGCCGGCGCCGCGTGCAGGCTGGCGGCGCTCGACATTGCGCGCCTTGTTCTCCGACGAAGAGTCAGCCACTGAAGCTGCAACGCTCCTGCTCGCTCAGGATTGGGCGCAAGACATCCACGCGCTCGGCATTCAGCCGGTGGCGGATCAGGACTGGGTTCGGTTGACGCAATCGCAATTCGCGCCGGTGCCAGTGACGCCGGACTTCTGGATCGTGCCGAGCTGGCACGAGACACCGCCACAGGCTCGACGTGTGATCCGTCTCGATCCGGGCCTGGCCTTCGGCACCGGCACGCACCCGACGACGAAGATGTGCCTGCGCTGGACGGCGTCGCACGCGCCACACCGATCTGCGGGCTGGGATCGCATACTGGACTACGGCTGCGGGTCGGGCATCCTGGCGATCGCTGCAGCCTTGCACGGCGCCAGACAGGTGGATGCAGTGGACATCGACCCCGCGGCCGTCGAGTCCACCCGCGCCAATGCGCTGGCCAATGGCGTGGTGCTGAACTCGGGCTTGCCCGAGGCCGCGCACGGACTGTATGGATTGGTACTCGCCAACATCCTCGCGACACCGCTCAAGCTGTTGGCACCCCTGCTGTCAGCGCACGTGGCGCCCTCGGGTGACCTGGTCCTCGCCGGCATCCTCGATCGGCAGGCGGACGAACTGAAGACTGCCTATGCGCCCTGGCTGTCACTGGAAGTGGCGGATCGAGAAGACGGCTGGATCCTGATGACGGCTCGCCGCGAGGCATGAAGTCGCGTGGGATGATTCGGCCATGAGTCTGGCCACACGATGCTTTGCTTGCGGGACCGTCTTTCGGGTCGTGCAGGATCAGCTCAAGGTATCCGAAGGCTGGGTGCGCTGCGGGCGTTGCAACGAAGTCTTCAATGCCCTGGAAACTCTGTTCGATCTGGAGCGTGACACCCCGCCTGAGTGGTCGCCCGGCGAGCAGACGCCGGTCATGATCGCGCCGCCGGGCGACGCGCCGGCGGATCGGCGGCTCGATTTGGCCACGGAGCACTCACGGGCAGATCGCATTGACGCCCACCTGCTCGGCACGCGGCGGCGCGAGAGCGAATCGACACCTGCCGGCCGCGTCGGCGAGCGGGATCGGCTGGAGTTCCCCGACGCCGAATTCGAACCCGAGTCGATCGCGTGGGGCGGGCCGATGTTCGACGCGCGTGCCGCGCCCGCGGCGTCGCCGAGCGCGGAGCCGGAAGGGGCTTCGCCGCGTGTCGCGCCTGAGTTCATTCGCCACGCGCAGCGGCGCGCACGGTGGCAGAACCCCTTGACACGCGCCGCGCTCGGAATCATCGGCTTCGTGCTGTCAGGCATGCTGGCGGTCCAGGCTGCGAATCACTTTCGCGACTTGGCTGCGGCCCGTTGGCCGGCCATGAAGCCGACATTGCTGGCCTGGTGCGAGTGGCGTGGGTGCTCGATCGAGGCGCCCAAGCGTATCGACGACATTGCCGTCGAGAGCACTTCGCTCACGCGGGCTCCGGAGGGTGACGCATTCAGGCTGTCAGTGACACTGCGCAATCGCGGCGCGATCGCGCTCGCGCTGCCGTCGGTCGATCTCACTCTGACGGACGCTGCAGGTCAGCTCGTGGCGCGTCGCGTGCTTGCACCGATAGACTTCCGCAGCGGCGTGGCACCGATACAGGCAGGCGCAGAACTGCCGCTGCAGTTGCTGCTGTCCAGCGGCAGCGCGCGTATCACCGGATACACCGTCGAGATCTTCTATCCATGATGCGGCGCTCCCACGTCAGCATCCGCCTTTCTTCACAGGAGTATTCATGTCGGCATTGATCTGTGGCTCGCTGGCGTTTGACACGATCGCCACCTTTCCCGGACGGTTCGCGCAGCAGATCATGCCGGAGCAACTGCACATCCTGAACGTGTCGTTTCTGGTGCCGACGCTGCGGCGCGAGTTCGGCGGATGTGCCGGCAACATCGCCTATTCGTTGAGTCTGCTCGGAGGGCATCCGGTGATCGTGGCTGCTGCCGGGCCTGATGGTGCGGACTATCTCCGACGCATCGAGTCCTGGGGTGCGACCATCGACCACGTGCAGACGGTGACCGACAGCCACACTGCACAGGCAATCATCATCACGGACGTCGACAACAACCAGATCACCGCATTTCACCCGGGGGCGATGCAGTCGGCCCACCTCGTCCGTGTCCCGGCACGTGAGGACATTCGCGTGGCCATCATCGCGCCGGATGGACGCGAGGCCATGCTGCAGCACGCCCAGCAACTTGCCGACGCAGGCATTCCATTCATCTTCGACCCTGGACAGGGCTTGCCGATGTTCGACGGTCCGGAGCTGATGCGGTTTGTCCAGCAAGCCAGCTGGATCGCCGTGAACGACTACGAGGCTCAGATGCTTTGCGATCGCACCGGGCAAACGCTGGAGTCGATCTCGCGGTCAGGCCTGCGGGCTGTAATTGTGACGTTGGGCGCCGAGGGCTGCGATCTGTGGCAAAGCGGCAAGCGCACGCACGTCCCAGGAGTCACTCCGACCGCTGTCGTCGACCCGACGGGCTGCGGGGACGCGTTCCGCGCGGCGTTGCTCTACGGCATCGAACTTGGCTGGCCCATTCAGGCTTGCGCCGAACTCGGCAACCGTATCGGCGCCATCAAGATCGCGTGCCGCGGCGGTCAGAATCACGTGCTGGACGCCCAGATCTTGGGCGGCTGATCGCCGCGCTTCGCCACGCTGCCGCGCTCTCGTCAAGACATCGCAGGGAGAAGTCGAGTCTAGAACGGAAAAGAAAAGGCTCGGTTCGCGTTGAGTAGTGACAGGCTCACTTGGTGAGCCACTGGGCGCTCAGACTGG
>JBDTVC010000080.1:0-18004 GCA_040007475.1 Burkholderiales bacterium
TCGCCCATCTCGCCTTCGATCTCGGCCTTGGGGGTGAGCGCGGCGACCGAGTCGATCACGACGAGGTCGACCGAGGCAGAACGCACCAATGCGTCGACGATCTCGAGCGCCTGCTCGCCGGTGTCGGGCTGGCTGATCAGCAGATCCTGCAAGTTGACGCCGAGCTTTTGCGCGTAGCCGATGTCGAGCGCATGCTCGGCGTCGATGAAGGCGCAGGTGCCGCCGACGCGTTGCATCTCGGCGATGACCTGCAGCGTCAGCGTCGTCTTGCCGCTCGATTCGGGGCCGTAGATCTCGACGACCCGGCCACGCGGCAGGCCGCCGACGCCGAGCGCCATGTCCAGGCCGAGCGAGCCGGTAGAGACGACCTCGATGTCCTCGATCACCTCGCCTTCGCCAAGGCGCATGATGGTGCCCTTGCCGAACTGCTTTTCGATCTGCGCCAGTGCGGCCTGCAGGGCCTTGGCCTTTTCGGTGTTGACGATGGGGGTGGCGGCTTTGGCGGTTGCGTCCAAGGGGGTTCTCCTGAAAGTTGCTCGCATTATCCAGAAAGCTGGATGTTTGTACAGTACCTTGAGGGATCATTTGCAAGCCATCCCTACAATCGAGGGGCCCGGGCGGGCTAGGAGACAAGCATGCGCATCCTGATCGCCGAAGATGATCAAGTGCTGGCCGATGGCCTGCTGCGCTCGATGCGCAACGCGGGCTACTCGGCCGATCAGGTCGGCAGCGGCACCGAGGCCGACGCGGCGCTCGCGTCACACGAGTTCGACCTGCTGATCCTCGACCTGGGCCTGCCGAAGTTGCACGGCCTGGAGGTATTGCGCAAGTTGCGTGCGCGTGGCTCCAGTGTGCCGGTGCTGATCCTCACCGCGGCCGACAGCGTCGAGCAGCGAGTGAAGGGCCTGGACCTGGGCGCGGACGACTACATGGCCAAGCCGTTCTCGCTGCAGGAGCTCGAGGCGCGCGTGCGTGCGCTCACGCGCCGCGGCCTGGGCACGGCATCGGCGATCATCAAGCACGGGCCGCTGAGCTTCGATGCCACCGGCCGCGTCGCTTACCTGAACGACCAGATGGTGGAGCTCTCGGCCCGCGAGCTGAGCCTGCTCGAGGTGCTGCTGCAGCGCGCCGGCCGCCTCGTCAGCAAGGAGCAGCTGGTCGAGTTGCTGTGCGCCTGGGGTGAAGAGGTCAGCAACAACGCGATCGAGGTCTACATCCACCGCCTGCGCAAGAAGATCGAGCAGGGCCCGGTGCGCATCGCGACTGTGCGGGGGCTGGGCTACTGCCTGGAGAAGATCGCGGCGTGAGCTCGCACGGCCGCCATGGCCCACCAAGGGGCCGCTGCGTGGCCCTTGGCGAGAGCGCAGTGCGAAGCACGGAGCGGTTCAATTGAACGCGGTCGAGCCACCGCGCGAGCAGCGCTCGCTGTTCGGCGAGATCCTCGACTGGATGCTCGCGCCGCTGCTGCTGCTGTGGCCGATGAGCGTGGTGCTGACGTGGCTGGTCGCGCAGGGCATCGCCAACAAGCCCTTCGACCGCGAGTTGGGCGAGATGGCGCGCGTGCTGTCGAAGGAGGTCGCCCTGCGCGACACGCCCGAAGGCCGCACGCAGGTGGTGTTCAAGCTGCCGGCGGCCGCGTCGGAGATCCTGCGCGCGGACGAAGCCGACGACGTCTACTACCAAGTGCTCGGGCTGCGCGGCGAATTCATCAGCGGCGACAGCGCACTGCCCGTGCCCAGCGACGAGGACCGGGGGCCGCCGGGCGAGGTGCGCTTTCGCGACGAGAACCTGAACAACGACAGCGTGCGCGTGGCCTACGTCTGGGTGAACGTGCAGGACGGCGGAACCGCTCGCGCCGGCGGCGAAGCGCCGCTGGTCCAGGTGGCCGAGACGCTGGGCAAGCGCTCGCGGCTCGCGACCGAGATCATCAAGGGGGTGATCCTGCCGCAGTTCGTGATCCTGCCGCTGGCCGTGCTGCTGGTGTGGCTCGCGCTGGCGCGCGGCATCGCGCCGCTGAACCAGCTGCAGCAGCGCATCCGCAGTCGCGACAGCAGCGACCTGAGCCCGATCGACGCGGCGCAAGCGCCCGAAGAAGTGTCGCCGCTGGTGCGCGCGATCAACGACCTGCTCGCACGGCTCGATCAATCGATGGGCTCGCAAAAGCACTTTCTCGCCGACGCCGCGCATCAGCTGAAGACGCCGCTGGCGGGGCTGCGCACGCAGGCCGAGCTGGCGCAGCGCCAGATCGATGCCGGGCAGACCGATCCGCAGGCCCTGAAGAAGACGCTGCAGCAGATTGCGCGATCGAGTCAGAGCGCGGCGCACATGGTGAACCAGCTGCTTGCGATGGCGCGCGCCGAAAACCGGGAGCACGCCGCGCACCGGCAGCCGGTGAACCTCGCGCGGCTCGCCACCGAGACCGTGCACGACTTCGTGCCGCGTGCGATCGAGAAGCGCATCGACCTCGGATACGAGGGCCCGAGCGAGGCCGCCGCGGCACGCCATGGCGTCGGCCCGATCGTGCTCGGCCACGCCCTGCTGCTGCGCGAGCTGATCCGCAACCTGGTAGACAACGCGCTGCAGTACACGCCGGCCGGCGGCACGGTGACCGTGCGCGTGATCGACGACCCGTTCGGGCAGGTCGTGGTGCTGCAGGTCGAGGACTCGGGGCCGGGCATCGCGGCGAGCGAGCGCGACGAAGTCTTCCGGCCCTTTTACCGCTCGCTCGGCACGGAGGTCGACGGGTCGGGACTGGGGCTGGCGATCGTGCGCGAGATCGCGCAGCAGCATGGTGCCGAAGTCACGCTCGAAGATGCCAACCTGCGCCGCCGCCCGGGCCTGAGCGACCACGCCGAGGCGCCACACGGTCCCGGCGCGCGCTTCACGGTGCGGCTGCCCGCTGCGCCGCAGGGCAGCACGCCCATCGCTGACGCCGTGTCGTGAGCGGGCCGACCTAACTCTGTATCAACCGCCGGCTCTTTGCGATCGACATCAGCATCCCCAGCCCCAGACCCAGCGTCACCATCGCGGTGCCGCCGTAGCTGATGAACGGCAGCGGCACGCCCACCACCGGCAGGATGCCGCTGACCATGCCCATGTTGACGAAGGCGTAGGTGAACCAGCTCAGCGAGATCGCCCCGGCGAGCAGCCGCGTGAACACGGTGGGCGCGTCGGCCGCGATCATCAGGCCGCGAAAGATCAGGAACGTGAACCCGAGCACCAGCAGCCCGCAGCCGACGAGACCGAACTCCTCGGAGAACGCGGCGAAGATGAAGTCGGTCGTGCGTTCGGGGATGAACTCGAGGTGCGTCTGCGTGCCCTTCATGAAGCCCTTGCCCTCGACGCCGCCGGAGCCGATCGCGATCATCCCCTGGATGATGTGAAAGCCCTTGCCGAGCGGGTCGGTCGTCGGGTCGAGCAATGTGCAGACGCGGTTCTTCTGGTAGTCGCGCAGCAGCGGCCACTTCACGTCGGGCTCGCAGATGCGGTCCTCCGAGACGACGACCGCGGTGACCGCCACGGCGCCGATCACCAGCACCGGGATGATCAGCTTCCACGACAACCCGGCGAAGAAGATCACATAGATGCCGGCTGACAGCACCAGGATCGCGGTGCCGAGGTCGGGCTGCTTGACGATCAGCCCGACCGGCACGCCGAGCAGCAGTAGCGCGATCAGGAAGTCGGGCGCACGCAGCTGGCCTTCGCGGCGCTGGAACCACCACGCGAGCATCAGCGGCATTGCGATCTTCATGATTTCGCTGGGCTGGATCACGACGCCGACATTGAGCCAGCGCGTCGCGCCCTTCTTCGTCACGCCCATCACGGCCACCGCGACCAGCAGCGCGATGCCGACCGTGTACAGTGGCAGCGCGAACTTCATCATCGTCTGCGGCGAGACCTGCGCCACGACGAACATCACGCCGAGCGCGAGCAGCATGTTGCGGCCGTGATCGACGAAGCGCGTGCCGGCGTCGAAGCCGGCCGAATACATCGTGACCAGGCCTGCCCCGCCGAGCAGCAGCATCGCCACAAGCAGCGGGCCGTCGAAGCCGGTGACGATGGGCCGCAGCCGCTGAAGCAGCGAGGGCTTGTCGAAGACGGCGCTCATCGGGGCTTGGCCACGAGCGCGACGCGCTGCGGGGAAGAGGTGGCCGACGCGGCGGCAGCCGCCGCCGATGCCGCCGATGCCGCAGCTGCTGCCGCAGGCACGACCGCGCCGTCGACCGTCGTGCCCGGCAGCGGCACCGAGGCGATCGGCCGCGGGGCGCCGACCGGCGCGGTCGACTGACCGAGCCGCGTCGCCGCGATGTCGGCCTCGCTCGGGTACTGGCCGCTGAGCACGAAGTCGAACACACGGCGCGCGATCGGCGCGGCGGCGCCGGCGCCGAAGCCGGCGTTCTCGACCACGAGCGCGAGCGCGATCTGCGGCGCATCGACCGGCGCGAAAGCGGTGTAGAGCGCGTGGTCGCGGTGGCGCTCGTCGATCTTGCTGGCGCTGTACTTCTCGTCCTTGCCGATCGCGATCACCTGCGCGGTGCCGGTCTTGCCGCCCGACGGGTATGGCGCGTTGACGAAGGAGCCGCGCGAGGTGCCCTCCTGCGTCACGCCGTACATCGCGCGGCGGACCACGGCAACGTCTTCGGCCTTCCACGGCAACGGCGGCAGTGCCTCGCCGACCTTGCGAGCCTGCGTGCGCGTCTCGAAGTTTTCGATCAGCTTCACGAGGTGCGGCCTGAACCGTTCGCCGCCCGCGGCCAGCGTGGCCGTGGCCTGCGCGAGCTGCAGCATGGTGAACGAGTTGTAGCCCTGGCCGATGCCCAGCGAGATGGTCTCGCCGGGGTACCACTTCTGCTGTTCCTTCTTCTTGTACGCGTTGCGCTTCCACTCGGTCGAGGGCAGCGTGCCGCGCAGTTCGCCCTGCATGTCGATGCCGGTGAGCTGACCCAGGCCGAGCGGCGCCATGAAGTCGTGCATCGCGTCGACGCCGAGGTCGTTGGCCAGCGTGTAGTAGTAGGTGTCGCACGACTGCACGATGGACTTGTACATGTCGACCGCGCCGTGGCCGCCTTCCTTGTCGTCGCGAAACTTGTGGTTGCCGAACCAGTAGTAGCCGGGGTCGTTGGTGATCTGTTGCGGCGTGCGCTTGCCCAGCGTCAACGCCGCCAACGCCATGAACGGCTTGTATGTCGAGCCCGGCGGGTAGGTGCCGCGCAGCGCGCGGTTCAGCAGCGGCTTGTCGGGCGACTCGTTCAGCGCCTTCCAGTTCTCGACGTCGATGCCGTCGACGAACAGGTTCGGGTCGAAGTTGGGCTTGCTGACGAAGGCCAGGACTTCGCCCGAGCGCGGATCGATCGCGACGAGTGCGCCGCGACGCTCGCCGAACAGCTCCTCGACCAGCGCCTGCAGCCGGATGTCGATCGACATCACGAGCGCGTTGCCCGGCGTCGCCGGGTTGCTCTTCAGGCGCCGCACCGGGTGGCCCCCGGCGCTCGTCTCCATCTCCTCGAAGCCGGTCGTGCCGTGCAGCTCGGCCTCGTAGCTCTGCTCGACGCCGAGCTTGCCGATGTACTGCGTGCCACGGTAGTTGGCCTCGTCGTCGGAGTCGTCGATCTTCTCCTTCTCGGCCTCGTTGATGCGGCCGATGTAGCCGATCAGGTGGCTGCCGACTTCGCCCAGCGGGTAGTTGCGGAACAGCCGCGCCTTGATGTCGACGCCAGTGAACATGAAGCGCTGCGCGGTGAAGCGCGCGACTTCGTCGTCGGTCAGCTTGGTACGGATCGGCAGCGACTCGAAGCTCTTGCTGTTCTCGTCCATCAGCCGTTTGAAGCGCTTGCGGTCGCGCGGCTGGATCTCGACGACGGTGGCCAGGCGGTCGATCGTGGCCTCGAGGTCGTCGACCTTGCTCGGCGAAATCTCGAGCGTGTAGGCCGAGTAGTTGTTGGCGAGGACGATGCCGTTGCGGTCCAGGATCAGCCCGCGGTTCGGCACGATCGGCAGCACCGTGATGCGGTTGTTCTCGGCCTGCGTCGAGAGCTCTTCGTGCTTGTAGATCTGCAGGTACACGAGCCGAGCGCCGAGCAGTCCGAACGCGAACAGCACGAACGCAGCCGCAGCCGCCAGGCGCATGCGAAAGCGCCCGACCTCCTGCTCGACATTTTTCAGCTCAGTCACAACGGGCGATTTTCATCCCGATCCGGCGCGCGGCGTTGCGGAGCGAGTAACAACCATGTGGCGATCGGCCACAGCAGCGCCTCGAGGATGGGCGCGAGCAATACCTGCCAGCCCGGGAACATGCCGCCGGCGATCATCCGCACGACCAGCGAGACCGCGTGCGCGGCGAAGAACAGCGGGAGGATCTGCACCGCCTGCGATGGCACCGTGAACCACAGCAGCCGGCGGTGGATCGTGATCGCGAAGAAGCTCAGCAGCGTGTAGGCCAGCGCGTGCTGCCCGAGCACCGCGCCGGAGTGCACGTCCATCATCACGCCGAACAGGAACGCCAGCCCGACGCCGACGCGGCGCGACTGGTGCACGTTCCAGAACACCAGCACCAGCGCGACGAAGTCCGGCATCAGCGGCTCGCGGCCCAGCGGCACGAGGTTGAGCCCGAATGCGAACAGCAGCGTGAAGGCAACGAACAGCGGGTTGACCGGCAGCAGCAGCTGGTCCGATGAGCGCGGCATGATCATGACGCGCACTCGTCATCCTTGCGCGGCATGATCATGGCGCGCACTCCTGATCCTTACGCGGCGGGATCATTTGCGGCCGCCCTTCTTGGCCAGTGGCTGCGGCTTGCCGTCGTCGGGCGAGGACGCCGGCCGCGGCGGCATCTGCAACCCGATCGGCTCGATCACCATCACGTGACGCACGCCATCCGGGTTGGCGATCGGCGTGAGCACGATGCGCGCGAAACCTGCATCGGATTTGCGGTCGACGCTCGCGACCTTGGCGACCGGCAGACCGGGTGGGTAGATGCCGTCCACGCCCGAGCTCGTCAGCAGATCACCGACCTGCACGTCGGCGTTGCCGGCCATGAAACGCATCTCCATGCCGCCGCCGACCACGGCCGCGCTGCCGAACGCGGCGCTGCGCGCCTGCGTGCGGCTGTTGAGCACGGGAATGGCGGCGTCCTTGTCGGTCAGCAGCGTGACTTCGCTCGAGAGCGGGTAGACGCGCGTGACCTGGCCGAGCACGCCGGCCTCGTTGATGACCGGCGAGGCCACGACCACATCGTTGGTCGCGCCGCGGTCGATGATGACCTTGCGCGAGTACGGATCGGAGGCCTCGTACAGCACCTGCGCCGACTGCGACTTGACCTTCAGCGTCGGCCGCAGCTCGAGCAGCGCGCGCAGGCGCGCGTTCTCGGTCAGCAGCTGCTCGACGCGCAGGGCGCGCTCGGCCTGACGCGCCAGATCACGCCGGGCAGCCTCTTCATTGGCCACCGCGCTCTTCAGGCCCTGGAGGTACTCGCCGCCGCCCTGAACCGCCTGCACCGGCGCCAGCAGCGCCTGCTGCGGGTAGTACAGCACGGTGGCCAGGACGGCACGCAGCTGCTTCGTCACCATGAAGCGGTTGTCGGCCACCATCATGAACAGCGCGAGCGCCGAGCAGAGGATGAGCTTCGTCAGCGCCGATGGCCCCTGGCGGAAGAACGGCGGCGGTGTGCGGTCGATGGTGCCTATGGACATCGGACTCAGGCTCTCGTGCGTGGCCGCGGCACAGCGAGCGTCAAGGCGCCGCCATCGGGATCAGATCACTCCGACGTGAAGATGGAACCGAGGCGCTCCATGCGCTCCAGCGCCATGCCGCAGCCGCGCACGACGCAGGTCAGCGGGTCTTCGGCGACGAGCACCGGCAGGCCGGTTTCCTCGGACAGCAGCCGGTCCAGGTCGCGCAGCAACGCACCGCCGCCGGTCAGCATCATGCCGCGCTCGGCGATGTCGGCGCCCAGCTCGGGCGGGGTCTGTTCGAGCGCGTTCTTCACGGCCGAGACCATCTGGTTCAGCGGGTCGGTCAGCGCTTCGAGGATCTCGTTGCTGCTGATCGTGAAGCTGCGCGGCACGCCTTCGGAGAGGTTGCGGCCCTTGACCTCCATCTCCTTGACCTCGGAGCCGGGGAAGGCGCTGCCGATGTTCTTCTTGATCATCTCGGCGGTGGGTTCGCCGATCAGCATGCCGTAGTTGCGGCGAATGTAATTGATGATCGACTCATCGAACTTGTCGCCGCCAACGCGGATCGAGCCCTTGTAGACCATGCCGCCGAGCGAGATCACGCCGACCTCGGTCGTGCCACCACCGATGTCGACGACCATCGAGCCGCTGGCCTCGCTGACGGGCAGGCCGGCGCCGATCGCCGCGGCCATCGGCTCCTCGATCAGGTACACATCGCTCGCGCCGGCGCCCAGCGCCGACTCGCGGATCGCGCGCCGCTCGACCTGCGTCGAACCGCAGGGCACGCAGATGATGATGCGCGGGCTCGGCCGCAGCACCGAGCGCGGGTGGACCATCTTGATGAACTGCTTGAGCATCTGCTCGGTGACGGTGAAGTCGGCGATCACGCCGTCCTTCATCGGGCGGATCGCCTCGATGTTGCCGGGCACCTTGCCGAGCATCGCCTTGGCTTCGGCTCCGACCGCCTGGATGGTTTTCTTGCCATTGGGGCCGCCTTCGTGGCGGATGGCGACGACCGACGGCTCATCGAGCACGATGCCTTTGCCACGCACATAGATCAGCGTGTTGGCGGTGCCGAGGTCGATGGCCAGATCAGTCGAGAAATAGCGACGGAAGGATCCGAACATAGTGTGTGGGGCGACTCAGCCTGCCGCCTGCGGGCGACGGCCGCAACGCTCGGGGGCCGAATCAGTTCCGGTCATGGGGTACGTGTTTGTGGGCACCGGCGGGCCGCTTGCGCGCACCTTCCGGCTCATGGCACAAGCCCTTCCCAACACCCGGCGTGTCGCCGGATCGCCAGCGATTTGCACAGGCATCGAGGCCTTGTGGATAACCGGGGATAATACCGCAACGCCTGCGGCTTTCGGCACGCTACGCCCCGTTTTGGACTGTAAAACCCATCCCCGTTTCCCATGGCCCTGACCCCCCAAGACGTGACCCGCATCGCGCAGCTCGCGCGGCTCGAACTGCAGCCCGCCGAGGCCGCCGCGATGCTGTCGCAGCTGAACGGTTTCTTCCGCGTCGTCGAGCAGATGAGCGCGGTCGACACGAGCGGCGTCGAACCGCTGTACACGCCGCTGTCTGCCGTGCAGGAAGTGGCTCTGCGCCTGCGTGACGACGTGGTCACCGAGACCGACAACCGCAGCGCCAACCAGCGCAGCGCGCCTGCCGTCGAAGACGGCCTGTTCCTCGTCCCGAAGGTGCTCGGCTGATGGCCGCGCTGCACCAGCTCGGCGTGGCCGAACTCGGCCGTGCGCTGGCCGCGAAAGATGTGTCTAGCGTTGAATTGACGACACATCTGCTTGCACGCTTGTCGGCTCACCGACAACTCGGCGTGATGCTGAGCGCCGACGAGGCCCTCGCACTGCACCAGGCCCAGGCCGCCGACGCGCGCCGCGCCGCGGGCGAGCACGGCGCGCTGCTCGGCGTGCCGCTGGCGCACAAGGACATCTTCGTCACACAAGACCTGCCGACCACCGCGGGCTCGAAGATTCTGGCCGACTACCGCAGCCCGTTCGACGCGACCGTGGTCGCGCGCCTCGCCGCCGCAGGCACGGTGACACTGGGCAAACTCAACTGCGACGAGTTCGCGATGGGCTCGGCAAACGAGAACTCGGCCTACGGCGTCGTCCGCAACCCGTGGGATATCAGCCGCGTACCGGGTGGCTCCTCCGGCGGCTCGGCTGCCGCCGTGGCCGCGCGGCTGATGCCGGCCGCCACCGGCACCGACACCGGTGGCTCGATCCGCCAGCCGGCGAGCTTCACCGGCATCACCGGCATCAAGCCGACCTATGGCGTGTGCTCGCGCTTCGGCATGATCGCGTTCGCCTCCAGCCTCGACCAGGCCGGCCCGCTGGCGCGCAGCGCCGAAGACTGCGCGCTGCTGCTCGGCGCGATGAGCGGCTTCGACGAGCGCGATTCGACCAGCGCGCAGCGCCCGCCGCAGGACTTCGCCGCCGCGATGCGCACCGCCCGCGAAGGCGCGACCGCGGCGCAGCCCTTGCGCGGCCTGCGCATCGGCCTGCCGAAGGAGTTCTTCCCCGCCGCGCTCGCCGCCGACGTGAACGGCGCCGTTCGTGCCGCGCTGGCCGAATTCGAGGGTCTCGGTGCCACGCTCGTGGACGTGAGCTTGCCGCGCACCGAGCTGTCGATCCCGGTGTACTACATCATCGCGCCCGCCGAGGCCTCGTCGAACCTGAGCCGCTTCGATGGTGTGCGCTATGGCCACCGCGCCGCGCAGTACGGCAACCTCGAGGACATGTACAAGAAGAGCCGCAGCGAAGGCTTCGGCCCCGAGGTCAAGCGCCGCATCATGATCGGCACCTACGTGCTGAGCCACGGCTACTACGACGCCTACTACCTGCAGGCGCAAAGGCTGCGCCGCATGATCGCCGACGATTTCCAGGCCTGCTTCCAGCACTGCGACGTGATCGCCGGGCCGGTCGCGCCCACCGTCGCGTGGAAGCTCGGCGGCCACAGTGACGACCCGGTCGCGAGCTACCTCGCCGACATCTTCACGCTGCCCGCGAGCCTGGCCGGCCTGCCGGGCATGAGCCTGCCCGCGGGCTTCGGCGAGGCGTCCATGCCGGTCGGCC
This sequence comes from Burkholderiales bacterium, assembly GCA_040007475.1. Classification (GTDB taxonomy): domain Bacteria; phylum Pseudomonadota; class Gammaproteobacteria; order Burkholderiales; family Burkholderiaceae_C; genus LMDS01. The sequence continues at coordinate 10,766 of JBDTVC010000080.1, forward strand.
TGCAGCTGATCGGCAACTACTTCCAGGAGGGCACGTTGCTGCACGCGGCGCACGCCTTCCAGCAAGCCACCGATTGGCACAGCGCCGCGCCGGCGGGTTACTGAACATGAAGAGAACGATGAACAACGCACAGCGGGCCGAGCGCCGGGCCGCTCCCAAGCCGGCCCGCATCCCCGCGGGGGATCGGCCGACGTACCCGTTGGACGAGGGGCAGTCGTGACTCCCGCCCTCATCCGCGGCTTCGAAGTCGTCATCGGCATCGAGACCCACGCCCAGCTCTCGACGCAGAGCAAGATCTTCAGCGGCTCGTCGACGCACTTCGGCGCCGCGCCGAACACGCAGGCCTCGCCGGTCGACCTGGCGCTGCCCGGCACGCTGCCGGTGATGAACCGCGGCGCGGTCGAGCGCGCGATCCGGTTCGGCCTGGCGGTCGGCGCGAAGATCGCGCCGTTGTCGATCTTCGCGCGCAAGAACTACTTCTACCCCGACCTGCCCAAGGGCTACCAGATCAGCCAGTACGAGACGCCGGTGGTGCAGGGCGGCGCAGTCGAATTCTTCGTCGGTGACCTGCCGCACAAGGTCAATCTGACGCGCGCGCACCTCGAGGAAGACGCCGGCAAGTCGCTGCACGAGGACTACCAGGGCCAGAGCGGCATCGACCTGAACCGCGCCGGCACACCGCTGCTCGAGATCGTCACCGAGCCCGACATGCGCTCCAGCCGCGAGGCGGTCGAGTACGCGAAGACGCTGCACCAGATCGTCACCTGGATCGGCATCTGCGACGGCAACATGCAGGAAGGCTCGTTCCGCTGCGACGCCAACGTGTCGGTGCGTAAACCCGGCGCCCCTTTTGGCACGCGGCGCGAGATCAAGAACCTGAACAGCTTCAAGTTCATGCAGCAGGCGATCGACTTCGAGGTGCGCTGGCAGATCGAACAAATCGAGGACGGCCGAGCGATCGAGCAGGCCACGGTGCTGTTCGACCCCGACAGCGGCGAAACCCGCGCGATGCGCAGCAAGGAAGACGCGCACGACTACCGCTACTTCCCCGACCCCGACCTGCCGCCGCTGGTGATCGCACCGGGCTGGATCGAGCGCGTTCGCGCCGAGATGCCCGAGCTGCCGCGCCTGATGGCGGCGCGCTTCCAGGCCGACTACGGCCTGCCGGCCTACGACGCCACGGCGATGACGCAGAGCAAGGCGTTCGCGGCGTACTTCGAGGACGCGGCAAAGGCCAGCGGTCAACCCAAGCTCGTGGCGAACTGGATGATGGGCGAGCTGGCGCGACGCCTCAACGCGCAGGACATCACGCTCGACGCGAGCCCGGTGCGGGCACCCGCACTCGCGGCGATGGTCGCGCGCATCTCGGACGGCACGATCTCGAACAATGGGGCGAAGCAGGTGTTCGATGCCCTCTGGACCGGCGAGAGCAGCGACGTGGACGCCGTCATCGCCACCAAGGGCCTGAAGCAGATGAGCGACACCGGCGAGCTCGAGCGCATCATCGACGACGTGCTCGCGGCCAACGCCAAGTCCGTCGAGGAGTACCGCGCCGGCAAGGACAAGGCCTTCAACGCGCTGGTCGGTCAGGCCATGAAGGCGACCAAGGGCAAGGGCAACCCGAGCCAGGTCAACGAGTTGCTGAAGAAGAAGCTCGGCTGAGCTCCTTCTTCGGCGCCGGAGCCGGCGTCGGGGCGACGATGATGCCCATCGACCCCGGTTGCGCACCGCCCCACAGGCGCTTGAGTCGCTCGAGCTCGGCGTCGTAGTAGGCGTCGATGCGCACGGCTTCAAGCTTCTGGTTCTGCAGCAGCGTCCGCTGGGCGTCGACCGACGCGTCGTTAGCGTCGATCTGGGTCTTGATGTTGATCGGCAGCGCCTTGCCGACATAGAACTCCGCCTCGTCCATCAGCGGCTTGCGCTCCTTCGCGAGCGCGGCCAGACGGGACTCGGACAGGCGGATGCCCTTGCGGACGTCCTCGAGCGCGGCCTCGCGCGCCTTGCGGTGCGCGGCTTCGTCAGGGAACCGCGCACGGAGATTGCGATCTCGAAGCACCGCCTCGCGTTTCTGCTTCTCCTCGAGCGCGCGCCTCAGCTCGCGCAGCTCGGCCTCGGCGCGCTCGTCGGCCGTCATCGTCGGGCCGATGACATTGCGCACGGACCCATCGCTGTTGAGGACACGCGTTTCGCGGTCATTGCATTCTGGGATGGGCCGGTCCGAGGTCAGCTTTTTGCCCGCTGCATTGGTGCAGGTGTAGATCAGCGGCTGCGGCGCGGGCGCCTGGGCCCACACGGCCGCGCTCAGGCCCGCTGCAAGCAGCGCGGCAGACCCTTTCGTGGTGAAGCCTCTCATCTTGTTCACACTCCGTAGCGTTCGCGGTAGGCCAGGACGCGCGCATGGTGCGCACCCAGCGTCGGGTCGTCGGTCGACCGCAGGACCTGCAACAGATCGGCAACGGTCGCGATCGAGATCACCGGCAGCCCGAAGTCCCGCTCGAAGTCTTCAACGGCCGAGCGCGTGGACAGGTTGTCATCGGTACCGCCGCGCTCCATGCGATCGAGGGCGATCAGCACCGCGGCGGGTTCGGCGTTCGCGGCCCGGATCATCTCGACCGATTCGCGCTTGGACGCGCCGTCCGTGATGACGTCGTCGACGATCACAACGCGGCCGCGCATCGGTGCACCGACCAGCGTGCCGCCTTCGCCGTGCGCCTTGGCCTCCTTGCGGTTGAAGGCGAAAGGGACGTTGCGCCCGAGCCGCGCGAGTTCGACCGCCGACGCCGATGCCAGCGTGATGCCCTTGTACGCGGGGCCGAACAGCATGTCGAACGGCAGGCCCGAGGCCAGCAGCCGGCGCGCATAGAATTCCGCGAGGCGTGACAGCTTCGCGCCATCGTCGAACAAGGCCGAATTGAAGAAGTACGGCGACAGCCGGCCGGCCTTGGTCTTGAACTCGCCGAATCGCAGCACGCCCGACTCGACCGCAAACTTCACAAAGTCTTGCGCGAGGGCGTCAGAGGTCGCGTTCGTGCTCATCCGGGAAGTCCAGTCGTGTTCCGTCTTGTCTCGTTGAATCTGAACGGCATCCGCTCGGCCGCCACCAAGGGCTTCGAAGCGTGGGCGCAAGGTATGGCCGCAGATTGTATGGGCGTGCAGGAGATCAAGGCGCAGGCCGACACGGTCGTCGGCCGTTTCGACAAGCTCGGCGCGTTGACGGGGCATTTTCACTACGCCGACAAGAAGGGCTACTCGGGCGTGGGCCTGTACAGCCGCAAGACGCCCACGGCCGTGATCACGGGCATCGGCAACCCCGAGTTCGATGCCGAAGGCCGCTACGTGGAGGCCCGCTTCGACGATGCGCGACGCCGTTTGAGCATCATCAGCTGCTACTTTCCCAGCGGCTCCAGCGGCGAAGAGCGCCAGCAGGCGAAGTTTCGCTTTCTCGCGCTGATGGCCCCCCACCTGAAGGCGCTCGCTGCCGAACGCGAGCTGATCCTGGTCGGCGACATCAACATCGCCCATAAGGAGATCGACCTGAAGAACTGGCGCGGCAACCAGAAGAACAGCGGGTTCCTGCCGGAAGAGCGCGCCTGGATGACGCACCTGCTCGAGCAGATCGGGCTGGTCGACGTGTTCCGCACGCTGAACCCGCACCCCGAGCAATACACCTGGTGGAGCAACCGCGGCCAGGCCTGGGCGAAGAACGTGGGCTGGCGGCTCGACTACCACCTCGCGACGCCCGGCATCGCGAAGCACGCCAAGGCCGAGCAGATCCACCTGGAGCCGCGCTTCTCTGACCACGCGCCGCTCGTGATCGACTACGACTTCACCCTCTGACCCGAAAGCACCCCATGACACTCGACGTGATCGAAGCGGAAACCGCGCCGAACCCGACCGCCACCATCATCATCCTTCACGGCCTCGGCGCCGATGGCAACGACTTCGTGCCGATCGCACAGGAGCTCGACCTGAGCAGCCTCGGCCCGGTGCGCTTCATCTTTCCGCACAGCCCGACCCGCCCGGTGACCATCAATGGCGGGGTCGTGATGCCGGCCTGGTACGACATCCTCGGCACCGATCTGGCGCGGCGCGAGGACGAGGCCGGCCTGCGCGAGTCGCAGGCGCTGGTCGAGGAGGTGATCGCACGCGAACGCGAACGCGGCATCGCCGCCAACCGTATCGTGCTCGGCGGCTTCTCGCAAGGCTGCGCGATGACCTTCATGACCGGCCTGCGCCACCCCGAGCGGCTGGCCGGGCTGCTCGCGATGTCGGGTTACCTGCCACTGGCCGACAAGACCGCTGCCGAACGCAGTACCGCCAACCTCGGCGTGCCGATCTTCCAGGCCCACGGCCGCGCCGATCCGGTGATCGCACTCGACCGTGCGACCGCCTCGCGCGATGCGTTGCTGGCGCTGGGCTACCCGGTCGAGTGGCACGACTACCCGATGCCGCACTCCGTGTGTGCACCGGAGATCGCGGACATGAGCCGGTGGCTGCGGAAGGTGCTTGGCTGAGCGGGCGAGGTGAATAGTTCACAGGATTGAACGGGCATATTCACCACTTTCGTTGACGACATTTGCCTAGCCTTGTTCACGTCGCCCGGTCTCTTGCCGGGCGGCGCCCACAAGGAGAGATGCGATGTTTGCAACTGCCTTTGCCGAGATCCGCCGTGAGGCCGAGATCGCCGCTGCGTCCCCGATCGGAAGCTATGCCGGCCCCGAGCGCCGCGCCAGACGCGATTGGCTCGCCGCCACGCTGGACGAGGTCGACTACGGCATGCTGCTGTTGAGCGACGCTGGCCATGTCATGCACGCCAACCACGCCGCCCGCGTCGAGCTCGATGTCGAGCATCCGCTGCAACTGGTGGGCCGCGAGCTGCGCGCTCGCCGCGCCCAGGACGTGGTACCTCTGCAGACCGCGCTGCAGAACGCAGCGCAGCGCGGTCTGCGCAAGCTGCTCACGCTGGGTGACGGCGGGCATCGCGCCAGCGTGTCGATCGTGCCGCTCGCCGCCGCGCGCGCGGTAGGCGAAGCCAGCACCTTGCTGATGCTGAGCAAGCGGCACGTCTGCGAGCCCTTGTCGGTGCAGGGCTTCGCGCGCAGCCACGGGCTCACGCCCGCGGAGACACGCGTCCTCGGCGCGCTCTGCCAGGGCACGCCGCCCGGCGAGGTGGCAGCCGAACTCGGCGTCGGCATCGCGACCGTGCGGTCACAGATCGGCAGCATCCGGCAGAAGACCGGGGCCGAGAGCATCCGTGCGCTGGTGCGCCAGCTGGCCGTGCTGCCGCCGCTGATGGGCGTACTGCGCCTCGCGGCGAAGCACACCGGGCACGACGAGCGCCCGAGCGCGCAGTTGATCGCCGCTTGAGGCTACGATGAGCGAGCGCGGCCGGCCCATTCACGGGCTGGCCGCGCCCGCGCATGCCCAACCCAGGACCCGATAGCCACGGCCTCGATGCCCTGCCGCCTTCGCTTCGAGCGTTGGCCGAGCGCGGTGTGGCAAAGACCTTCCGCAAGGGTCAGCGCCTGATGGAAGAGGGCGACTCGGGCGACTCCATCTACATCATCACGAAGGGTCGGGCGCGGATCTTCGGCACCAGCGACGCCGGCCGCGAGATCACGTACGGCACCTACGGCCCCGGCGAATACCACGGTGAAATGAGTCTCGACGGCGGCCCGCGCTCCGCGAGCGTCGAAGCGCTGGAAGCCATCGAGTGCGTGCAGGTGACGCGGCAGACCTTGCTGCAGCACATCGCCGAGCATCCCGAGTTCGCGCTCGAGTTGCTCGGCAAGGTGATACGCCGGGCGCGCGCCGCGACGTTGAGCGCGAAGCAGCTGGCGCTGAACGATGCGTACGGGCGGCTGGTGTTGCTGCTGAATGCGCTCGCCGAGCTGCAGCCGGAGGGCACGCGGCTGATCAGCGAGCGGCTGACGCATCAGGAGATCGCGAACCGGCTGGGGTGCTCGCGCGAGATGGTGAGCCGGTTGACGAAGGATCTGGAGCTTGGCGGGTTCATCGCCAACGGATCCTCGCGGTACCGCCTGCTGAAGGCTCTGCCAGCTCGATGGTGATCGCCGTCCCGGCGCCACCCTGAGCTGAGGCTGCGCCCATCGGTTGCTTCCCTTCTTGATGGGATGCGCACCGGTCCCTGATACGGCAAGCTGAGCTCTCGCGCGCGACGCCCGGCTCCTTGCCGAGCTTCGCCTTTCCCCAACGACCGATGACCCAGGAGACCTCTCATGGACACCATGCCGAACCGCTTCGCCCTGTTCAACCGCCGCATCAACTCAGCCGCCGCCCCGCCCGACCCTCCAGGAGTCCCTCATGCACCATCGTCATCCCCATCGTGATCCGGCGCCCCCCTGTCGGCTTCGGATCGGCCACCCGCTCGCCCGCGTCGCGTTGGGCGTCACGGTCGCCATCGCCGTGCTCAGTGCCGGCGTGCTCGTCTTCGCCCCCTTCTCCGGCCTGAGCGTTCAGCGGTTCGCGGCGAGTGAGCTCTCGCCGACGAGTCGGGCGTGGCGCACCGCCGCCGAAGCGCGCCAAGCCGCCGCGTCGTCCCCGATCGCGCGGCTGGCACGGCGCGAAGCACACGGCCCGTGACCGCCTCGCGCTGATCAGCCCTTGCCCGCCGGCGCCTCGAAGCGCACCGCCGGCCTCGCCGCCCGTGCGTACAGCGGTTCGACCTTCGGCAGCGCGATCTCGATGTCGCGGATCCGGCTCGGCCCCGACGGGTGCGTCGACAGCCACTGCGGCGGCGCGCCCTTGCTCGCGGCAGCCATCTTGTTCCACAGCGTCACACCAGCGCGCGGGTCGTAGCCGGCGCGGGCAGCGAGTTCGAGGCCCACGAGATCGGCTTCGGATTCGTCCTCACGGCCGAACTTCAGCGTGAGCAGCTGGCCGCCCATGCCGGCGACGCCGCGCGCGATATCGCCGAGCCCGAAGATCGCCGCGCCGAGTTCGATCGCTCCGCGCGTGGCCATCGTCTTGCCCATGCGCTCGCGGGCGTGCTCGCGCAGCGCATGCGCCATCTCGTGGCCCATCACCATCGCGACCTCGTCGTCGTTGAGCTTGAGCTGATCCAGGATGCCGTAATAGAACGCGATCTTGCCGCCCGGCATGCAGAACGCGTTGACCTGCTTGCCGCCGATCACGTTGACCTCCCAGCGCCACTGGCGCGCGCGTTCGTTCCACTCGTAGGTGAACGGGATCAGCCGCTGCGCGATCGCGCGCAGGCGG
>JBDTVC010000081.1:0-17979 GCA_040007475.1 Burkholderiales bacterium
GCGGCACGGTGACCTTCAAGGACGGTACGACGACGCTCGGCACCGGCACGATCGCGTCCGGTAAAGCCACCTTTGCGGCGACCTTCACGACCGCTGGCGCGCACAGCCTCACTGCGGTGTACGGGGGGGATACCAACAACCTCACCAGCACCTCGAGCGCAGTGAGCCAAACGGTGAACGCGCGCACGACAACGACAGTCTTGACAGCATCGGCGAACCCGACCACCGTGGCGCAAAGCACGACGCTCACGGCGACCATCACGGGAACGAATTCGAGCGGTACCGTAACTTTCAGGGACGGCGCAACGACGCTGGGCACCGGCACAGTCGCGTCCGGCGTGGCCACGCTCGTAACGAGCTTCGCGACCGACGGGACGCACAGTCTCACCGCGGTGTACTCGGGAGATGCCAACAACCTCACCAGCACGTCAAGCGCACTCAGCGAGACGGTCGCAGGTCTCGCAACCACGTCGACCTTGTCGGCCAACCCCACGACGGCCTTCGCCAGCCAGAGCGTCGTATTGACCGCAACGATCAATCCTTCGGCAACCACCGGGACGGTCACGTTCAAGGACGGTACGACGACGCTGGGCACGGGCACGCTCAGCGCCGGCGTGGCCACGCTGTCCACGACCTTCAGCACCGCCGGCACGCACAGCCTGACCGTGGTGTATGCGGGCGACGCCACCTATGCGACCAGCACGTCGAGCACAGTCAGTGAAACGATCAACGCGCGCGCGACCACGACCACAGTGCTCACTTCATCGCTCAATCCGGCCAATGTGGGAGGGCAGAACCCAACGCTGACTGCGACCGTGACCGGGTCGAGCCCGACTGGCACGGTGACGTTCAAAGATGGCACCACGACCCTGGGAACAGGCACGCTCAGCGCAGGAGTGGCCACGCTCGTGAGCGCGTTCACCACTGGCGGCACACACAACGTGACAGCCGTGTATGGAGGCGATGTGGCAAACCTCGCCAGCACGTCGTCGACGTTGCACGAGACAGTCACGACGAAGCTAAACACCACGCTCGCGATACGATCTTCGGCCAACCCCACGGCGGCCGGCGCCTATACCTATATCAACGCTGACATCACGCCTTCAGATGCCACCGGCAGTGTGACATTCAAGGATGGTGCAACGACGTTGGGTACAAGTCCGCTGCAAGGCGGCTCAGCGTACTACCCGGCAACGTTCACCACACCGGGCGTCGTTCACAACCTGACAGCGACATACGTTGGCAGCAGTACCTATGCGCCGAGCACGTCGCCGGTACTCAACCAAGCGGTCAATCCGGGAACGACAACGACGACGGTGGGGGTGAGTGCCAATCCAATCGGTATCGGGCAGCCATTGACGCTGAGCGTCGCCGTTTCGCCGACCGCGCTACAAGGAGTTCCTACGGGCATCGTCACCTTCAAAGATGGCGCCGTGACCCTGGGGACTGGCACGCTCAATGCGGGTGTTGCTACGCTACAAACCGCGCTAACAGCGGCAGGGCAGCACAGCCTGGCGGTGGTTTATGCCGGCGACGCCGCGTACGCCACGAGTACGTCACCCGCAGTGATCGAGTCGGTCAGTGCAAGCGCGACCGCTACCGCCCTGACCTCATCGCGCAATCCGGTACCCACGGGGCAGAGCACGACGCTCAGCGCTGCGGTGGCAGGGTCGAGTCCAACCGGCACAGTGACCTTCAAGGATGGAACCACAACGCTCGGAACGGGCACAGTGACTTCGGGTGTGGCCACCTTTGCCGCAGCCTTCTCTACTTACGGGGCCCACAGCCTGACCGCCACTTATGGCGGCGACGCCAACAATCTCGCAAGCAGTTCGGCTCCCCTGACCGAGACAGTCAATTCCGGAGCGACCGCCGCCACGGCAACGCTGGTCGCCAGCCCAGCCGCTGCTGCACTCAATCAGACGGTTGCGCTGACGGCAACAGTCGCCCCCGCAGCGGCCACGGGAACGGTCCTTTTCAAGGACGGGCAAACCATCATAGGCACTGCCTCGCTCAGTGGTGGCGTCGCTACCGCAAACACCAGCTTCCAGACTGCCGGAATACACAGCCTCACAGCTGTCTATGAAGGGGATGGAACCTATACGTTCGCAACTTCGAGTGCCGCAAGCGAGACTGTCGCTACGGCAAGCTCCGCCACAGCGCTGACGTCGTCGATCAACCCGGCCAACGTCGGGCAGAGCACGACGTTCACGGCGACCGTGACTGGCGCGAGCCCGATTGGGTCGGTGACCTTCAAGGACGGGACGACGATACTTGGCACCGCTCCCCTTACTGCCGGGGTCGCCACTTTCTCCGCCAGCTTTTCCAGCGGCGGCGCGCACAGCATCACCGCGATCTACGGAGGCGATGCCAACAACCTCACCAGCACGTCGGTCGCGGTGAGCGAAACGGTCACCGCGACGTCTGCTGCGTCCACTTCAACTTTGGTTGCCAGTCCAGCGACCGCCGCAGTGAGCGACAGCGTCACGCTGACCGCCACGGTCAGCCCCTCGGCCGCTACCGGAACGATGACGTTCATGGACGGAGCGACCACCTTGGGCACCGGCACCGTCAATGCTGGCGTTGCCACGTTGGTGACGACGTTCAATACCGCCGGCACCCGCGCGCTCACGGTAGCCTACTCGGGAGACGCGACCTACTCCGGTAGCACGTCGAGCGCAAAGACCGAATACATCAATCCACGCAATACCCAGATGGCCTTGACCTCTTCGGTCAACCCGGCCGCAGTCGGGCAAAGCACGACATTGACCGCCACGATAACGGGCACGAATCCTACGGGAACCGTGACCTTCAAGGACAACTTTGGCGCAACGACGTTGGGCACCGGTACGGTTACAGCGGGCGTGGCGACTTTTCCGACGAGCTTTCTCGGAGGTACTCACAGTCTCAGCGCCGTGTATTCAGGTGACGCCAACAACTACTCGGTCGGGACCCAGACGTTGAGCCAGGCGGTCAACGCTGGGCCGACGACCACACTCGTGATCCCTTCGGTCAATCCCGTCGGCGTCGGTCAGAGCACAACGTTTGCGGTCACCGTGACCGGCGCGAGCCCGTTCGCTCCTCCAAGCGGGACGGTAACGCTGAGAGATGTCGGCACGACCATCGGTACCGTGAACATCACGGCCGGCGTTGGCACAATCGCGACGACGTTCTTCGCCACGGGTGGGCACAATGTTGTCGCTCAATACGGGGGCGATGCCAGCAACCTGGCAAGCTCGTCGAATACTCTTGTAGAGGCAATCCCGGCCGGCACGACGCCGACCACCACGACCATGGCGGTCAATCCGACGACCGCCCTCGTAGCTCAGAGCATTGGCTTGACTGCGACGGTCAGTTCGGCGTCCGCTACAGGGTCGGTGGCGTTCATGGAAGGAACGACCGTCGTTGGCACTGCTGCTCTCAACTCGGGCGTGGCGACACTGAACACCAGTTTCTCCTTTGCAGGCGTTCATAGCCTCCAGGCGGTGTATGTGGGGGACGGCAGCTACGCGAGCAGCACTTCCAGTGCAGTGAACGAGACGGTGACCGCCCAGCCAACCACCACTGTGCTGACCTCCTCGGTCCCGACCGTCGGCGCCGGGCAAAGCACCGTATTGACCGCAACCATCATGGGAACCCCCGTATCGGGACTGGTGACGTTCAAGGATGGCGCCACGATACTGGGGACTGCCGGGATCTATCTCATCGATTACGTCGGGACGACCCCGAGATACCAGGCGCAGCTTGGGACAACCTTCGCGACCACCGGCGCGCACAGTCTGACCGCAGTCTATGCCGGTGACACCAACACGTTGGCGAGTACCTCAACTGCATTGAACGAGACGGTCACCGCCGGAACGACGACTACCGCGCTGACCTCGTCGGTCAACCCTGCCAATGTCGCGCAGAGTACGACGCTCACAGCTACCGTGACCGGCGCGAGTCCGAACGGCACGGTGACGTTCAAGGATGGGACCACGACACTCGGCACGGGTACGCTCAGCGGCGGAGTGGCTACGCTAACCGCCAGCTTCTCCAGCTCTGGTGTGCACAGCCTCACCGCCGTCTATGGCGGTGACGTGAACAACCTCACCAGCACCGCGCCGGCCTTCAGCGAGTCTGTTGCCGGCGGGACGCCAACCCTGGCACTGAGCACCAATCAGACGACGATCTCTGCCGGCCAGATGGTGACTCTGGTTGCAACTGCGTCGGGTGCGCCCGTGGCTGGCGACGCCGTCCATTTCTACGACGGTGTGACAGACATCGGCTCCGCCGTCGTGGATGCGGCCAACACCGCTAGTTTGACGATTGGAGACTGGACAACGGGTAGTCACGCCGTCACAGCGCGCCTAGTCGATGTCACCTTCACGGGAGTCGTTTCTCCCGCGGTGACCTTGACCGCGTCGGCCCTGTCCCCTGTCATTTCGTTGTCGAGCAGCAGGAATCCATCCAATCCGGCGCCATACAACGGGAACGCTCCGGGCGTCAGCGTGACCGTGACGGGGATGTATGTTCGCGGCGCAGCCGGCACAGTGATTACGCTGCGCGACGGCGGAACCGCGATCGCAACTTATAGCCCCTATATCTATGCGTACGGCAGCGTAGCGTCGTTCAACTTCAATTTCCTGCCGATCCTATCGACGCTAGGTGTTCACAACCTGACCGTAACCATCGATGCCGATGCGTGGAACGCAGCAGTCACATCTCCTACGTTGGCCGAGACGGTCGGCTATACCACCAGTTTTGACTTGCAGTACAGCGCTACTCCGGTCGCGGGCCAGCCGCTCGTCCTGAGCGTTGCGATCGCTGGTGGCTCGACAAGCCCGGCGCCGACCGGCACGGTCACGTTCAAAGACGGTTCGAGCGTCATTGCCGTCGTGGCCGTCGCGTCACGCGCGGCCTCCACGCCGTTCACCCCCTCCGGCGCCGGGACGCATATGCTCAGCGCCAACTACAGCGGAGACGGTGGCTTCACCAATCTGCCCAGTTCGGCAACTACCCCTCTCAACGTCTTGCCGCGGGCCGGCACGGTGGCACTGTCCGCAAGTCTTGGGACAGTGCCGGTAGCCGCACCCTTTACGCTCACGGCGACGGTCAGTGCGGGCGCCACAGGCAGCGTGACGTTCAGCGACGAGGCAAGCACTCTGGGAACCGCCACGCTGTCGGGTGGCTCTGCAACGTTGAATACCTCGCTGGCTACTGTCGGCCCACATCGCCTGATGGCCAGCTACAGCGGAGATGCGAACAACGCAGCGGACGTTTCGAACTTCATCACGATCCAGGTAGGAACCAACGGGACCCCCGCTTCGCCGGGCAACATGACGTGGCTGTACGGCTATGACGCAGTTGGTAGTCTCATCACCTCGATCGACCCGAACGCCAACGCAACGCAGAAGTTCTACGACACGCTGCAGCGGACCAGCACACTGGTCCAGCCGTTGCCGGCAGCCGGTGGGACGACGCCGCAGGTGCAGTTCGGATATGACGGACAGGACAACCTGACTAGCGTCAAGGATCCGCGCAATCTGACGACCAGCTACACGGTCAATGGTCTGGGCGACACGGCTGCACTAGCGAGCCCGGATTCGGGTGGAACGGCCAGCACGTACGACATCGCGGGCAATCTCAAAACGCGGACCGACGCGCGGGGCAAAACGGCGACCTTTGCGTACGACGTGCTCAATCGGTTGAAGTCGATCACCTATTCGACCGGGACGCCGACGGTGTTCGAATACGACGGTGGCACGACGCCGGTGGCGAACAGTATCGGCAAGCTGAGCAAGATCACGGACGAATCGGGAACGACGACCTACACGTACGACGGTTTCGGGAACGTCGCGACCAAGACGTCGACGATCGTCTCGGCCGCCGGAACGAAGTCCTTCACGGTCTCCTACACATGGGGAACGACCGGGCCAGCGACGGCCAAGCTCGTCGCCATCAAGTACCCCAGCGGAACGGTGGTGAACTATGGCTACGACGCGACCGAACGGTTGAACGCGGTGACCGCGAATCCGGTCAACGCCAACGGGGTGGGCACCAGCGGCACGACGCTGCCGATCATCTCCGCGATCACGTACAACGGTGGCAATGCCATCAAGGGGTGGAACTGGAGCGACGGGACGGCCTACCAGCGCGGGTTCGATGCGTTTGGTCGGTTGGCTTCGTATCCGATTGGCAATCCCAACGGCACCGGAGCCGCTGCCGGCCTGCTGAGAACGTTGAATTACGACAACGCCGGGCGCATCGTCGGCTACACGCATACGCGATCAGGAACTGCCCAACCGAGCTTCGACCAGACCTTCGGGTACGACGGCTTGGATCGCCTGATCCAGAACACGATGGCCAATGCGACCTACGGGTTCAGCTACGACCAAACCGGCAATCGGACCAGCCGCGTAGTTGGAGCGACGACGTACGCGAACGTGGTAGCAACGACCAGCAATCAATTGGCGAGCGTGCAGTCGGCCGGCTCTGGTGGCAGTGTCGTCACCAACAGCCAGCAGTACGACTCAGCAGGCAACTTGACCGGCGATGGCATTGCGACATACGGCTACGGCGCAAGGGGCCGCATGAGCAGTGCGACGCTTGCAGGCGGGGCCGCGGCCTACCTCTACAACGGGCTTGATCAACGCGCATCGAAGACGGGTCCGACAGCATTGATCGCAACGGGAGGATCGTACTTTGCGTACGATGAAGCGGGGCAGCTTCTGGGTGAATACGACGCCAACCTGAATCCTGTCTACGAGACCGCCTACATCGGCTCAATGCCGGTTGCGGTCCTGAAGCAGACGGGCTCGGCGGCAAGTTCAACGCTTCTTGTCACGCCTTTCAACGTCTGGGCAGACCACATCGCGACACCACGTGTGGTGACGAGGAATACTGACCAAGCGATCGTTTGGAGGTGGGATTCCGCAGAGGGGTTCGGGGCGACTGCGCCGGATCAGAATCCGAACTCGCTGGGCGTCTTCGCGCTCAACCAGCGCTTCCCCGGCCAAGTGTCTGACGCTGAAACCGGACTTCTCCAAAACGGGTACCGGTACTACGATCAGTCTACTGGGCGGTACCGCAGCTTCGATCCAATCGGATTAGGTGGCGGCATTAACGGTTACGCATATGTCAGTGCAAACCCATTGTTGTGGGTGGATCCAAGGGGGCTCGATATAGCGGTGATTGAAAATGGCCCAACCAAAGGAAATCCAGTTGGACATACGGCAGTTGCTGTAACTGGCCAAGGAGTTTACAGCTCAGGCAACGGCTATCCTGGTGGCTACGATTTGTCCGCATATCTTGCTGAGCAAGCGGCGCGACGAAATACAACTGTAGTCGTTATTAAGACAACCCCGGAGCAAGACGCGGCTGCCTTGGAGATACTCAAGCGAGATCAGCAAATGAAGGAGATTCCGATGACCATTGGAAATTGCTCCGACAGGTCCAACGACGCTTTGAATGCCGCAAAGATTAGAAGATCATTGATCCCAAGCATATTTCCAGGGTCTTCTGGGATGAGAGGACTCGATGCTGGCGGTACCCCGTACCAAATACCTAAAGGCACGACCAGTATCCCGGAAGCTCTAAGAAGATTTGATGCCGGTCCTTGAGGAGTAAGCAGTGAGTCCGATGAACAAAACTATTGTCACGACCGCGGTACTCTGGGCGCTTGGGACCTTGGCTTATGCATTCGTATACATTAGTGACGTTCTTGCAAGCCCCGGTCTTGAGGGATACGAAAATGACTGGACTTGGCAATTACTATTTTTTGGAATGGTTCGCCTTCCATGGTTGTTTCTGGGGCTTGTTGTTCTGATTGTGGCCGAGCGCATATTTTACAAATCGAGACCCTAATCCAAGGCGAATGCGTTGCGCCCGGAGTAGCGGTCGCAGTCTTCGAACAGCCTCTCTGTGTCCTCAGTGAGACGTGCTGAGCACCAAGCAGCGTCGCAACTTGTACCTCGACAAGTTGGACGCCACCCTCCAGGATTTTCCGATCATCACTTGATGATGTTGGCCACAACATAGACTGATGCGCTCAACTCCTACTCAATCCACAACAACGAGGGCGCGTCATCTAGGATTTACTCTTCTCGAATTGCTCGTGGTCATGGTCATCATCGGCCTGCTCGCTAGCTACGTCGCCCCACGCTACTTCGACCAGATCGGCAAATCAGAAATCAAAGCCACGCGAGCGCAGCTCGACGCCTTCGACAAGGCCCTTGGCACCTACCGCCTGGACACCGGCCACTTCCCCAGCACCGAGCAGTCGTTGCGCGCCTTGGTTGAGCGGCCGGCGGATGAACCCAAGTGGTCCGGTCCGTATCTCGCGAAGTCGCTGCCGGTTGATCCATGGGGTCACGCCTATGTCTATCGCACCCCGGGCGCCAACGCCCGCGACTACGATCTGATGTCGCTCGGCAAAGACGGCCAACCCGGTGGCACTGGCGAAAATGCCGACATCAGCATCTCGGACACGGGTCGCTGACGTGATTCACTCCACAACTCCCTGACGATCCATACCCGCGATGCGTATCCGAGCTGACGTCGTCCAGGGCAAGGGTGTGCCGCAAACCATCTTCATCGACGCTCCGTCGCTAGACGACGCGCGTCGCCAAGCCCTCGGCCTGGGCTACGCGGTACTGTCCTGCAAGCCAGCCGGAGTCCATCTAGGGGAGCTGTTCTCCCGCTCGAACTGGCGCCCCGCGCAAATCGACGTCGTCGTCTTCATCGAGCAGCTGCGCGATCTATTGGTCGCCGGGCTGAGCGTGATCGAAGCGCTGGATGCGTTGCGCCGAGGCGCGAGCGGCGACGCCCGCCGGTTGATCGAGCAACTAGAGCGGTCGCTGCGCACGGGCCACACTCTGTCCGATGCGCTCTCGAAGCAATCAGCCTTTCCGGCGCTGCTCGTGGCACTGGTGCGCTCGTCCGAACTCACTTCCGATCTGCCGCAGACGCTCGCCCGCTTCCTGGAGCACGAACGGCGCGTGGCCGAGGTCCGGCACAGGCTCGTGTCGGCATCGATCTATCCGCTGCTGTTGACGGGAGTAGGTACTCTCGTCCTGCTGTTTCTCTTCTTCTACGTCATGCCGCGCTTCGCGCGTGTCTTCGAAGGTATGGCCGGCGAATTGCCATGGTCCGCGAAGGCCATGGTCAGCTGGGCCGCGTTTCTGGCTCAGTATTCGACAGCACTGCTCTCGCTTGTCTCGCTGCTGACGATCGCCATCGTGACACTCGCCAGTGCTTCTTCCGTGCGCGCCGGGCTGGCGCGAGCCGTCCTGAACTGGGCGCCGTTGAAGAGCCGCATGACGACCTACTTCCTGGCGCGCTGGTACCGCGCCAACGGCATGCTGGTCACGGGTGGTATTCCCCTTCCCGAGGCACTCAGGCTCTCCAACTCGCTGCTGCCCGCCGCGCTTCAAACCGCCGGGGCTCAGGTCGAGCGCAACGTCCGAGACGGCCTGACGCCTTCCGCGGCCCATGCTCAGGCCGGGATGGCCACACCAATTGCCGAGCAACTCCTGTTGGCCGGCGAACGAACCGGCGACCTCGGTTCGGTCCTCACGCGCATCGCCCAGTTCCACGAGGCCGAAGTGAGCCGGACGCTGGAGCGCACCATGCGCGCGCTCGAGCCGCTGGTGATGGTGGCCATCGGGCTGGGGGTTGGCATCGTCGTCGTGTTGATGTACATGCCGATCTTCGAGCTCGCGTCGTCGATCCAATGAGTCCGGGCGACGTTCCCTCAGGGCTCGACGCCAACGCATTGGCCGCGCGCATCCTTGCACTGCGTGCTCAGCCGTCCGCCGATTTGCTGAGCCGACTGGTCGCTGAAGGCCCGGACGCTCAGACTGTCGTGTCCGAATTAGGCCGCGTGCTTCACCTCAACGTCGTTCGGGTCAGCGACCTGAGCGCTTGGCAGCCACGCTTCGACTTGCTGCCTTTCGCGGAAAGCGCAAAGCGGCGCTGTGGCCTGCTCGTCGGGCCCGACTCCGCTGCGCAGCATCTCGTCATCACCGACGCTTTCGACACCGACCAGATCGCCTGGGCTCGAACCCGGTTCGGTGCGCTGACCGTATCGCTGGCTTCTCCCGAGACGTTCGATGCATGGCTGGCGCAGGCCGAAGCCGGGATGACGGCGCTCTCGTCGTTGGGCGTGGCGGATTCGCACCAAGCCAGTGGCCCCGCGATGATCGTTGGCGAAGACTTGAGCCTGCGGCAGATCGGCTCGGACGACAGCCCCGCCGTCCGCTTCGTCAACTCGACGCTGTACGACGCCCTCAAGACCGGTGCGTCCGACGTCCACCTCGAAAGCGATCCGGCGGGACTGGGTGTCAAGTTTCGGATCGACGGCGTGCTGACGGCGATTCGGCGAATCGACAGCATCGAGCTCGCGGCTCAGGCGATCAGCCGCATCAAGGTCATGGCCCAGCTCGACATAGCGGAGCGACGCATTCCGCAGGATGGCCGCCTGCAGATCGGCTACCAGCGCCGCAGCATCGATGTGCGTGTCTCGATCATGCCGAGCATCCACGGCGAGGACGCCGTGCTGCGCATCCTGGACCGCGAGTATCTGGCGCAAAGCCTGTCCGGCCTGACGCTGACCAAACTCGGATTCGACGAGTCGACCCGCGCGGCGATCCGCAAGCTTTGCAGCAAGCCGCACGGCATGCTGCTCGTTACCGGACCGACCGGCTCGGGCAAGACCACGACGCTGTACGCCGCCATCGCCGAGACGCACCAGTCGCGCGACAAGATCATCACCATCGAAGACCCGGTCGAGTACCAGTTGCCCGGGGTCCTGCAGATTCCGGTCAACGAGCGCAAGGGCCTGACCTTCGCCAAGGGTCTGCGGTCCATCCTTCGTCACGACCCCGACAAGATCCTCGTCGGCGAGATCCGCGACGCGGAGACTGCGCAGATCGCAGTTCAGTCTGCGTTGACCGGCCACCTGGTCTTCACCACGGTGCATGCCAACACGGTCTTCGACGTGGTGGGGCGCTTCGAGCAGTTCGGCATCGACGCCTACAACTTTGCATCGGCCGTGAATGGCGTCCTGGCTCAGCGTCTGCTCCGGCGCTTGTGCGTTCACTGCGCTGCGCCGGTGCAGGACGGGCAGCGCGCAGTGCTCGAACTCGCGCTGCAAGAACTGCAGGTACCAGTACCGGTGAACTGTCGACCCCTAGCGGCGGTCGGATGCGAACATTGCCGCGGCACCGGATACAGCGGCCGTTTCGCGCTCGGCGAATTGCTGGAACTCACGCCTGCCGTAAAGGCATTGGTCGCGCGCCGCGCGCTGCCCGCTGAGTTGCAGGCAGAGGCCATCAAGCATGGCTGGCGAGGTCTGCGAGAACAGGCCGTGCTTGCGGTCGCCGAAGGACGGACGACCATGGAGGAGGTCGATCGTGTGGCGGCGTGATCGTGGCGCGGGTCGCGACTGCCTGCGCATCGGGCGGCTGGCCGTCGAGCGATGGGCGATTGCGGATGGCGTGTTGACGCTGCGCGCACAGGCTCCGCTGCCACAAGACGTCGCACCACGACTGGCGAGCTTGAACGCGACCATTCGCGCGCTCTATCCGGATGCGACCCAGACATCGATCGATGTCGTGCTGGAGTCCGCCTGGGTTCCCGTCACGCTCGTCGATACCGGGGCCGCGTTGCTTCGATCCGGGCAGGTTGATGCGCTGGCTCGTCATCGTCTCGGCCTGCAGTTCTCCGACGCGGCGGACCCTGTTGCCGGCTGGGACTTGCGCATTGAGCAACGCGTGGGCGACCGCCATGCGCTCGTTTACGGGATGTCGCCACTGGTGAGGCAAGCCTTGATCGACGCGGGGAGCGCGTGCGGGCTGACTTGGTCCTCGATGTCGCCGGCCTTCGCCTGGGGGTTGGAGCGCATGGCCTCGGTGCTGCATTGGGGAAGTGGCGGCGGCTGGTTTCTTTGGCCGGAGCAGGACCGCACGCTCGTGGCGAGGCTGGCATCGGGTCGGGTTTGCGCACTCGACCCGGGTGCCGCGCCGCTCGGCGATGGCGCCGCAGCGGCGCGTCTGGTTAACGCTGAGCGCGTGCGCCAGGGCATGGCATCGAGCGCGGTGCCGATCATTGCTGCTACCTGGGATGCCGGGCTTCGAACGCCAAAACCCCGAGACGTGATCGACTGGCTGGATGTCCGAAACCCGCACGCGAGGCTCGAGAGAGCCGGCATGCGCGCCGGCATGGCGGGTACGACCGCATGACGCGGCCAGCGGTGGACTTCCTCCGCAGGCCGCAGCCCCCCCGTGTGGGCTGGGTGCTGCTCGCGATCGGCGCGCTGGCGATGGCGTTTGCGCTCTGGAGCGACAAACGATGGGCTGACGATCACCAAACCGCGCTCCAGACCGAACAGGACCGGGTGGCCGCGCAGCGCGCGGCGCAAACGCCGCCTCCGCCGAAGGAGCCCACGTTTGCGGAACAGCGTTGGCGGCAAGCCCAGCCTGAGTTGCAGCGACCGTGGTTCGCCGCACTACGGGCCGTCGAATCTGCGACAACGAACCCGGTGTTCCTGCTCGCGATGTCCATCGAGCCGGCCTCCGGCTTGATCAAGCTCGACGCCGAGGCACCCACCTTCGACCATGCCATGGCCTACGTCCAAGTGCTCGACGAAGGGAACACGCTACAGCCGGCCATGATCGTGTCCCACGAGCAAGCGATGGATCCCTCGGGCGGTCGCGGCGCCGTGAAGTTCAGCGTCGTGACGCATTGGAACGCGCCATGAGCGTGCAAGTGCCGACGGGGGCTCGTCTTGCATTTGCCTGGGCTCGCCTGTACCAGTTGGTGGGCTGGCCAGGACTGGCAGGGCTCGCGCTCTCCATCGCAGCGGTCGTCCTGTGGGCGACGGCGTGGACATCGCATTCGGCATTTATCCGTGAGCACGGCGCAAACTCTCCAGTGGTCGGGGCCTCGGTGGCCACGTCGCCTGCAAGCAAGGCGAGCCTGTCGTCGCCCGTCTTCACGGAGTTCTCCCCACCCTCCGACATGGCGCTGCTGTTGACGCAGATGAAGCAGTCCGCTCTCGACCATGGGCTTGAGTGGCGTGCCGCCGAATACCGGGTGACGGCGGCCTCTCCGACCCAGCCGGCAAGCCTCGAAGTGCGCTGCACGTTCAAGGGGTCGTATCCGAAGCTGCGCGGCATGCTGTCGCAGCTCAAGGGGACAATCCCGGCTTTCTCGATCCGCGAGTTCAGCCTCACCCGCCCGAACGCAGACACGGTTGACGTTGAAGCGAAGGTCGCGCTCGCTGTCTTCCTGCAAGACGGCGCCTTGCCTTCCGATGCGCCGGGCAAGGGGACGCAATGAAGCAGCGGCGCCTCCGGTGGCTGGTGGCGGCCATGTGCATCCTCGCGGTGCTGCGTGTGCTCGTCCCGACTGCGCGGCGAACGACCACGCCGGCAGTGGCAGAGGCGATCGTTCGCCAGCCGGCGCGCGCCAAACCCGCCAGCTCGGGCCCACTGGCCGCGGTGGTCTCTCGATCGAGTGCTTCGCGCATCGACAACAACGAAAACGACGAACCCGGGAACGCCTTCGCTGTGCGGCCGCCACCGGCACCACCCTATGTGCCGCCAGCACTCGTCGCCGATAGCAAGCCAACCGCCCAGGTTGTGCCCGCACCGGTGATTGCGATCGCTTCGATCGAACCGCCTCTGCCGCCGGTGCCGTATCAAGTGATCGGCACTTGGGACGACGGACGCGAGCCTGGCGTTTTCCTGTCGAGTTCGAGCGGCACGCTGCTGGCGAGACCCGGTGCGGTTTTGCAGGCCGAGTACAAGGTGATCGCCATCACGAAGCAGCAGATTTCGCTGCTGCACCTCGCCTCCAAGCGCGAAGTGCACCTCGCAGTGCCAAGACCCACGGGCTCGCTTCCCGCGTACGTGCCCCGCCTGAACCGGTGAACCCATGACCCTGACTTCATTCGACTCCCGGCAGCGGCGAACCCATCGCCTGCGCGCTGCCACAGCTTCAGTCGGAGTGTTCTTGCTGTTGCTCTCGGGTTGCACCGGGTATCAGGCGTACCGTGACGGACAAGCCAGGCTGGCCGAGGGCCAGACAGAACCAGGCCTGTCCAAATTGCGCGAAGCGATGGACAGCGAGCCGTCCAATCCCGACTACCGCCGAAGCTACTTCACGCAGCGGGAGTCCGCGGTCAATGGCCTGTTGAGGGACGCGGACCTCGCGCTGAGCACTGGAGACTTCGCAGCCGCGCGACTGGCGATGGACAAGATTGCGCGTCTGGATCCGGGCAATGAGCGCCTCGCGCCTGGCCGCGATCGCATCGCCGCCACCGAGCGTCACGGGAGGATGCTGGATGCAGCGACCGCCTCCGCCAAGGACGGTGACCTGCAGTCAGCGATCTCGAAGACGCAGCAGGTGCTCTCCGAGAACCCGAACCAGCGACGTGCCAGGCCGATGCTGCGCCAGTTCCAGCGCCAGCAGGCCGACGTCACGGGCAAGGAGCTCGGCATCTACCCCAAGCTGAAGGCGGCGTACCGTGTTCCCGTCTCGCTGAGTTTCACGAACGCGTCGCTGCTCCAGGTGTTCGAGGCGCTGAGGCAGGCCTCGGGTCTGAACTACATGATCGAGCGGGACGTGAAGCCGGATTTGCGCGTGACGCTGTCGGTCACGAACAAGCCCGTCGAAGACATCGTGCGCCTGCTGCTGGCAACGAATCAGCTTGAGAGGCGCGTGCTGGATGACGACACGCTGCTGATCTACCCGAGCACCGCAGCCAAACAGGCCGAGTACCGTGAGATGGTGGTGCGAAGTTTCTATCTGAGCAATGCGGAGGCTGCCAAGGTGGCCGCCGTTGTCCGCACGATCGCCAAGGCGCGCGATGTCGTGGTCGACGAGAAGCTCAACATGCTGATGGTGCGCGATTCCGAGGAGGTGGTGCGCCTGGCGGAGAAGGTGATTGCATCGCAGGACCTGCCCGAACCCGAGGTGATGCTCGAGCTCGAGGTCATGGAGGTCAGCGTCAATCGTTTGCTGGACATCGGCATTCAGTGGCCCACGTCGCTGTCGGCGTCCGTGATTGGCGCCGATGGCGTGTTGGGACAGCTGCGACTGAACGAACTGAGGAAAGGCGTGCGCAACAGAAGCATGGTCGAGCTGAACACCAACACTCCGCTGGCGTCCGGACAGTTCAAGAGCCAGACCGGCGATGCGAACTTGCTGGCCAATCCGCGGGTGCGGGTCCGAAACAAGCAGACGGCGAAGATCCTCATTGGCGAGCGCGTTCCTGTGATCACGACGACGTCCACTGCCAACGTCGGCAGCTCCCAATCGATCAGCTACCTCGATGTCGGCCTCAAGCTCGAGATCGAACCTACGGTTTCGCTGGACGACGAAGTGTCGATGAAGGTCGCGCTCGAAGTCTCGAACATCACCCAGACCATCACGCTGACCGGCGGGACGCAGGCGTACCGGTTGGGCACCCGAAACACGTCGACCAGCTTGCAAGTGCACGACGGGGAGACCAACATCCTGGCCGGCCTGATCCAGCGCGACCGCTCTCACTCCAACACGGGTGTCCCTGGACTCAACGAACTGCCGCTGGTCAACCGGCTGTTTGGGATGGCGGAGGACAGCGACACTCGCACGGAGATCGTACTGCTGATCACTCCGCACATCGTGCGCAGCCTCGACGTTCCCGGTGTGGGTCAGCAGGAGTTTCTGTCGGGAACCGAGGCTGCTGCCGGTGCCGGTCCTATCCAGCTTGGTCCAACCGGGCCGGGTTCATCGAGGCAGGGCGCACCGGCAACGCCCCCCGCCCCTCCACCGCGTCCCGCCACGACGGCGCCGATACTTCCGCCCAGACCCGCCGGCGCGGTTCCTGGCTCGTCGCCGATGCCGCAGATGCCGCAACCCAGCCCGCCGCAGTTCTCTCCGGCGCCGGTTGGGGTTCAGCCGTCAGCGCCAAGCGCCTCTGCTCCAGCGCCCGGGCTTATAGCGCCAGGCCTTGTTCCATCACCGCCTGGGAGCTGAGGTGACGGTGGGCCGATCGTCATCGGGATTCAGTTTGATCGAGCTGCTCGTCGTGATTGCAATCATGGGCGTGCTGGCCAGCATCGGCGTGCCACTGGCGGAGCTGTCCCAGCAACGGGCGAAGGAGGAGGAACTCAGGCGGTCTCTGAGGGAGATCCGCAGTGCCATCGATGCGTACAAGCGGCTTGCCGATCTCGGCTCGATCCAGCGGGCCGCCGACGGGACCGGATACCCGCCGAATCTGGACGTGCTGGTGGACGGTGTCGTCGATGCCAAGTCTCCCCAAGGGACGAAGCTCTATCTGCTGCGCAAGCTGCCACGAGACCCTTTTGCGCCAGCGGAGACCCCGTCCGCACGGTCCTGGAGCCCGCGCAGCTATGCGAGTCCGCCAGAGGAGCCGAAGCCGGGAAAGGATGTCTTCGACGTGCACTCGATGGCCAGTGGGGTCGGGCTCAATGGCATCGCGTACAAGTCCTGGTGAGTCCACGATGACGCCGATTCGTCGAAGACTGCGGGCAGGCTTCACCTTGATCGAGCTGCTCGTCGTGATGGCGATTCTGGCACTGCTGCTTTCGATCGCGGCGCCGCGCTACTTCGACTCGGTGGATCGGGCGAAGGAGACGGCACTGCGCACGGACCTGCGCCTGCTCCGGGAGGCTATCGACAAGTACCAGGGAGATCGGGGGCAACTGCCCGATTCCCTTCAACGTCTCGTGGAGTTCAGGTACATCCGGGCCGTGCCAGTCGATCCGGTAACGGACAGTGCTGGTGACTGGGTTGTGGTTCCGCATCCCGACGGCGTCACGGCGGGCGTCTATGACGTTAAGAGCGGCGCTCCGGGGATTGCTCGCGATGGATCGAGCTTTGCTGGATGGTGAGGATGAAACGCCCACTGCGCATTGGGGTGAGTAGCGCGGGGTTCACGTACCTGGGGGTTCTGGTCGCCATCGCCGTTCTGGGCCTGGGCCTCTTGGCCGTTTCGGAGGTCTGGGTGACCACGGCGAATCGACAACGGGCGGTGGAACTCGATTGGATCGGGGAGCAGTTCACACAGGCCATCGGCAGCTACTACTACTCGTCGCCGGGCGGTGGTCGGACCTACCCTGCGCGACTGGACGATCTGCTTGAAGATCGGCGCTTCGTGTCCGTGCGGAGGCATTTGCGGGCGATCTATCCGAATCCGTTCACGGGGAAGGCGGACTGGGAGTTGGTCCGGGGTGAGAACGGGCGGATCGTCGGTGTTCGGGCGACGTGGATGTCGGACACCGCCAGGGTCGCGAAGGAGTACGTGTATCAACCGGGCGGCCTTGCGCCTTCAACACGGTAGCCCGGACCCGCTGCTCTTGATCGCCACCATGCGGCGAGCCCATCGGATCGGCCCGTCGGATCCATCCTGTTGAGTCGTCCTCCATACGAACCTCCAAATCGAAGTGGGTTGGCCGCTCTCGATCACCGCCTCCCGGGCCGGGTTTGCTTATTCCGCACCTTCATCGCAAGCAGTCTGTCGTCAAGCTCAACCACGAACTCAACGAGCGGAACGCTCAGCGCTTCGAGCCAGTCGTGCAATTCAAGGACGTCGAGGCGTCTGATGCCACGCTCTACGCGAGAGATCTCGGTCTGATGGATCTTCAACCTGTCGGCGAGCTCGATCTGCGTCAAGCCCACGGCGCTGCGCACGTCGCGCAGCATCTGGACAAACAACAGGTTCCGCTCTGAGTTGAGGGTCTTCTCCATCCGCGGGTCACTTAAAGAGTGACGCGACGATGGATGCTGAATTCGACTATGCAGAATGCGCTTACGATCGCACTCGATATGCTGATTCCGCTTGCAGCAATCGAATCCACTCGTGGTTCGATCGCCGCAAGCGGAACCGCGAGATCCTCGCATTCGAAAGGGAGTCGATGACAACGAACAACAAGACTGCGCGTCGCAAGGTCGCCCACCTGCTTGCTGCCACGGTAGTCGCACTTGCGCTAG